>JAIBCG010000111.1 GCA_019694295.1 Saprospiraceae bacterium
AGGTGTAAGGTGGTCGCAAGAGCCTTTGCAGTAATCAAAAGGGATAAACCTTACGTAAACACAGTGGGTTATCTTTCTTGAAAAAAATAATGTGAGTGCTTGGTTTTTACCATAGAATACGCGGCATGGGTCAGTGGTTAGTTGTTAGTTGTAAGTTGTAAGTTGTTAGTTGTAAGTTGTAAGTGAAATGTAAGATGTATGCTGTTGTGAAACATTAATATTCAGCATTTTTTGAACCATTCAGAAGTTAAGAGAATTAAGGCGGATACTGGGCCGGGCAAGCGGAAAGTTGGACAAAAAAAATCTCCGTTTTGTTTGCCTCTTTCCTCAAGGGAGCAAAACGAAGATTTTGATGGAAAATTGAACTGTTTTTCTTTCCGCCTCCCTTCAGGGCCGGGGCAAGCGGAAAGAGAGCAACTCTTTTCGTCTGAATCTCGGATGGCACCTATTGGCTATATGCCAGAAAATTTCTCTTACAAGGAGACTGTCAGCACCACATTTTACCTCATCCGGCCGTTGGCCACCTTCTCCTGATTCCAATCAGGAGAAGGCACTAAAAATGCAAATAGAAAAAAAAATAGAGTCTCCTTCTCCGTTTCGCCGGAAATGGAGAGGGCCGGGGTGAGGCAGGGAGAAGTGCAAGATATCTGACATATACAAAAGCTAAAATCCCATAGGGATGACATGTTTATAGAAAAAAAATCCGAAGATGGAAAAACCCTGAAAGGGTGACATGTTGCTGAACCGCAAAATCCTCGTTTTGTCTGCCCCTTACCCTAAAGGGAGCAAAACGAAGATTTTGATAGAAATTCGTACCACTTACATCTCACTTTTCACTTTTCACTTCTCACTTTTCACTCAAAAAGACCGGCATGAGGTCAGCATAGCCTGAGCGGGCGGACAGCATCTCGTTTCCTTGTCAGCATCAGGATTTTCAGGATTCCAGGAATTTTCAGGATTTTATTTCGGACGATGATGGCTTAGGGCAAGCAGAAAGTTGTATAAAAACCAACACCATTCACTACTCAACACTTACCACTTACATCTCACTTTTCACTTTTCACTTTTCACTTCTCACTTCTCACTTCTGCCTTACCATCTTCTCTGGTGGGCTCTCCCATTTGTTACCCTGTATTTTTACCAGATAGGTGCCTGCAGGTAAATCAGTGACTGACAACTCTATACTTCCCGACCTGTCGTGTACTGTTTTTTCTGCCACCGTTCGGCCTTTCAGATCATAGACCAGCAGCCTTTCTGCAGGTGTGGGTGTATTATTCCAGCTTACCCTTACATAATCGTGCGCAGGGTTAGGGCTGAGCTTGAGCATATCTTTCCCGACGAGTACGATGTTCTGCGTAGCCGTTATGGAATCAAACTTGCCGCAGCCGGGGTTATAACAACCAACCGAGTCGAGCAACAGCAGCCAAACCCGAGTATCAAATTGCGCAAAGCCTGCTGAATCAACAAGTGTTCCGGTAATGATAAGATTCCCGTTGTCAAGCTCCATCCCATTAATAAAACCGCACCTTCTGGCCTGAACATTATGATCCCAAATATACCGCCTCCACTGTAGATTGCCGTTTTTATCAAGCTTGGCGATTATCGCACTGGCTTTGTCCCAATCCGGATCAAAGTCAAAAAATGAATTCTCTCCACATAATATAACACCATCATCTTTGGTTTTGAATATCGAAAAGTAGGTATAGTAATAAAAGGGGTGCTCTGGTTTGTCATCGTACTCCCACAGCTTTTCGCCCTTGTTGTTGAATTTTATGACCTGCTGCCAGGTATTACCAAGGTAATCGTAAGACATCAGCACTGCTGTACTTGAATCCTTAAATCCTGCTGTTTCAGTAACAACATTTGTACCACCTGTAATACGGTTCTTGAGGGGATTGTACTGCCACAGGAGCTGCCCTGTCGAATCGTAAGCCACCACAGCCGTTCGAGTGGAAGACCCCGATCCTTTTATGGTATCAAAATACATGATAGAGCTTACAAAGTAATTGTCGTTGTGGACGGCGGTATTTACACCATAGGTGATAGGCTGAAGAAATGGCACCATTATGGTTTTTTTGTAATTCAAAGTACTATCCCACTTGTGCAACAGGATGGTATCGTTAAAATACAGTTTTTCTTTGTTATTGTCCCCATAATAAATCACTCTATCAGTCAGATAATAATTCTTGTTTTGGTCTCTACCAGAATCACTTACTCTGTGGTTGCCGGTATTAAACTCAAGCTTTTTTTCATCCTGTATCTCTCCGTCGTAGCCTGTTGTCAGTAAATATATCTTTTTTTCGAAGTCAGGCTTAGTACTTTTGTTACCGGCCATCAGCAATTTGTCTCCTTTGAGCCACATGGTCTTGTAGCATATCAGACTATCATAAATTTTACTCGTAATCAAGTTGCCTTCAAGGTCTGTTCTTAAAAAGCCCATGTAGTTTGTAACATGAATAACTGAGGGGTCACTGTAGTCCTTATTTTCACCCCAAAACTGTACAAAATAATTATCGTTGTGCTTGAAAACTTTAAAACCGGCGTCTATGCCGTCGTTAAAATTATAGGTTTTACTGAAAGTCTGCCCACTCATTACTGTATTCAGGCATGACAGCAGCAAAATCAATAGTATATAGGCTAGAATATGTTTCATATCTTATGTATTATTAAGTAAGGAGCAGGCTATGTCTGCTCCTTACTGTATGTTAAAAATTATTATTTCTTGACAAACTTGCGCATTCTCTCTGTTTGACCCCGCTTCTGCAATACGGCTATATACAGACCAACCGGTATTTTTGATAAATCTATCTGAGCTGTAGTTGTTCCTTCATGCAGTTCATTATTTATCCATGTTTTGCCGAATACATCCACTACATGTAGCAAGGCGCCCAGTTTATTTTCCTCCATTTGTATATTGAGTACATTCTCAGCCGGGTTAGGTGATACAGACCAACTATTATCATCCACCGATGATTCCGATTGGGCTGCTTCTCGCGTCTCGGGTAGTACGGGCATAAGCACTGTAAGGGGCTCAAACGTGGCTCCGGTTTTTAACGCAAGTATTCCCCTTGCATATACTTTTGATGGCAGCTCACTTTGTGCTATCAGATGCAATTGTGTAAGCTGTGCGATGGTTAAGGTATCGGACCATGGCAGCTGATTTATTTGAAGGCATACTTGTTGGGTATATTTAAAGTATTGGTCTTCTAATGAAGCATCAGGCAATTGGTCCAATATGCTTTGTGCTTTTGTGTAGTTGTTACTGGCAAGCGCAATCCCAAATTTCATTTTCTGGGCGATAATGTTTGTCTCTGGAGCCAGTATTCCTTCTATGGTGGTATATTCATGAGTGGTCAGAGCTTGGGACACCAACAGTGTGCGCCAGTGGCTCAGTTTTAGCTCTGCCAGATGATACGAATCTACAAGAGTACTGTTGGCAGGCATAGCCTCAGCCATGCTCTTCAAATACTGTGTATAAGTACGCCATGTAACATATTCTTCAGTCGTTGGTGGCAGGTCAAAAGAATTATCGTCACAATCCGGTACAGACGGTCCGGCATCTGCAACCATATAATTGTTGACTCCACCATCCGATAGATGATTGTTTGGTATGTAACAGGAGCCGTCAGGTACTCTTCGTTTGTAATTAAACAAAACGGTGTTGCTAGGGTTTGCATATACATCTTGTTTATTACCCACATAAAAGCAGTTGTCGGCTGCTAATGAATTGGATGGGTTACTGGACCCCGATGAATTTTGTGGGCTGAACACTATCCCGGGTTGAGAAGCCTGTGGCAATACGGAAATATTGAGGTGACCTGCATAGAAAGTGTTGTTGTAAAATAAGGTCTTTTCATTATTACCGGTCAACACTATCCCGTTTGATGTATTTGATTCGAATATGTTACAGTGCAATTTACTTAGGTTCCCTGCATCACTTAAAAGAATACTAAAATCTCTATTCGCGAATGAATTATTTTTAATATCCACCGTTGCATAACCGTCAACAGCTACCCCTGTTACTGATGACGAACTACCCGGTAAGAAATAGTTTGAGTTGATACTGTTAATTAAGCTCAGATCTGAACCATGTAGCAGTATATCGTATTTTTTATTATTCATAAATTTGTTTGGTGTTGAGCTACCATCTACGTTTATGATGTTGCCAACCAAGGGAGTAGTCACAAGACTTTCAATACCATTTTGACAATTATGTATTGTGTTATCATCCAACACTTCAATACCCATGTCAATACCATAAATGGCCTGATTATCAAAAGGTCCAAGATCATTACCTTCAAAAGTAATTCCTTTACAACTCCAAACGGTAACGCCATAGGAGTTGAACAATGACCCACTTTCATTCATGGAGCAATGCCTGAATTTGCTTTTATTTGGAAATGTATATCGCATGAACGCCGCCACCCGTCGGTTGTTGACAAAACTTGAGTTCTCAGCATACATAACTCCACCCCAATATTGTTCATTCCACAACTCGCCTGGTCTGGCGGTAATCATGGCATCTGCTGCTCCTTCTATAACAGATCCATTTTTTACAAAAACTATTCCGGCTTCGTTCAGACCCGGAAAACTGTTTGGATCTGGTTGAGGAAGTGTATTATTGCCTTCAACATAGATACCTCCCCACCTCTTCTCAAAACAAAGATTTCGTATGGCACCGTCATCCACTATCAATTTTGCTCCACGTTCCACTTTTATTGTCCTGTCTGCACCCATCCGTACCTCACAATTAATAGTTAATTGGGCACCTGTTTGAACTATAACATCCCGATTGAGCAACTTAAGAGTACTCCAGGTTATGAAAGCCCCTGATGGTATAATGATGGGAGGCTGGGAGTTATCAGAGCAAAAATCAATAGTTGATTTATGGGAAGTAGTATATATGCCTGAATAAAATGCAGTCCATTGGCAAGGTGATAGAGCCCATGGCACCTTACCATTGTAACCCATTATATTGTTGCTTTGAGTACTCCAGTTGCTACAACCAGGTTTATCCGGTGAGCCACAGTCATTATTACCCGGCCCTGTACCACATTCGGCAGGTGTATTAATATCCTCATTGGCACAATTGCCTTGGGTTTCAAATGAATGGCATAAAATGCCAAAAGCATGGCCCAATTCATGCCAAAGTAAATTTTTATAATCCCACCAATTAGCACTGTCTGTAAATATCAATTTATACATATTGTTTAAATATATATTTTTTGAATTGAAATTAGTATAACCATTTACATTATATTTTGTATCAGAATCAATAATTATATTTACAACATTATTATTAGGAAATGATGAAGGTTTCTCATCCCAATAATATATTCCATTGCCATTTCCATTGCCCACTATTCTAAGTCTTAACTTTGAATCACCAATATAATTGGGGTAGCCAACTGCCAGATTTAGAGGATTGGCAGCAACATTCATAGCATCATTATTGCACCCATCTACCAAAAGTTGTGCTATTTTATCTCCACATAATTTCTCACCCCAAGATAAGTCAGGTTTAAAATTGCCGGGACCAAGTTTCAAATCACCTTTAAATCTAATAAAATGAAAATTAACATGGATGGTAGCAACTGGCAAAGCAGATAAATCTTCAGGCAAGATACTACTAAAGGGGCAATTGGTAAGTACCAAAGGCATTTCTGGAGAATCCCCCAAAATGCCATTACATTCATAACCTAAGGGTGGGTCAGACGATTGAGCTGATAACTGAAGGGAAGTCGAAAGCATAAGTACAACAATTAAAATTGCCAAATTATAAATTACCCCCCCATGTATGACAGAATATAATTTGGTAATAATTTTATTTTTTTCCGATAATTTTGTTCTCTTTTCATGATTTATGTAGTTTTTATTAAAAAATGAATAAAAAATCAAATATAAAATAAAAGTAATGCTATGTCAAGTAAAGCTAATTATTTTTTTAAAAATTTATTTCGATATTCATTTTTACTGTTAGATTTTATTATATTCGTCTGGTGGCATCTTTTGCTTTCACAATCTATATCACACGGATGATCTTGTAATAATTCAGGCATTTTTAGAACCATTCAGAAGTTAAGCGTATGAAGCAGATACTGCGCCGGGCAAGCGGAAAGTTATACAAAAATCTCCGTTTTGTTTGCCTCTTTCCTAAAGGAAGCAAAACGAAGATCTTGCGGTTCAACATCGTGTCACCCTTCCAGGGTTATCTACATTCGCATGCTTGTTTCTATAAACATGTCATCCCTATGGGATTTTGACATTTGCTTATGTCAGATATTTTGAACTTCCTCTACCGCACCCCAGCCTCTAATGGGAGCAAAACGAAGATCTTTGAAGGAAATTCGTACCATTTACCTCTCACTTTTCACTTTTAATTTTTTAATTGTTAATTCAATGTCGTTTAGTTAAGCGAAAATACGGATAAAAATCTTAAATTTGTGATGCAAAATAAGTACACAGTATTATAGGGGTAAATTATTAAAACATATAAACAAGAATCTACATGAAGAAGATTTT
>JAIBCG010000042.1 GCA_019694295.1 Saprospiraceae bacterium
GCGTGAAGGACAGAAGCGAACACGAAGTAAAGCGGATGGCCTGACCCGACAGGGGCACGCCCAAAACATTCATTTTACAGCGTTATTGTGCCTCTTGTGGTGCTGCTTCGGGTACTTCTTTGAGTGTAGAACCCGGTTCGAGGCCATGTGCCTTCTCAGAGCGTTTGCGGCAAGTGAGGCAGAGCTCGGAGTCACCTATTTTGCGGGCTTTCCAGGCATCTTCTACTGTGCCGCTGTGTATGTTGCGGCCTTTAATATGCTGGCAATCTTCGAATATGTGAAATTTGTTGCCTTGGTCGGTCCAGTAAACGAGGTCGAGGCCATTGTTGAGGTCTTTGATGACCTGTGTCTGCTCGTTGATCTGCTGTGTATATTTCTCTACGGATGGCGGATTGAAGTCTATGCCTGTGATGCCTGCTATGAGCAGCGCAATGATGCCGATGGTACCGGCTATGCCTTTGGTCTTTTTGTCTAGGTCTTTGTTGGTGAATATGAAGATGACCAGCGGCAGAAATGCAAGAACTGCCATGATGGCGCCCAGTTGGTTTTGAAAAAAGAAGCGTGTTTTGTCTTTTTCGGATGCCGGATCGAGTCGGTTGGCTTTTTTCCACATGAGCGAGCCTGCTATTGATAGCCCCAAGATGACCACAATGGCTACGATGAGCCAAGTGAGCATATCGTTGTGCAGGAGTTTCATGATGGCAAATATTTCACCGGCTATGGCGATAACCCAGGCGAGTATAGCAAAGAGGCGGAGTCGTTTTGCTTGCCCTTTTGCTTCATCTGTTGGTACGAACTGTTTCATTTCAGTCATGGTTATGATTTTTTTGAATTGGAATAATGTTACAAATTTAAACAAACACGTGAAATTTTGTAAAATTTTGTCTATAAATATCCGGTTTGCTACCAAGCAACAAATAAAGCGTTGAAATAATTCCATCAACAATAAAACATTTGTGATCAGGCAGTAATATAATACCTTATATGATACATATCGTACTTCTTAATGTACATTAAGGCAATGCAGTTGAACTCAACGTAAATTTGTATAAAAAAACATCATGAATACAAAATCTGTAGAAGCTATCATCCAGCCACGTGAGCCGCACTTCGTAGGTGACGGATTCAGTGTACATAATTTCATACCGGCCTCATACTTGCTTGATATGCAGCGCATGAATCTGTTCATATTATTAGATTACGGGTCGAAATATCACTTCGACCCTACTGAGATACCAAAAGGTGTAGGTGTGCATCCTCATCGTGGATTTGAGACTGTGACCATTGCATACAAAGGCCGCATCGAACACCATGACAGTAGTGGTGGCGGTGGCATCATAGGCGAAGGTGACGTACAGTGGATGACTGCTGCGAGCGGCATACTGCACAAGGAATTTCACGAGAGCGAGTGGAGTAAGACCGGAGGTGTTATGCAGATGGTGCAGCTGTGGGTAAACCTACCGGCGAAGGATAAGATGAGCAAACCCAAATACCAGGCTCTGAAAAAGGAAGCAATAAGCCGCTATATACTAGATGATGGCAAAGGAGAAATAGAAGTAATAGCAGGAGAATACATGGGTATGAAAGGAAGTGCATCTACCTTTACACCTATGTATGTAATGAATGCAAGGCTGAAGGCAGACGCCGAAGCGAAATTTCGTTTGCCGGCACACTACAATACGGCATTGCTGGTAATAGAAGGCAGTATAAGGGTTAACGAAGGTGAAAATGTACCAACTGATAATTTTGTACTAATGGCACAAGATGGTGAAGACTTCGTCATAAATGCAAAT
Source organism: Saprospiraceae bacterium (assembly GCA_019694295.1). Taxonomy (GTDB): domain Bacteria; phylum Bacteroidota; class Bacteroidia; order Chitinophagales; family Saprospiraceae; genus JAEUUM01. Next base: position 1,794 of record JAIBCG010000042.1, read on the forward strand.
GAAGACGCCGTTGTTTTAATATTAAGCGGTGAACCCATCAACGAGCCGATAGCCGCACACGGGCCTTTTGTCATGAACACAAGACAAGAACTGATGGAGGCATTCCAGGATTTCAACAGCGGAAAATTTGGTTATCTCGAAAATTGATGTGCTGTAGCCGGGTCTGAACAAAAACGATGCGGTGTTGTTAGAGTATCAATCGTAGTATATAATTTTCTAAATATTTAACATAAGGATGAAATTAAGCAATATCATTTACATCATGCTTTTGCTTGCTGCTACCTTGCAGGGGCATGCACAAAAAACCAAGAATATGACAGACAAGAATAATCCACTGTTGTGCAATCCGCAGACCGGTATTTGTGAAATGCCCGGAGACAAAACCGAAAAAAAACCGGATACACAACCTGTTCGCAGCGAACAAGTGTTGCGCATTGTTTATTTTACAGACCCAATCTGTTCGTCTTGCTGGGGTATAGAGCCTCAACTGCGGAAACTAAAGCTCGAATATGGCAAAAAACTGCAGATAGAATACCACATGGGAGGACTATTGCCCGACTGGAGCTACAACAGTGGCGGCATCAGCAAGCCGTCGGATGTGGCCTCGCATTGGGATGAGGTAAGCCTGCACTACGATATGCCTATAGACGGCGATGTATGGATTGAAGACCCGCTTGATTCTTCATATCCGCCTTCCATTGCGTTTAAGGCGGCAGAGCTTCAAGACAAGGAGAAAGCCGTAGTGTTCATGAGAGCATTGCGCGAGTTGGTTTTTATGAAGAAAAAGAATATTACCCGTTGGGAAAATATACGTGTGGCAGCCATAGAAGCCAAACTTGATGAGGCACAGTTGAAAAAAGATTATGAAAGCGGCAAGGCAAAGGCTTTGTTCGAACAGGATCTTGAACTCGCCCGCAAATATGGTGTAAGAGGATTCCCTTCTGTTTTTGTGACCAATGCTGCCGGCGCGAGCGAATTTGTGTATGGGTCGAGGCCATATTCTGACTATCAGACAGCTATTGAAAAGCTTGGTTTAAACATAGAGAAACAGCTGTATGCCAAAGATTGGGAGAGCCTGTTCGGCGAATACCCGTCTATGACCGCACGCGAATATTCAGAACTATCGATGACATCAAGAGACAAAACTGTAAGGTTGCTGGACGAGCTCACCACCCAAGGAAAATTGGAGAAAACATCGTGCAAGAACGGCGATCTGTGGAAGCTGAAACAAGACTAAACAGAATTGCTTAAAAAATCACCTGTGTTTTTGCTCAGACATGCCTAAGCAGTTACCGGTAAAGCACAGTATTCATACATAAGTATTTTTTATCATATTTAAATATTGATTATAAGAAGCAATAAAGGCTTAATTGTAACATAAGTATCTTAGTGTAAACAAGTTGGCGTATTAACTTTGTGACGATTTAATCATTCAATTAATAATAAACCTATTATGGAGACAAACGTAAGGAATGCAATGCCAAGAATTGGCGACATGGCACCAGATTTTCAGGCAGTAACCACCACTGGCGACCTAAAATTTTCAGAATATAACAAAGGAAGCTGGGTGATACTATTCTCACACCCTGCCGATTTTACACCTGTATGTACGACAGAGATGAGCGGATTTGCGGTGGAGAGCGATTTTTTCAAAAACCACAATACCAAACTTATCGGTCTGAGCATTGACAGTATCTTTTCGCACATAGCATGGGTGAATGCTGTAGATGAAAAGACGGGTGTACTGTTTAACTTCCCGATAATAGCTGACCTCGACATGAAGGTAGCAAACCTGTACGGAATGCTTCAGCCGGGTGAAAGCGAGACAGCTACTGTAAGAGCGGTTTTCATCATTGATCCGGAAGGCAAGATCAGGCTCATCATGTACTACCCGTTGAATGTGGGAAGAAATATGGACGAAATAAAGCGTGCACTCGTAGCACTTCAGACATCAGACGAGCACAAGGTAGCCATGCCACTTAATTGGCAACCGGGCCAGCAAGTGATAGTAGGCGCACCAAAAACGCTTGATGCCCTCAAGGAAAGAAAAGCTGACGCTACGCTCGATAAGACCGACTGGTACCTTGCCAAGAAGAATCTGTAAAAATACTAGCAATAAAATCATTTAGCTGGATGTGTAACATAAGTAACTGTAAGCCCGGAAAAAAAGCTCCAACTTTGTATCAGTTACCATCACATCACTCTTAACTAAAATAAAAATGACAGTAGAACAAATTTATACAGGATGTTTGGCACAAGGTGCATACTATATCACATCGAATGGTGAGGCTGCTATCATCGATCCTCTTCGGGAGACTGCACCTTACCTGAAGAGGCTGGAAAAAGACAATGTAAAGCTGAAATACATTTTCGAAACACATTTCCATGCCGATTTCGTAAGCGGGCATATTGACCTGAGCAGAGAGACCGGTGCAAAAATCATCTACGGACCAACTGCAAAAACCGGTTTTGAAGCAGTCATTGCGGAAGACAATCAGATATTTGAGCTTGGAAATGTGAAGATAAAGGTTCTGCACACACCCGGTCATACACTTGAAAGCTCTTGTTATCTGCTGATTGATGAAAATGGCAAAGAGAAGGCCCTGTTCAGTGGCGACACCTTGTTTCTCGGAGATGTAGGCCGCCCCGATCTGGCACAAAAAGCAGCCAACATGACGCAAGACGAGCTTGCAGGATTGCTTTATGATAGCCTTTACACCAAAATATTGCCATTGCCCGATGATCTGACTGTTTATCCTGCTCATGGAGCCGGCTCAGCTTGTGGTAAAAACATGATGAAAGAAACGGTAGATACGCTCGGCAACCAGAAAAAGCTGAACTACGCACTTAACCAACCCGACAAAGAATCATTCATCAAAGCCGTCACCGATGGGTTGTTGCCTCCACCTGCATATTTCGGAATGAACGTAGCGATGAACCAGAAGGGATATAATAGTTTTGAAAATGTATTGTCAGGTGGTCTTACACCACTTTCACCGGATGATTTCGAAGCCACAGCCGAAGAGAGCGGAGCACTGATACTTGACACGAGGAATGACAAGATATTTTCGAAGGCATTTATACCACAATCTGTCAACATAGGTATTGACGGAGATTTTGCACCGTGGGTGGGCGCTATGCTTGCAGATGTTGGCCAACCGATATTATTGGTAACCGAAGTGGGCAGAGAAGAAGAAACTGTCACCAGGCTCAGCCGGGTCGGATTTGACAAGGTACTTGGTTATCTGAAGGGCGGATTTGAAGCTTGGGCGAAGGCAGGAAAAGAAACCGACCAGGTCAACCGAATCACAGCCGGCGAATTTGCTTCAAGGCTGAATGTTTACCAAGACAAGGTCATAGATGTGCGACGCGAAAGCGAATACACTGCCGAACACGTAGAAGAATCGTACAACAGACCACTCGATGCCATCAACGACTGGGTTAAGGACATCGACCCGAAGGAACACTTTTTCCTACACTGTGCCGGTGGATACCGAAGTATGATAGCAGCCAGTATTTTACAGGCAAGAGGTTACAGAAATTTTATAGAAGTGGAAGGTGGTTTTAAGGCAATAGCACAGACTAACATACCAAAAACGGACTATGTCTGTCAGTCAAAGGTTTTGAATTAATTAATACTTCAAATATTAGTCGGCAGCATGCAGCGTACTTTGGTATCTGCAGCTGCTGACTTTCATTTAATGAAAAATGATTATTCTAAGTAAAATGTGATGAAAGAATTCTGGAACCAACGCTTCAGTCAGGATGAATATGTATATGGCACCGAACCCAACGAATACCTGAAGGAAAAATTATCCCTTCTACCTGGAGGAGACATATTATTACCAGCAGAAGGAGAAGGACGCAATGCTGTCTTTGCAGCAAAAACAGGATGGAAGGTAACAGCATTTGATCAAAGTAGTGAAGGTAAAAAAAAGGCCTTGTTGCTTGCAGACAAACACAATGTATCTATCGACTACAGAGTGCATGATGTTGAAAATGCAGAATTTGCTTCAGAATCATTTGATGTGGTGGCTTTGATCTATACACATTTTCCGGAATCAAACAGACGCAATTACCACAGAAAGCTCTGTTCGTACATTAAAAAAGGCGGCACGCTTATTCTTGAAGGTTTCAGCAAGGCACATGTGGCATTTCAAGCAGTGAATCCTAAAGCAGGAGGCCCGGTCGATGTGTCTTTGCTGTACGATGTGGAAGCGTTAATGCAGGATTTTGATGAAATTGACATTCAGGAAGCATGCCAGACCGAAACAATACTGCATGAAGGAGAAAACCATAAAGGCAGCGCATCCGTAGTACGGATAACCGGTATCAAAAAATAGTGCGCAGATTCAAACTTTTGCCTATTTTTGAACTTATTGATCAATATTTAAAACAAAGGCTTATGTTCAATTTATTAAGAAACTGGGATTTCATGCGCGTTTTGAGACTGGCTTTGGGTCTGTATGTGATTGTAGAAGGGATCAGAATGCACGACACCATGCTCATCACACTCGGTGGGATATTTACCCTGATGCCTGTATTCAACATCGGGTGCAGTGCAGGTGGTACTTGTACTCCGCGATACAGAGAAAGACAGACATTTAACCCAAATGAAGATATTAGCTACAAGGAAATAAAATAACCATCGAAACGATTAAAATGATGAAGCATCTGTTTTTCGTAGTTTCACTTATGGCTTTGATAAGCTGTGGTGAGAATTTGTCAAAAACAAGAGGAGAAATTGACAAAACCGCTTTGCTCGCTAAAGGTGACAGTATTGCTATGATAGCCCAAAAAACACTGGTAGGCAAGCTGACAAGTGCCATCAGCGAGCGAGGAGTACCTGGTGCAGTAGCATTCTGCAATCTGAATGCAATGCCCCTTACGGACAGCCTTTCAATGTCAAACAATGTTGGTATCCAAAGGCTCAGCGATAAAAACCGGAACCCTGCTAATACATTGAGCTCAATTCATGACAAAGAAGCATGGACCAAAATACAGAAAATGATGGCCGATACCGGAATCAAAGACAAACATCTGCTCATGGAGGACAAAAACAGCGTATATTATTATAAGGCTATACCTCTTGGTATGCCGCTGTGTCTGAATTGTCATGGTCAAAAAGACAAAGACATCGCGCCTGATGTATTCAAAATAATTTCAGAAAAATATCCGCAAGACAAAGCCATAGGTTATGAAGCCGGACAGCTGAGAGGAATGTGGAAAATAAAAATGCCCGTAAATGAATAAGTTTATCAAAAACAACATCTTGACTTTAACCGGAGCAATCCTGGGTGCAATAGGCGGATACCTGTACTGGCATTCCGTAGGTTGCAGTTCGGGTTCTTGCGCCATTACTTCGAAGCCATTGAATAGTACACTCTACGGTGCGGCAATGGGCGGTCTGCTGTTTTCCTCATTTGAAGAAATGTTGAAGAATAAAAAAAACAAAACAACCGGAACTACGGGAGTAGAATAATCACTTAACCAAAGAGTATAGGTAAGCTGCCTTCCAATAATCACCGTCAGTCAAATTATTTCCAACCAAAAAGCAAATAAAATGTGCTGCTCTTTAAATAAAGTAAAAAAAACTTAGTTTTACTTTGTTTTTAATCAATTATGCTTTCATCAACGCCCCGTTTAGGACTCAAATATAACCGGTACCAGTTCACACTGCTTATCTTGGTTAATATCCTGGTGGGCGGAATGGCTGGCTTGGAACGTACCGTGGTGCCCATCATCGGCATGGAAGAATTTAAAATTTCTTCAGACATCATGGTCTTTTCATTCATTATAACATTCGGTGTGGTAAAGGCCGTGACCAATTTGGTTTCGGGTGTACTGGCAGATATTTATTCACGAAAACTTATATTGGTCATTGGCTGGCTGGTGGCGTTACCGGTTCCGTTTATGCTTGGCTGGGGTCCATCCTGGAACTGGATTTTACTCTCCAATGTACTGCTCGGTATCAGTCAGGGACTTACCTGGTCTATGACGCTCAATATGAAAATAGACCTTGTAACACCACAGGAACGCGGACTGGCAATGGGGCTTAATGAAGCCGCCGGTTACAGTGCCGTCGGTTTGACAGCTATGCTTACAGGATATCTCGCTTCAGTTTACGGGCTCAGGCCTCAACCATTTTATATAGGTATAGCCTACGCTGTCACCGGTATTCTCACATCTGCTTACTTGATAAACGATACAGGCAAATATACCCGCTCAGAACTGGTCAATACTCGCAGCAAAACTTCAGGAAAATCAGCCAAAAGAAGCCTGGGGTGGATATTCAGGCAAGTGAGTTATAAAAATAAAAAGCTGCAGGCAGTCACACAGGCAGGCCTTGTCAATAACATGAACGATGGTATGTCATGGGGTGTATTTCCTATTTTTTTTATGAAAATGGGTGTTGACCTCGAAGAAATAGGCTGGATACGGGCAGTTTATCCACTCATTTGGGGAATTGCACAGGTTGTCACAGGGCCATTGTCAGATAAAATAGGCAGAAAACAACTCATCGTACCAGGTATGTTTATTCAAGCTGGTGGCCTTTTCCTCATTACCGGACAATTATTCACACCTCTCACGTCAGGCCTCCTTGGCTCGGCGCTATTAGGAATCGGAACAGCCATGGTGTACCCTACCCTTATGGCAGTAGTAAGCGACTCTGTTCATCCGGCACGCAGGGCTTCATCTCTTGGTGTTTACAGATTTTGGCGCGATATGGGTTATGCGGTAGGCGCACTCTTTGCTGGTATCACCGCCAATATGCTCGGCTTTGACTGGACCATCAGGCTCACTGCTATCATCACCGCTCTGTCTGGTATATATGTATGGGTTCATTTAAAAGAAAACAAAGAGCAGACAACCGCTTAGTACATTAGTATAGTTCATGCGTTATTAGTCGAATATCGTAAAATTGAAAAATGACTTGGTATGGCGTTATTGTAACAGAATTGTAAAATTACTTTTTTATTAAAAGTATTTTTCTACTTTTATTAAAATAAATGCCTATCTTTGTGATGAAATCTCATTTATCATCATAAATAAATATATGGAAACCGCGCAAGAGACCATCATCAACGTACAGGAACTAGAACCCAAATTGAGACATGCTACAATATTCCAGACTTTTGACGAATTGAAGGAAGGAGAAAGCCTTATCATACATAACAATCATGACCCGCAACCTGTCTTTTACCAGCTTATGGATATGCGCGGCAATATTTTTGCTTGGGATTATCTTCAGAAAGGTCCTGAATGGTGGGATATACGTGTGACGAAGTTGGTAGGCAATATATCTGGTAGAATAGATGAATTTATTCTGAATGTTCCGGGTATAAAGCCAGAATCAAAGCATGCTGCTATATTCCAGGTATTTAAAGGTACGGATGCAGGTGAATCGTTCATTATTCACAACGACCATGACCCAAAACCGGTATTTTATCAGTTACAGAACGAATTCGGTGACAGTTTTACATGGGAATACATCCATGAAGGGCCGCAATGGTGGAATGTACAGATAACTATCAAGCAGGTAGCTCCTGAAAGGGACGAAAATGGCGAAATCGTCATTAACGTGCCATCTATCGAACCAAGGCTAAAGCATCAGACCATCTTCAACACTTTTGACAATTTAAAGCCTGGCGAAGCATTCATTATACACAACAACCACGACCCAAAACCGGTATTTTACCAGCTAAACCAAATGCATGGAGATGTGTTCACCTGGGAATATCTGCAAGAGGGTCCACAGTGGTGGGACATCCGTGTGACCAGAAAACCATTGGAAACCAATATTTCTAACGAAAACCATCCTTCACCTAAGGAAATAACAATTGATGTTCCTTCTCTTGAGCCAAAATTGAAGCACTCGACTATTTTTGATACATTTGACCGACTACAACCGGGCGAAAGTATGATTATCCACAATGATCACGACCCCAAGCCGGTTTATTATCAGCTGAAAAGTGAACGCGGAGATATTTTTACATGGGAATATCTGCAGCAGGGGCCGCAATGGTGGGACATCCGTGTAACTAAAAATGCTACCGTCACTCAGGAAACCATAGGCGAAATCGTGGCTGGTGACATCCGAAAAGCCGAAGTATTCAAAAAATTTGGCATCGACTTTTGCTGCAACGGCAAGAAAACCATACAAGAAGCATGTGCGGCCAAAGATATTGATCCGGCAATCGTAGAAGCAGAACTCCGCAAACCTGTAGAGGGCACTGCTACTGCAAATGTCAATTATACCGAATGGGAACCCGACTTTCTTGCAGACTACATCGTCAATACACATCACAGATATGTAAAGAAGTATCTACCTGAAATACGCGGATATTCCATTAAAGTAGCTCAGGTACACAGCAACCAACATCCCGAACTGAAGGAGATTAAAGATCTGTTTGAAAATATTAATGAAGAACTCACCGAGCACATGCATGACGAAGAAGGAAAATTATTCCCAATCATCAGACAGATAGTACATGCAAAAAATCAAAACACAAGAATCGTAAACGAAACAGTCGAACAATACAAAACAATGACAGCCGATGCCGAAAAAGAACATGACAGTGTAGGCCGTGCAATGGAAAACATAAGGAAACTGAGCCAGAATTTCGAAATTCCTCCCGATGCCTGTACAAGTTACAAACTTTTGTTCAGGATGTTGGAAGAATTTGAGAATGACTTATTCGTACACATACACCTCGAAAACAATATTCTCTTTCCGAAAACAGAAGAAATTTTAACAACCTTTGGATAATCTTTATGTTCTAATGTGAGTAGCGCCATGAGATAATTTTGGATACACTGGAATATTTCGTGGCCGCTCTTTTTACAATGAAAGTAAAACAACAATGCCGGTACTGTTCCGGACACCTATATGGCGAATATTGTTACAACCAACGATAACGAAAAATGCGAAAAAGCACTCACCGGACTTTACAATGTTATTGATCCGGAGATTGGGCTGAATGTTGTTGACCTGGGTCTTATCTACAGGATTGATTTTGTTGATGATGCAGGGCGTATTGACCTGATTATGACACTCACCACTCAGTTCTGCCCAATGGGTGAAGCCATCACGGGTGGTGTAATGAACTCGGTGACGGATGCTTTCCCGGGCTGGGACGTAAACGTACAACTCACATTTGATCCGCCATGGAGTTTTGAACGCATTTCACCTGACGGGAAACAATTTCTAGGTCATTAACAGAGCAAGATTTTGTTGGATGTACAATATGAATTATGCCCTTTAGATATTTTATGCAAAGGGAATTTTCTATGCCAAACGAACCACACATTTTCCTCAAAAAAATTTTAATATAAAAAAAATAAATACTTCTCAAATGGTAACTCTTGAAAAAAACGAAAACGGCGAACTCGATGTACGGGTGCTGGTACCGATACAAAGGCATGAACTTCTGATAAGATTATTCAAAGAATTGCCTGCACATGACAATTTTATATTCATCAATGACCACGACCCCATTCCACTTTATTACGAATTCCGCTCCATCTACGGCGATGTTGTAGGCTGGGAATACCTCAACCGCGGCGGGCGCGAATGGAAAGTAAAAGTAACCAAAACCGAAGAATCTTTGGGGCGAGAGTTTACAGACATATCTACCCTACTCGACCTAAGAAAAGCCGACAAACCGGAATGGAAGCAGATTGTTTTCCACCGCTATGGTATGATGGAAGAAGGCACTACCATGGAGCTCGTATCAAAAGAAGACCCAACAGAGATTCATGGCATTTTCATCCACAAATTTGAAGGAAGACACAAGTGGGTGTACAAGAAAAAAGAAGATGGCGAATACGTCATTCACCTGACCAAGCAGGACAACAGCGGACTTGGAGACGATGGTTTTTCGGTAGTGAATGAAATGGACATACGCCCCTACCCGCCTACGGAGCGTCACGAGATGTTTTACAAGGCATTTGCTGATATCAAGTCGGGAGAAGCATTCGAATTTATCAACGATCACGATCCGAAACCGCTCTACTACCAGATGGAGGCTGAGAGCAAAGAACCGTTCAGATGGGAGTACCTCGAAAAAGGTCCTGATGTATGGAAGGTAAGGGTAACAAAAGTGAATGAATAAATAACCCATAGTCTTATAAAGCCAGGATTGGTTTTCAGAAAATGGACAGGCCTATATTTCAGTATTTTGAAGAAGATCATCGCCGGTTAGACCAATTATTGGCAAATGCCTGTGCTGTGGATGGCAAGGTTGACACCGAATGCTATCACCGGTTCAGGACCGGATTGCTGCGTCATATAAAGATGGAAGAGAAAATACTGTTTCCGGCAGCAAGGAAAGCCGCTAACGGAAAATTTATTCCGTTAGCGGACAAACTCAGACTAGATCATGGAGCCATTACGGCTCTTTTGGTGTTTCCTCCTGACAAGGACGTAATCAAAGTGTTGAATTATATACTAGTGCAACACAATCAGCTCGAAGAACAAGCAGAAGGTATGTACGACATTTGTGAAAACCTCACCGGGGAATATACAGAAGACGTTCTTGCACAGCTACGCCAGACACCCGAAGTACCGGTCAACCCTTTCAATTCTTCGGAAAATGCATTTGAAGCCACCAAACGAGCCTTGTCAAGGGCCGGGTACGACTATAATGAAATCCTTAGCTCCATTTGAGTAATAGATAATATAAGAATAACCCTTTTCTCCTTTATTGAAATATTCTATCCGGCTTTGGCATCCGGTACTTGCAGGACACTAACACCATGCAGGGTCACAAACACACAATGTTGTCAAAGCATCATCTAAAGCTTTTTCATACTTTTTATTAGCTTCATTTATACAATTCGAGTTGGCAATTAAAATTGTACCATCGCATAAGACTTCCATATCATAGTTAAGTGTTAGCTGGGTAAGATTAACTGAGTCACTGAACCCATCCAAGCATGATTTAGCAAACCCAAGTGTCACACTCAATACGAATATTCCTATCAATACAATTGGCTTTTCAGAATTCCGGATTTACTTCTTACTTGCCATTATTCTTAAAACATCATCACCTGTTACGCCTTCTAAGCCTGCTAAAAATTTTACAAATTCATCCCTGTGGGTCAAGATTTCAGGATTGGCCTACCTGGCAGCAAGTTTTGTATCTATAACATTCTTTACACACTTTGCATAACCAATGGCGGCCAATTCTTTGTCCGACAAACCTGCAGTGCTTTTTGCATCATTATCCGACAATTTTGATGACAGCTCTACTATCTCATCAAAATCATAATTTTTACCGGCCTTAGTAAAATTATTAACATTAAACATTGCCATTTCATTGATAGCCGCCTTGTATGCCAAGATGGTTTTACTATGATTCCATTTGGCATACAGTTCCTCAGGTTTCAATTTATCACCATCTGATTTACATGCCATAAAACCTAATAGAAATCCAATGAGCAAGATCTTTGATTTCATAATAATATTCATTTAATTGATTATAAAAATTATTTAGTAAGTACCTTTTATACAATGATTATATGAATTTTGTGCTTGAATTAGACATACTGAGGAATTAAAAACCAATGTTGCTCCTACTGCAACAAAATTTCCACCTGTAAAAATCCCCATTTCACCTGCCACCAAAAGCGCACCTGAAAGATAATTCATGACATCTGCTTTCCATTGTTCATAACATGGTAATCCCGGAGACAAATCGTCATTGGGGTTATTCGAAGTGATTTTTGTCGGGTTTTGTGAAAAATGATTTTTTAAAGTATCAATTGAGTGCAGATAAAATGTTAAGAAATTTTCAACATTATCAAAATTGAAATGCTTGCCAAATTGGATAACATCCTGATCATTCAGTTGCTTACCCTCTTGAAAACCTTTGGTATATTCTTCGTAATACTTTGCTACCTCAAATGGGAAACTAAGTGGGTTTAAAGTATCCTGTTCAATGTTTGACTGACATGACCCGGCACTTGCGGTCATCGATGTTAAAATTAAAACGCCAATTGATAAAATTAAGTTTTTCATACTATTAAAAAATTTATACAATAATAATAATAATAATAAACTTTAACATTTATTTAACATTTTGAACCGAATATTTTGTTTATCTCTAAGCTTTAACCATACCGGCAGCCTAAAGTATAACTAACTATTGAATAACAATTTTCAGGGCTTCAATAGTTTCATCAAACAACAAAAAATATTAAAGAATAAAATAAACTTAAAATAAAATTTTCAAACCATCTTATTTAAGTTCTTCCGATATCGTACTATCTCAGGTGGTCTACCCCAGTGCGGAGGCACAATGTCGGATATAAGTAAAGGCATTTGCGATGTAATACCGCCAAGATAATCAACATCATGCAGGTAAACGAGCTTTTTCACCCGATAATAACGTATAGCATACGAACACATAATACAAGGCTCATGTGTTGAGTACATGACACATTCCGACAGGTCATTACTTTGCAATTTTTTGACGGCAAGCCTCAATGCTTCAATTTCGGCATGGCAGGTGATATCATTTTTGCTTTTGCCGGCTTCTGCAGCTTCTGCTACGATTTCTCCATTCTTAACAATAACTGCACCTACAGATGGATTCCCTTGTTCTGTCGCTTTTACGCCGAGCAACTCGCATCGTGCGATAAAATATTCTTCATTATAAATCATGTTTTTCTCTATTATATTTAAATTGCTTCATGGAACAATCACTGTACGTACACCTGAATCAAAGCGTTCGAGTGCATCAAGAGCATCATTAATGGCATTTGCTTCAAGCGGAATAGTTCGGCTTACTACCTTGGATACATCCAGAATTTTTTCGGCTGCAAAATGGATGAGTTGAGGGAGTTCGTTCAGGTGATGATCATTTGAGCCTATTAATTCAACTTCCTTTCCGAGTACCTCATGATAAGTATCAACGGACAATGGTTTGTCGGACAAGCCAACCAGCACAACACGCCCCAACGGACCGGCGGACTGCAAAGCCTGCTTTTGAGTTAAGGGCAAACCAATCATTTCTACAGCTAAGTCCACACCAACATTTTCGGTATGCTTACGGATTTCAGCTACGGGATCTGTTTTTTGCGGATTCACTTGTATTGCTCCGTATTCGGCTGCAAGTCTGAGTTTTTCTTCATTGATATCGACTGCGATTACCTTATTGGCGCCTAGCGCAAATGCAAGCTGTACGGCCGACTGGCCCAATCCACCTACACCAAATATTGCCACATTGTCACCGTGCTTTATCCTACCCTTGAGCAAAGAATGAAAAGATGTAGCTGATGCACACATGAGTGTTGCACCTTGCTCAAAGCTGATGGTATCGGGCAAAAGAACAGCATTTCTGGCAGGTACGGCTATGTATTCGGCATATCCACCATCGGTGTGGTGACCGATCATTTTACCAGTCGGGCAAAACTGCTCTTGCCCGGAGTTGCAAAAATGACAATTGCCACAGCTTATGAGGTAATGCAGACAAACACGGTCACCTTGCTTTATGTTGGCCACTCCGCTCCCAGTCGCTTCAACCATACCTGCCACCTCGTGCCCAAGTGTAAGAGGCATATAACTTACAGGCGATAAACCAGCTCGGTAATGAGCATCAGAATGACAGATACCCGCAGCTTTCACTTTCACGAGAATATCGTTGACACCGATTATCGGTATTGGTATTTCCTGCATTTCCAGTGGTTTATTCAAAGCTGTCAGTCTGATTGCTTTCATTTTCTGTCTCATAGAATAAACAATAAGGTGGTAAAATGTATCCGAATAAATTCGAAGGCTCTGTAGGGATTTCAAATGAAATAAAAAAACCGGTTTCTGCGCAAGAGATTAGGCAAAAACCGGTTTGAAGTATGCTTAATATTTACACATTAATTCAAATCAAGCGAATGGATATCGATACCAAGCGCATCGGCCACACCTTTTCCGTAAGCAGGATCAGCTTTGTAGCAATTACTAATGTGTCTTTCTTGGATAAAACGTTCGGCACCTCCTACTTCAGCTGCCGTATTTTTAAACAATCTTTCTTTCTGTTCATCATTCATCAACCTGAACAGATTGCCGGGTTGTGTGTAGTAATCATTATCGTCTTCGCGAAAATCGTAGTGCCATGCATCGCCATCCAGACCAAGTGGTGGTTCGGCATGCTGTTTTGATTCTTCCCATTGGCCGTAGCTATTAGGGAAATAGTGCAGGGTACTACCCTCATTGCCGTCCACACGCATTGCCCCGTCACGCGAAGCATTATGGAACGGACATTGTGGTTTATTGACCGGTATCTGGTAATGGTTTACACCGAGGCGGTAACGCTGGGCATCGCCGTAAGAGAATAATCTTGCCTGCAACATTCTGTCAGGAGAAAAGCCGATACCCGGTACTACATTAGCAGGATTGAAGGCAGCTTGCTCGACATCGGCGAAGTAGTTCTCCGGATTTCTGTTCAGCTCAAGTACACCTACATCTATAAGCGGATAGTCGCCATGAGGCCAGACCTTAGTAAGGTCAAACGGATTAAAAGGGCATTTTTTCGCCTGATCTTCGGTCATCACCTGTATCTGCATGGTCCATTTTGGAAAATCGCCTTGCTCTATGGCATTGAACAGATCTCGTTGGTGGCTTTCGCGATCTTTACCTATGATGGCAGTAGCCTCTTCATTTGAAAGATTCTGGATACCTTGTTGTGTTCTGAAGTGAAATTTGACCCATACCCGTTGGTTGTCAGCATTGATCATACTGAAAGTGTGGCTTCCGAATCCGTGCATGTGTCTGTAAGATTTTGGAATACCTCGCTCACTCATGGTAATGGTTATCTGATGCAGTGCTTCCGGCAGGAGTGTCCAGAAATCCCAGTTATGGTTAGGGCATCGCAGGTTTGTTTTCGGGTCGCGTTTTACAGCCTTATTGAGATCGGGAAAACGGTACGGATCGCGTAAGAAAAACACCGGCGTATTATTACCGGTGAGGTCCCAGTTACCTTCTTCGGTATAGAACTTCATAGCGAACCCACGGATATCGCGTTCTGCATCAGCAGCACCACGTTCGCCGGCCACAGTTGAGAAACGGACAAATGCAGGTGTTTCCTTCCCAACTTTTGAGAAGATATCAGCTTTGGTGTATTTGGTAATATCGTTTGTGACCGTAAATTTACCGAATGCACCTGAGCCTTTTGCGTGCATACGCCTTTCAGGAATGACTTCGCGATCGAAGTGGGCAAGTTTTTCAAGAAACCAGAAATCCTCGAGCAACATTGGCCCTCGTTTGCCGGCTGTTTTTACGTTTTGGTTATCAGCTATCGGCCTTCCGGATACTGAAAACAGTTTCTTTTTTTCTTCGTTTTTCATATATTGATGTTTATTTGTAGGATATCACAAATATACATCAATTTGCCGGATGTTTTATGTTTTCGGTTACAAATTATAATCATACTTAACCATGCGTGCATTGAGCATGACAAACCGAACCGAATGTAGCCGATTTTTGGCTATTATTTCTTATACGATACCTGATTCATGGCTCTGAAATAGCGTACCAAACCAATGATAAAGTTTAATAGAATAAGGCCAAATACAGCTGCCAACAAGTAAAGGTAATGATTGAAGAAAATAAGGGAGAACACAGTATAAAAAACCAGGAGTATGTGTACCCAGTGTTCACGGAAATGGTATTTTAAAAAGAAGAGGATATACTGAGAAAAACAGAAAATAAAAGAAACAATATTTGAAAGCCAAGCAATATGTTTTTTCCCCCACGAGATACGGACACACTGACGTACAGGTAAAGGAAAGTGCAGGTGCTTTTCTTTAAATATAAGCCGATTTATGCTATTATACCCAATATAAATATATACACCCAAGGTCAACAGTATAAACCACCATTCAAAGAAATTATCACCATGTCTTATCCCTTCGTATAAATTTACCAACAACAATGGCCCGGTTAGCTTTTCAAAAATAGTGGTATGTATATCTCTGGTTTCAAAATTACCAATTACTACAATCAATGGCTTTGAATGATCCGCAATGAGCTCTTTTCTAAACTCACTGGCAGTGAAATAATCCTTATCCTTGACAATTTCATCTTGTGTAATCCGAAAGTGAGGAATAATCCTGTTGAGCGTTATACCACCATTTCTGTGACTGTTACCACCCAAAAGACTTAGGCCAAGAAATGATTTGGTATAGGATGTATCTTTTCCACTGCTCAGTTTGTCCCACATCATGATAGGTACGCCACGGTGACCGTCAGTGATGTAATTGTATCTGTAGAATGAATTGTTGAACTGAAATTTGTACTGAGCAATGCCCGTTTTGATTTCGTTGTAGGCAAGTCCTATTTTTGATCGACTTTCGGAATCGTAGATCTGAGGTAGCAATATTTTATCTTTTTGCTGAAAGGAATCCAGCATATCCCTCAGTGATTTGTTAATACGTGCTGCTTTTCCTTCCAGGACTTCGATTTGGGTTTCATCGAGTTGTTCAGGGTTTTGACCCCAATGTGCATCCACTGTGTCTAAAAGCAAAATATCACACAACACCATCCTAATCTTTTTTTCTTCTTTGTGCAATTCTCGTAATACATTTGCCAGTGCTTGTCTGTCAACCCGTACTTTGTTTGTACCATCAGAATAAACAAGTGCATTGTTATTTGACATGTCAATAAACAGATAATCGGTCAAGGTTTCTCTGACTCTTTCTTCCCTTTGCTTCGTCAACCACCCGATTTTGGATATAGTAAGGTAACGCAAGTGCAATATTTCGCCCATGATACCATACTCCTCACCTAATAGAAAATCAGACTTCATCCAGTGCAATGTAAACAACAACAGGAAAAATCCAATCAACACCGAATAAAACCATTTCGTCAGCTTACTCATTTTCTATTCTGTTTTTGATATTAATGGCAACTTTGTGTCTTAACAATTTTAAAAAATCTTCACTTAGATCGTCCTGTCTGCATCGCACGGTTAGTTCATTGACTATCTCGTCTGTATCAAAACCGGCCGCCAACATGGCACTTATCTGAACTCTTACATCCTGAAAGCTTATGTCTGGTATGACTATTTCATCCATCTGTGACGGAAAAAGGCTAAGAGAAATATCATGAAAATTGTTGAGTTCGCCGACTGAACGAAGATACATGCAATTTCCATTGGTAGCAATGGGTATGATATGACTCGAACCTTCGTCTCTTATAACCCATTTGGCACTATCAAGTAGCAACTCAGACGAAAACAGACAGATGGTATCCGTGTCCCAATTAAAATATTGTCCATTACAGCTGAGGTAGCTTGCCAATTGATCTACCGTTAGCACTTTCCTTTCGGGATTGGTGAGAGAAAGATAGCACTCTGCATTACGGACAGCCATCACGGTTGTCGAATTGAGCATTGAATGTTCTTGTACCAACTGCTTTGCTTGTTCGGTATTGTAAATAGTCAGCACTTCCTTTTTACCTTTGACGATAAACTTTATATAGCCTTTGCCGGGCTTGGGGAATGATAGGGCACTTGTAAAAAGACTCAGGTTCTTAACAGTAATGGTAGTATCGGACCGTAGTTTTACTTTATATTTACCAAAATCTAGATATGGTCGCTCGCATACAGAGACGATAATGATGGTAGTCTTAGTAGTGTCACCAAATGTTGTTGCATGCGTGGAACCAAGTGCAGAAATAACCAAAAAAACATAAAACAGCAGTGCTTTTAAAAATTCAGGTGTATTCATAGATATTATTTGTTAATTATGATTGGGTAAAATATTGAAATTGAGTCGTATGGTGTATCCTTCTTCTTGTTTAGGGTTTTTGCCTCGAATTGTGCCGGTTGTCGGCCAACCAAATATTTCCTGAAGAATATGGAGCTCAGTGCCTCTCGATTTCAATACCGCATCTCTGCCGTCTGGTGACAAGCTGCCAAGGCTAAGCGCCATAGGTGTACTCATGACCATTATTGTCTCGTGACCGAAAGGCTCAGAAACTGTGCTGGAAAAACATTCCTTACTGTCTCCATCTATTTGCAGATCTTCAATGATGAGCTTGTATCGTCCATCAGGCATAAAATCAAAGACGTTTACGAATACTGATTTTTTGCTTTCATTGTTGTTCTCTATACACATCTGTACTGTCTGTCCCGAATACAGTATGTTGTTAGCCTCCTTGCCATCTATGGTAAGCAATCCAACAGCTACCTTGAAAGCTTCATTCCGAAGGTTTAATTGCCTAAGGGCTGTGAATTGTGCGTATGTAATCAAAGATTGTCTGATATTCTCCGGCGTGAGTGCTGCATTGCAAGCCAGACTACCGTCATTAGCATGTCTTATTTCGATAATATCGGCATTTTTACCAGTTTGAAGGTACAACTCACTTTCTGAGGGTCGGACACTGATTTCCTGATCTTCAATAAAATATCCTGTTAAAGTTGCAACAAGAGCAGGATTGGTTCGAGACAAAGAATCAAGGCTGATGGTGATTTTTCTGCCTGAATAAGCCAGAGTAGCAAGTTTGAGTTTACACCTTCTGTAATTAAAGTTTTCAGACAATTCCCCAACAGGTTGAATAATGCTGGTCAATACACCCGGTTCTTTTATGATTTTCATCTTAAGGTTTTGGGTTACAACTCTGTCATTTTCGTAGTTAACAAGATCAAATTCTGACCCTGATGTGAGTGAATGAATTTTACCACCATCCATGGTATATTCATTGCGTTTTGCGTTATAAGACAGAATGCGAAAATAGTCATCGTGTGGAACGAATTGCCCGCCAAATATTTTCCGAGCTGTGTTGGTGCCTGTCATCACAGGGAACTGTGCGGGATGAATTCTGAACATTTCATCACAAATACGGTCGTACAACCTGTCATAGCTCAACTCTTTATCTGTCAATGCCAATACTGCTTTGGTAAATACAAGGCTAAGAGAACCACAAGCATGTTGGCCATCGCTTGTTTCATGGTTTGATTGTTCGGTTTTACAGGCAGAGATAGCCACGTAAGGTGAACCGGAGTCTAAAGAATCCTCCATTGGAGATGACCCGAACCTTTGATTGGAAAATGTTCGCCAACCTTGTATTTTCAAAGAAGAAGCTACTCCACGTATGCGGTCGCGCCCACGTGTTAATCCTCCGGAATGACATGCATCAAACAGCATAAGAACATCGCCGTTTCGTCCGAGTTTTTGGCGGAGTGTGTTTCTTAATTGTTTTAACTCGGTGTAGGTGAGGTGTCTTTCTCCTTTATACTGTGTACCAGGTTTTAGATGAAATGGAGAGTCCCAAGTTACGAGGCACTCTTCGGCATAACGCCCGTTTTCATCTGCTATGAGTATGCCATGACAGGAAAAATGAATAAACACTACATCTCCTCGTTTGACAGAAGAAGTTATGGAACGTATGGCGCTAACAATACCAGACTTGGTAGCCTGCTCATCACGCAATATGATTATTTTGTCAAATTTTTTAAGCTTTAATACAGAATCAAGCAAGATAACATCACGCAATGAACTCAGATTTGTATAACCATTGCCTGCCTTCTCATACTGACCGATTGCTATGATGAGCCCTATCCGCTCAGCTTTGACTGTGTTGAAGC
>JAIBCG010000043.1 GCA_019694295.1 Saprospiraceae bacterium
GGTACCTTAAAAAACCAAAGCCCCGGATCATAAACGAACGGGGCTTTTGCAATCCGGTGTGCAAGCGACACCGGGCTGGGGCGTTTGCTCTTAGGTGGCTTTGTGAGTGTGTGGATGATATTTAGTCTCTGTGTTCAATATTCAAACTTATCGGAATGCATGAGGGATAGAAGCCGGCACGAAGTAAGGCGGATAGCCCGACCCGATAGGGGCATGCCCTGAAGAAGATGAAAGAAATGGTATCTGTGGTTGTGCACATTGTCTGTTGGTTATGATAGGTGGTAGCGCTGTTATTGTCTCGGGTGGTGGTTTAACCATATACCGGTGTATTTTTGTACGAGCTCACTGGTCATGTCGCTTAGTTGAGTCGTCAACTTAGAGATTTCTTTTGGGTTGTCGGGTAGATGCTTAGAGCTGATGTTGTAGGTGTAGAATTGGGGGGCAAAGCCGTTGAGTTTCATTACGTCTGTGTACCAGGTCATTACGAAGTTGCCACCTTCTTCTTTTGTGTAATTGAGGTAAAGTATAAGGTCGGCCTCGGATGATTTTTGGACTAATTTGTAATTTTGGTTTTGTTGGAGTTTGCTTTTAAAATCTGAGAAGATGTATTGTGGTAAAGGAAGAAAAACCATGAACGGATCGTTATCAAAACCATTGAGATGGTTGGTAACAACTGCGTCAAGGTCTGGCCTACTTAGGGAAAGGTACTGGAGTTTTTCGGTAATGAACCAATTTTTGTAATCGCGGTAAGTAGCCAAATTGGAAAGAGGAATCATTTTTTCATTTAATATTTTTTTGAATGTGGCCTGCGGAATTGGTGAGAGTTCAACATAGAGTTTTATGAGAGGTTCGGAGGCTACGAAATTGCCGGTACGGATGAATTGATCACCTTTGTTAACCTGCGAACTTTTGCCGGATGTTATGGTAGCCTGGGCGTTTTCGTCCGTGACACTAACTACTTTTAACTTTATCTGTTTGTTTTTAGCAGATGTGAATGTATTGCCAGGAGCAATGTCCGAATTTGTACCTGCATCCATAGTACAATATTGCTTTTGGTTGGATATGATGTGTGCTATAGGATTGTTTCTGTTGTCGGGCGAATTGAAGCCTACCAGATTTAATTGTAACCTTGCTGCATCTTCGAAATGCAAGGGTGTCTGTTTGAATCCGTTCATGAGGACTATTTGAGTGATTCTGTTGAACAAGACACTAAAAGCTACATTTACCGGCAGTTCGTCTATTGCTTGAAGCAGAGCTTTTGTAA
Organism: Saprospiraceae bacterium; assembly: GCA_019694295.1. Lineage (GTDB taxonomy): Bacteria > Bacteroidota > Bacteroidia > Chitinophagales > Saprospiraceae > JAEUUM01. The sequence goes on from JAIBCG010000043.1 coordinate 1,265, forward strand.
ATACGCCGTGATGAATGCCGTTGGCGTCCTTCATTTCTTCACCTTTCTGGTATTCGTCGGTGCCTGAGATGGACAGGAACATCGAATTGGGCCTTTCTGCAGGTCGGGGAATGCGGACTGAATCGGGGATGTTGAGGGGATCGGAAAGGTTGAATGCTTTGGTACCGGTTTCTAGCATGTTCAAAAGTACCGAATCGCGATCTTGTTCGGCATGTGTCATGAGCGAATCATTATATTGTTCATGGCTTTGCAATACATCTCTGAATGAGATGGAACGTTGGGCATAGGTGGGGTTGAGGTTTTGGTAGGGGTTGTGCATAGAGAGTGTTTCCATCATGGACAGGTGCCCGCTGAAGCAACAGTCAAAAATGCCGGTAGTTATTACTTTTTTATCTATAAATTTATTGAACTGTCGTTTAATGTCCGAGTCTTTGTACAAACACCCGAGTTTATCGGCATATAAATCGGCCAGTACTATTGCCTGATTCATATTTTTTTTCAGTCTTGCTTCATATTTATTTTGGTTCATGTTGTTGATCCATACGCCATGTCCTGAGAAATAGAACACAAAGACGTCACCTGCTTTGACTTTTTGGAGAATTTGATTGAATGCGGTGACTACATTTTTGCTTGTTGCATGCTCATCTGTGAGTACTGTTATGTCATTCTGGTCGAAGTTGAATCTGTTGTGTAACAAAGCTTTCATGGTATTGGCGTCATTGACACAACCTTGCAATCTTGTACTGTATTTTAAGCCTGGTCGGTCATAATATTGGTTGATACCGATGATTAGCGCATATTTTTTTTTAGCAAAAAGATGGCTAAAAGAAAGAATGAATGAAAAAAATATCAGAAATTGTAATTTATTTTTCATGCTCTACAAATTTTAAATTTAAATATAAATAAGTGCGCTACAAAAGCCTGTTTTTAATTTTGCTTTGTATAACTATTTGTCACTCGGCTATAAGTCAGGATAAATATAGAGATAGTTTGATTATTTTAATGAATACTACTTCTTCAGATTCGTTAAAAATGCAAACAATGTCTTTGTTAAGCTTCGAATATCAGAATTATAAACCAGATTCTGCTTTGTTGATTGCGCAACAATTGTATGATTATGCTACACAGAAGGGAAGTCTTTTTGGTCAGTCACTTGGTTTGGACGGACTGGCAGGTGCTTTTCTAAGGATAGGTGACAATGCCAAGGCACTGGAGTATTATCTTCAACGGCTGAGCATTGAAGAGAAAAGAAATATACCATATAATGTAGCCATCATCTATATGAATATTGCCAATGTTTATGCCCAAGACAACGAGCAGCAGAATGCTCTTGAATATATACTTAAGACAGATTCTATCATTAATCACCACGACTTCAAACCATTGAAATTATATGCTTATCTCAATACAGGCAATATACTTGAAAAGGCAGATAAGCTTTTGGAAGCGATAGCTTATACACAAAAGAGTTATGAAGAGGCTTTTGCTGTAAAAGATAGCCTCATTCTTGGTTCGGCCTTGAATAATTTAGGAAATATTTATTCCAAAACTAAGGATTACCACACGGCAATTAAATATTACAGGAAGAGTCATCCTTATGTAGTGGCTGTAAAAGATAATCAGACATTTTCGGAAGGTTTGCTGGGGCTGGCAAAAGCTTATTTAGCTGTTCAAAAAAAAGATTCGGCTCTATTTTATGCGAGAGAAGCATACCAAGTTTCGTACCAGAACGGCATCTTGTCAAATGCTATGACAGCCAGTGGGTATTTGTCGGATTTTTTCAAGGAACTAAAAATGTTCGATAGTGCTTATTATTATCAGTCACAATTGGTAGCCCTTAAGGATTCTCTACAGAGCAATGAAAAAATTAAACAAATCGAGAGCCTGACCATACAAGAAGAGCTTCGCGAACAGCACAATGCAGCATTGAAGAAACAGGCAGAAATTGAAAACAAGCAACGACTACAGCTACTCGCTATTGGTATAGCTATTCCGTTCTTCTTTTTGTTTAGTAATTTTATCAGCCGACGGAAAATACATAGGCGTGCAATCCAGTTTTCGGGAGGCTTATCTCTTTTGTTGTTGTTCGAATATATCACCTTGTTGATTCATCCGATAGTTGTAGAAATAACCCATCATAATCCCATCTTTGAAATTATAATATTCGTAGTCCTGGCAGCCTTATTGGTGCCTGCTCACCACAAGGTAGAACACTGGTTTACTAAGAAACTCGCCATCAATTATGAGGAAGCAAGAGTCAGGAAAAAAATTGCTGAAGAGATTAAGGAACAGCAGGACGATAATTCACCGGAAACCGGTTTGGGTATTTAATTTCCCGAACACGAACATCTTCCTTTGGATAATCTCTTCAGCTTTGTAACTTAATTATTTCCTTACAGGTGGTGGATTTTGAGAAGACTTCATTGGCGTAGTGTCTATAGCCATAGAGTCGGCACTTGCTGTGGTTTGTGCTTCTACTTTTGCAGGTTCGGTAGTTGTGGATGGTGCTGCTGAAGCCGGAGGTGTAGCTTCAGTTGATCCACCTTGCCCACAAGAATACAAGACAATAGACAATGTGAAGGCCAGCAAGTAATGAAAGATTTGGAATTTCTGTTTTTTCATGATTGGTTACTTTTTTAGGATAGTGATTGTTTGAGAATGATTAAAATATATCATTGCAAAACTAAAAAATATTTTTCATTTTAATTGAAATTATAAAATATTCAGAAAATATGTACAATATTTTTTGTGATGCTTAATAAATGTTTTGGACACTGTTTAGGAAATCTGAATGCAAACCAAATCTATCCAAAAATATAAAAGTGCACCCGGACTCAAAGCCGGATGCACTCGATGAGGAATGAATATATTTGTCTTGCTTCAATTTTACTTGAGGTGTATGATGTGGGTTTTGCCATTGATGGTGACTGTGGCAAGGTCATCGCAGGTGCCGTCACCGAAGTCGATGCTTATCTGTGGTTTTACCGGATTTTTGGGAACCACTACTACTATACCGGCCTTTATGTTGTCGCAGTCGGCTGATACGAGCAATGGTGTGGTTATCTCGGCGTTGAATCCGTAGCCTTTTGAGTTGCTGGTGGTGTTCGTGCCGGTGATTTCGTATTCGTCGTCAGCTTTGGAAGGTGTGTCAAAACCTTTTACCCAAGTGCGTGTTCGGCTCGAACTGCGCTCGAAGTATTTACCGTTTGCCATCGTTATTTTAATAGATTCTGTAATGGCATATTGTATTCTTCCTTGTGCATCGGGGCCGATGTTTGTTACAGTTTTGCTGCCTTCGATGTGGTTGTCATTGACGTAATATCCGTCGAATGTGATGGTATGTACCGAACCGGCTTCTTTGTATTTGCCTTCATAACTGACCAATATTTTGCCCCTTCTATACCTGCCGTCTTTGCAAAGGCAGTTGGTCGGCCCGAAGTCAATCGTGATGGTCTTGGGTGTTGATAAAGTATCTTTGGTAACGGTAGCACAGCCACCACCCCGTACTTCTACCTGGCCTCCTGTGAAGCCCGATTCGATGTTGCCGGTTTGGTATGCTTCGTCTGCAAAATTGCTGGTCTGGCTCATTTCGTGTTCCATGAATGTGCTGTTGACTTCGTAGTCGGAGTCATCATCTGTGTCTTTGGTGCAGGCATTGAAGCCCAATACAACTAATAGTATGATACTGCATTTAAAAATTAGTGATTTCATAGTTTTAAGATTTTGGTACTTTGATTGTTTTGAGAGCAAATGGTTTAACCGTTAAGAAATTTTTTTTTTGGAAAATGTATTGGTGGAGCATGAATTATTAACAGAGGGCAGTCAGTAAGCCGAAAAACCATTAAATTGTGGCCTGATTCATTACCGATATTTTGTGTAAATCAATATCAGAAACAAACCAACACAATGAACAAACAAAACACCGCGGTTCCTGTCAAACTTATCATTGTAGCTTCACTGGGCTACTTTGTAGATATATACGATCTGATAGTATTCAATGTGGTAAAGAAGGAATCGCTCGAAGCACTGGGTTACTACGGTGATGCTTTCAAGACTCAGGAAATATCGCTTTTCAATTATCAGATGTTCGGTATGTTGCTGGGTGGCATACTGTGGGGCGTTTTTGGAGACAGGAAAGGACGCATCTCGGTGTTGTTCGGTTCTATTTTCCTGTATTCTGCAGCTAATATATTCAATGCTTTTGTTACAGATGTCGGCAGTTATGCTGTGTGTAGGTTTATAGCAGGTATAGGTCTGGCCGGAGAGCTTGGTGCAGGCATTACACTAATATCTGAGACCATGCACCGTGAGAAGCGTGGCTACGGTACAATGATCATCGTTACGTTCGGGGCACTCGGCGCGGTAGCGGCTTCATTAGTAGGTAATACCTTTGGCTGGAAGATGACCTATATCATTGGTGGTGTTATGGGTCTTGCATTGTTGCTGGCGCGTGCCGGTGTACTAGAGTCGGGCATGTTCAAGCGGCTTGATCATGAAAAGCGGTCAAAAGGTGATTTTTTTATGTTGTTCAGAGGCAGGAAGATATTTTTGAAATATATGGCAAGCATCATGATTGGTTTGCCGGTATGGTTTGTGGTGGCCATCCTGTTTGCTTTCTCCAATCAGTTTGCGGAAATCAATACTGTCCAAGGTGGTACAGTACTTGTATCCAAGAGTGTGATGTATGGTTATATCGGTCTTTCGGTGGGCGATCTGCTGAGTGGATTGCTTAGCCAGTGGTTCAGGAGCAGGAAGAAGATAGTGCTTCTGTACCTTGCACTCACGGCCGTGGTGAGTCTGATTTTCCTGTTTGCCAAGAATCTGGACATAACCGTCTTTTATTTCCTCATTTTTGTATTGGGTGTAGCTACGGGTTACTGGGCTTTGTTCGTGACGATGGCTTCTGAGCAGTTTGGTACCAATATCCGTTCGACGGTGACTACTACGGCACCTAATTTTGTAAGAGGTATGGTGGTGCCTATGACGCTTGGGTACAAATATTTGGTGCCCGGTAGCGGTATCATCCAGGCAGCCCTTGTAGTAGGAATTGTTACCATCCTCATTGCTGTGGTAAGTACACTGTATGTCGAAGAAAGCTTTTCTAAAGACCTTGATTACCTTGAAGAAGCTTAAGTGCCAAATTTTTATAAAATATTTCAAATTTTTAAGCTTTAATTCCAAATATTCTTTGGTGAGAAATCTAAAATCATTATCTTTGCGACGAATTTCAGAAAGCTATTCAATTTCACTAAAAATCAACATGTTTTATGGCTAATATTGGTCGCATTAAACAGATAATTGGTCCGGTTGTGGACGTTGCGTTTGACACTCCAGGGTCAACTATTCCTAAGATATTAAATGCACTTGTGGTAAAGCGTCCTGAAGGAGACCTTGTACTTGAGTGCCAAAGACACCTGGGCGAAGATAGTGTCAGGGCAATCGCCATGGATGCTACTGACGGGCTTACCCGTGGTATGGAAGTGGTAGATACAGGAGAGACAATCGCTATGCCTGTAGGTATCGAAATCAGAGGCCGACTTTTTAACGTCATCGGTGAAGCCATCGATGGTATAGGTCAGGTTTCAAAAGCACAAAGCTACCCGATTCACAGAAATCCGCCGAGATTCGAAGATCTCTCCACAGAAACCGAAATACTTTACACAGGTATTAAGGTTATTGACCTTGTTGAGCCTTATCAGAAAGGTGGTAAAATTGGATTATTCGGTGGTGCCGGTGTAGGAAAGACTGTGTTGATTCAGGAATTGATCAATAACATCGCAAAGGGTTACGACGGTATGTCGGTGTTTGCAGGTGTGGGTGAACGTACCAGAGAAGGTAATGACCTCCTTCGTGAAATGATTGAATCAGGAATCGTTAAATACGGTAAAGAGTTCATTCATTCGATGGAGCAAGGTGGCTGGGACCTTTCAAAGGTAGATAAAGAATTATTAAAAGACAGTCAGGCTACTTTCGTATTCGGACAGATGAACGAACCTCCGGGAGCTAGAGCTCGTGTGGCACTTTCTGGTCTTACAGTAGCTGAATATTTCCGCGATGGTGACATGAGTGACCCAACAGGCGGTAAGGATATCCTTTTCTTTATTGACAATATATTCCGTTTTACTCAGGCAGGTTCTGAGGTATCAGCTCTGCTTGGTCGTATGCCTTCAGCAGTAGGTTATCAGCCAACGCTTGGTACTGAGATGGGTCTGATGCAGGAGCGTATCACTTCTACAAAGCGTGGCTCTATCACATCTGTACAGGCTGTATATGTACCTGCGGATGACTTGACAGACCCGGCTCCGGCTACAACATTTGCCCACCTTGATGCTACTACGGTACTTGACCGTAAGATTGCAGCTTTGGGTATCTATCCGGCAGTAAACCCGCTTGATTCTACTTCCAGAATCCTCGACCCTAAAATCATCGGCGACGAACACTACAACTGTGCTCAACGTGTGAAGGGTATCCTGCAGAGATACAACGAACTACAAGATATCATCGCCATCTTGGGTATGGAAGAGCTTTCAGAAGAAGACAAACTCGTAGTACACCGTGCAAGGCGTGTGCAGAGATTCCTTTCTCAACCATTCCACGTAGCAGAACAGTTCACCGGTCTTAAAGGTGTACTTGTACCGATTGAAGAGACCATCAGAGGTTTCAACATGATCATGGATGGTGAAGTTGACGAATATCCTGAAGCGGCATTTAACCTTGTGGGTACCATCGACCAGGCTATTGAAAAAGGTAAAAAATTATTGGCAGAAGCCACAGCTTAATTGTAATCCAGATAAGATATGCTTAAACTAATCGTTTTAACCCCGGAGTCAGAATACTTTCAAGGCAACGTTAAATCGGTCAAGGTACCTGGTGTGAGTGGTCAGTTCGAAATTCTTGCCAATCACGCTGCACTCCTATCTGCACTTAGCAAGGGAAAGGTCAGAATTATCAAAGAAGATGGCCAGAAGGAGACATTCGAAATAGAAAGTGGCTTCATTGAAGTACTAAGAAACGAAGTAGCATTACTCGTAAGAGGTATTAGCAACTAGTTATATTCCCAAAAATAATTCAAACCCGGCAAGACTCAAGTTTTGTCGGGTTTGCTTTTTTTGCATAAAGCCTTACCTGGGTTTAATTTTGGTAGAAATGATTGTACCACAATTGTACATCGCTTTATACGCAACGGTTTACTTTGGTATCTATTATTGGTCAGGACAAAGCTAAAGCAACCGGTATTCTCTGAATGAGAGTGCAATAATGATGCTCAGGCTGGCTATTATAAGCCAAATGCGAGGGTCTCGGATGAAGTCTGATTGTTGTTGTCTTAATTCCACGGGTCTGTTTTTTTTAATGTTAACAATGACCGGTGATTGGGGTATCTGTTGGTACAGTTAATTTTTTCTCTTTCTGTATTGTTAGGCATATACTGTGCCATGAAGTGCTGCATCAGTCAGATTAAGTGACAGGAAAAATGGTGCAGCTCTTACTACAATACAGTTGTCATCCGGTCAATGTGCTATAAGCTTTATATGTATTCATGTTATTGACAGTGTTATATAAAGTGTACAATACAATAATCTGTGCTTGTATTTTTATTGATGGTTATATGTTGATGTTTTTCAAGGCTGTAATAGAGCTTGTTTGTTACAATTTCTACATACTGATTTGCCTATATTTTTTCGTACAAATAAATACAAAAAAGAATAAAAAAACCCGGAAACAAAGGACGTTCCCGGGCCAAATAATGAAATTATGAAAACTTATCTGTTGAGAATAAACTTCTCAGTTATCATTTTACCGTCCTGCTCTATCCTTACGATATAAGCTCCCGGTTTAGTATCTTTTATATTGATGGTTTTTTCGAATTTACCGTTTCTGCCTTTAAGGCTTTCACGCTGTATTTCCTTACCATCAAGACTCAATATTTTTACTGTTGCATCTTCGTCTGACTCTGACTTGAAGCTGATGTTTACATTACCCTTGCTTGGGTTAGGAAAAAGCTCAAAGTTTTCGAGTATGAGTAGTGGTGCATCTGTTTGAACGTCAGATGTGGTGTTTTTGTTTTTAAAAATGTAAGTTTTGCGATTATTTTTCATTTCTGGCTCGAAACCATAGTAGCCGGATTCTTTTTTTGCACCTAACACTAATGAGATGGTTTTCTTTTTGCCATCGCGTCTGTAGGTAAGTGCTATCTCATCACCGGGTTTCATAGCAGAAACGACCGAAATCAATATTTCAGGACTATTGATACGCTCTTTGTTGATTTTTTCGATGATGTCGCCTTTCTTCAGTCCAGTGTGAAAAGCGGCCGTGCCTTCTACAATATCTGTGATTTTGACACCATTATCATTGTTGTTTTCAACCATGACACCGAGCTGTGCTTTGTCTGATTTTGCTTCGTTATAAAACCCATCTGCATTAAATCTCCTGAGCCTTCTCTGGCTGAAGTTGTCCTCGCCTGGTGTATTTTCGGGATTCCATTTGAAGTGGTTAAAATCAAATTCACCACCCGGGAAAGGCATGTAGTTGCCTTCTTTTTCACCTAAGGTAGCTGTGGCAGTAGATGCTGTTCCTTCTCTCAAGTAGCCAATGGTTATTTGATCACCTACCTTGTGTTTTTTGATCTCGCGGATCATTTCTGCGAAATTGCTTACCTTAATTCCATCAATATTGGTAATGATGTCATTTATTTTAAGACCAGCTTTTTCAGCTGCCGAGCCTTCGAAAATTTCAGTTACGGGCACACCTTGTTCATTTTGGATGCTTTCATCTGTTGTTACACCCAAAAATGGTTGCCGGGTAAGTGTCCTGAATTTGCCAAATTTTGTATCTAGATTTTTAACCAGAGAATCCAAGTTGATACCAATGCTTTTACTCAGACTGTCAGGGAAAATTCTGCTGAAAAAATTTTCTCCCAATCTGCCTGTATCGGTCAACATTCCACCGTCGATAAAGATATGTACATCATCCGGCATATCATTTCCGTAACCCTTTTTGATAATCACCTCCTGGTCTTTGTCTGGAGAATCAGCAGTTACAGCTTTTTGTTCTTCGACATTTACCTGTATTTTGGCATCTTTGCCGTCGTATTCTTTAACAAGTTCGTCTGTAATTTTTTGTATTTCTGTTTCAGTAAGATTTTCATCGGTTCGCACTATTTTCTTTGTAGTGACTACACCGTTTTTGTCCTTTGATTCTACAGTAATTGTAACTGTCTGGTTGTCTTTAGGTGCATGCTGTGCACTGACATCCAGTGTGGTGATACTTATAAAAGTACCTGCCAATAACCATAATCGGAAAGTTGAAATATTTTTCACAATACAAATTTGATGATAATTTTTGAATAAATCAATATCATACATAAAAACAGCAAAATTAATGAGTAATATATAATGTTTGCGTTAAAAAATAGTTAAATAACGGACTCACTACAGTCAGAGACGTTGTAAGATGTTGTTTTGAGTATATTTTATAAATTTGTATCTTTACAAACTGTAATGTACCGTATAATATCAGGATGAATAAAAAGGCTGTATTTATTACCATTGGCTTGATGACGTTGGCCCTTATCGGGCTAATCGTTCTGCAACTCAATTGGATTAACTGGTCTTTGAAGCTTAGTGAGCAGCAGTTTGACAAGAATGTCTTTTCGGCCCTCAATAAGGTTGCTGACAGATTGCAGGCAAAAGAGAATGACGAAGCACTCAATTATATCAATGGTTATGAGGCAACTTATTTAGAGGGTCAGGCTACGAAGTTACTCGATGATTCGGTAATAACAGATGAAGATGCAAAAAATTCTACCGAATACCAAAAGAATGAATTTACGCTGCCGGATAATAATTTTTCACGTATGCTTATTGCCGAAAATAATTGTTCGTGTACTAAATGCCAGTTCGAACGCTGGTTCAAGTATAACCGGATTGTCAACAACTATCGCATTCGCAGTTCGGTACCGCTTGCTGAAAGAATAGAACTCGCAACTTTAGACCGCGTACTGAAAGAAGAGCTCACCAACACCGGCATCGACATACAGTATAATTATGGTGTCTATGATAGCGAACACCATAATTTTATCATAACGGACAATCACTATGTGGTAGCACCGATGGGGCAGACTAAAGCTTCGTTTCAGGCTGGCGGTGATGACCACCTTAAAAAATCGAAATATCAAGTGAGCTTGTTTGGCCTGAGCGACAAATCGCCCGGTTCGCTTATGGTTTATTTTCAGGGGCGTGCCAATGCCCTGTGGAGTGGTATCTGGAAAACCGTCCTTGCTTCAATGTTTTTCACATTGATTGTTCTTGGGGGTTTTATCTATACGGTTATTGTTATTTTTCAACAGAAGCAAGTGTCTGAAATGAAAAATGACTTTATCAACAACATGACCCACGAATTCAAGACTCCGCTTGCTACTATTTCACTTGCTGTTGATTCAATCACCAATCCGCAGATCATCTCCAATCCTGATAAAGTAAAACGCTTCGTCAATATCATCAAACAGGAAAATACCCGAATGAACGGGCAAGTAGAGAAGGTTCTCCAGATGGCCATTATTGATAAAAAAGATTTTAACCTCAATTTTTCTAAAATTGATATACATGATATCATCAATAAGGCTGTTGATAATTTTGCATTGCAGATAAGCAGGCGCGAAGGTGTAATCAATACCAATCTTACTGCTTCCAATCATGAAATTTTTGCCGACCAGACGCACATCTCTAATATAATCTACAATCTCCTTGACAACGCTAATAAGTATTCGGGCGAAAAACCGGAAATACTGATAACAACCAAAGATGCGCGTGATGGAGTAGAAATAATAGTCAAAGACAACGGTATCGGTATTTCAAAGGAAGCAAAAAAGCATATTTTTGACAGATTTTATCGTGTACATACCGGCAATGTCCATGATGTTAAGGGTTTTGGCCTTGGTCTAAGTTATGTAAAAACCATGACACAGGCACATAATGGCCATATAGATGTCATAAGCGAACCGGGAAAAGGGTCAAGTTTTATCATAACATTGCCCGTAAGACAATCATAAATACTTTTCTTGCGTTATAAATGTTAACGATTATCCTAAAAGGTTAAAATATTATGGAAAGAAGTTTAAAAATTTTACTCGTAGAAGATGACCAGAATTTCGGAGATGTTCTGAAGTCTTATCTAGAAATGCACGATTATGAGGTATCACTGGCTACAGATGGTGTCGCCGGTTGGGAAAAATTTCGCAAAAACACCTACGACCTGTGTATTCTGGATGTGATGATGCCCAAGAAGGATGGTTTTACACTCGGCAAGGAGATTCGCGAGAAAGATTCCGAAATTCCGATTATCTATCTTACTGCCAAAACCATGAAGGACGACATACTCCAGGGTTTCAAAATGGGAGCTGATGACTATATTACCAAACCTTTCAATTCCGAAGAGTTACTTTACCGCATACAAGCTATACTGAAACGAAAATTGCCAAAACCAGATCCTCTTGATGATGTAAAGGAATTTACCATAGGTGAATACCATTTTAACTATCCTTTGCGCATTCTTTCCTTTAACGGTACCGTACCTGAAGGCGAAGAAAGCAGTTTCAAATTGTCTCCAAAGGAAGCTCATCTGCTGGCGTTGTTCTGTAAGCGAATCAATAATGTACTGCCAAGGTCCGAAGCATTAAGCCGCATCTGGGGCGAAGACAATTATTTTACCGCTCGAAGTATGGATGTGTTCGTTACCAAACTGCGAAAATACCTGAAACTCGACCCGAAGATTGAAATAGTCAATATCCACGGTAATGGATTTCAATTGTTTATCAGATAAGAAAGTAACCCTTTTCCTTATTTGACAATATTCTTTCGCTCGCCATCTTTATGAAGGGTGACAAATGCATCTTTAAAGCCTAATCTTTTTACCGAAGCAAGTGTTTTGATGGCATCTTTCCGGTCAGCCCACCATGCAAGCAATACACGTTCCATCTCCTGATTGGGTACCGGCTCGTGTTCGATTGTACCGTATTGCTTGGCTTTCTCAAATGCTCCGCTCATAATGTCAGGATACCGTGCAGCGGCCAGCTGAATGAGATAATACTCGCCTTCTTTAATGAATGACGGCGGACGGTGTACATAAGGCTCTTCAGCTTTTGGTTCGGGTTTTGCCGGCTTTGGCTCTTGCTTTGGTTTCTCTTTAACCGGTGTTTTCTTTTCTGTTTTCTTAATGTTTTCAGTTTTGGGCTGTTGGATCAATGTTGGTTCAGTGCCTGCAATAGAAGCTTCTTTTTCTTTTTCGAGTGAAAAATTTTGCGTGAGTTTGTTGGCCTTTACATCTGAGGTGGTAAAGCGGAAGAATGCGGGTGCATATTCAAATTTTTCAACTTTTGCCCTGTAACTCTTGGAAGCATCCAATGCAAAGCTAAATGTACCATCAGGCGAATGCCGGTTATCTACCAAGCTCTCACTCCCATCCGGGAATAACTGGTAAACCGCTATCCGCACATCAGTAAGTAAGCTATCTGTTTGGGCCTTAAATATTTTGCCCGTAAACAGATTTTGAAAATTGGTGTACTCAAACCTGAAAATATCTTCATTATCCGTGGTTTTCTTGAGGTCACCAAATATCCGGTTCGATACCAGATAGCCGGAATTGAGATCACCACTTTTGATGAAATAGAAATCATCAGCTGGACTGTTGACCGGAAAACCCAGATTTACGGTTTCTTTCCATTCTTTCCCAAATCCCATATTGCTGCATACATCTAGCCCACCGGCACCTATCTGTCCGTTAGAGCTGTAGTATAGTTTTCCTTCATAAATGTCGTACCATGGTGTGACTTCATCCATAAATGTATTGACCTTTGGGCCGCAGTTTCTGGGCACTGTAAAGTCAAGATCATCGGTGCTAAGGTCGCGCTCGCAATACCAAATGTCCTGGCCACCATAGCCGCCACTTCTGTCAGAGCTGAAGTACAGAACTTCCTTGTTTGCAAATTTGCAGACCGAGGGCTGTGTCGTTGTAGCGACCGAATCATTTATATAGTCACGCAGTTTTATTGGTTCGCCCCATTTGTCGCCTTTTCGCATGATGACGTATATATCACATTTTGCCCGAAGACCGTCTTTCGTCTCTACTTCTTTGCACCTTGTGTAGTAAAACCTTTTAAAATCATAACTGAATGAGCCGTTACCGAAATGCTCTTTTTCATCTTTTGGAAAAATGGGAGGAACCGTCGGCTTAGACCAGGAAGATCCGTCCCATTCCGATTTGTAAATTTTCGAGCTGCCTTTCCGATTTGAGCTGAAGTATAGCACATTCTCGCCGTATGGTACAGGTGCATATTCGGTAAAGCCTGTGTTTATTACCATACCAGGATGAGATATTTTATAAGCTGATGTAGTCGAATCACTCAGCATTCTCAAAGCCAGCTTGCTTCCTTCTATTTCGCGGTTTACAAGTTCTTGCTGTTGTGGCCGGTCATCACCGTTATAAGCTTTCATGTAAGATTCATACGCCTCGATTGATTTTTCGTAAGCACCACTTTGCTTCAGGGCATTGGCGTATTCTATGGTAGATGCCGGATATTTCGACGACTTTTTTGATACTTTTTCGAATGCATTGGCGGCCTCTTTGTAGTTTTTAACCAAATAGTAAGCCTGGCCTGCCTTGTATAAGAGATCGGTCTTACTTTTCTTTTTTAGCCATGCTGCCTTGTAATTTTTAGCGGCAGTACCATAATCACCGGCTTTGAAGCTTTTTTCTGCTATGTCCGAATAGTCTCTCCACGACATTTTCTGACCAAGTGACAGTTGGGCTATGCCTGTAAGTAGTATTAAAGTGAAGAAAAATTGTTTCATGGATTATGTTTTGTGCAGATTATCTTTTTGGTTAAATGAATGGAAGATCAGTTGAGTAGTTGTCCTATTACTTTTGGGTAAAATTCGTATTCCAACTTGTGTACTTTTGCTGCTATAGTATCGGGTGTATCATCGTCCGAGAGACTGCAAGACGTCTGGAAAATGATATCGCCTTCATCATAATGCGGATTGACATAATGGATGGTGATACCTGTTTCTTGTTTATTTGCTGCCTTTACGGCCTGGTGCACACGCGCTCCGTACATACCTTTACCACCGAATGCCGGTAACAAGGCAGGATGAATGTTGATTATTTTCTTGGGAAATGACTGGATGAACAATTCGGGTACCAGCCAGAGGAAGCCTGCCAATACTACCAAATCTATCTGATTGTCAAGTAAATACCGAATTACTTTATCTGTTTCGTAAAATTCTTCCCTCGTAAAAACCAAAGAATCAACGCCGGCTTCCTTTGCTACATTTAGTACACCTGCAGTTGGATTATTGGATAAAACTGCCTTGACACTTATGTCATGATTGTCATCAAAATACCGTATGATGTTGGCGGCATTGGTGCCTGTTCCTGAAGCAAATATTGCTATACGTTTCAAGCTAGATTATTTAGTGGTTATTAAGGTGCGGTAAAATTAACAATAAATTATAAAACTTTATAATATAAGGCTTTTATACATCAGAAAATGAGCTTCATAGTTAGAAAATTGTTAAACCTGCCTTACCAGAATCATAAAAAGTGGCTTTTTTTGTTTTCTACACGTATATTTGAAGAATAATTTTTTTATGACACACCAAAAGGGCTTACCAATGAAATTCAAAAACCCGGTTCTGTTTTCATTTATTATTGGCGCATTTGCATTATTCGCTTTTTTGCCAAAGGCTGATGTTGACCCAACACAAAAGGAAACTGTATTGCTGCAAACGCTAATACAAGGGCTAGAACAACTGCACTACAACCCACGTACATTGGACGATTCTTTTTCTCAAGACCTATTTAATCTGTACATTGAGCGCCTTGATGGTGCCAAACGGTTTCTCACTCAAGCAGAAGTAGATAAGCTGAAACCTTTCGAAAAACAATTGGATGATCAGATAAAACGAACCGATGTGAGCTTTTTTAACACATCAACCGACTTGTTGACCAACGGTATTAATAGGGCTGAAAAGATATATAAAGAAATACTTGAAAAGCCATTTGATTTTAAACAAAATGAAAGTATAGAAACCGATGCCGAAAAGCGAAAATTTCCGGCTAATGAAAAGGAATTGAAAGAAGTATGGCGCAAAATGCTTAAGTACGAAACAATGACCCGATTAGCGGACAAACTCGACGAAAAAGCCAAAGGTACTGCAGAATATAAAGACAAGTCTGAAGCTCAGCTTGAAGATGATGCCCGAAAAATCGTACGTGAACGATTCGAAACTTATTTCGACCAGCTAAAAAAACTGAAAAGAGAGGAGCAGTTTGCTGATTTCCTCAATACTATTGCTAACCTCTACGATCCTCATTCTGAATATTATGAGCCGGTCGAAAAACAATCATTCGATATTAAATTCTCCGGTAGGCTCGAAGGCATAGGTGCTACATTGCAAACCGATAAAGAATTTACAAAAATAGCAGAACTCGTCGTAGGCGGGCCAGCGTGGAAACAAAAGGAACTGAAGGTAGGTGATCTGATCATGCGGGTGGCACAGGGTGACGAAGAAGGGATAAGCATTGCAGGTATGAATCTGAATGAAGTAGTTGCCAAAATACGTGGCCCAAAAGGTACAAAGGTACGTCTCACAGTTAAGTCCATCGATGGTACTACTAAGGAAATATCCATCATACGCGATGAAGTTATTATTGATGAAGGTTATGCCAAATCAGTCATACTCAACAAAGAAGGTGCCGAGAATGTCGGGTTCATTAGCTTGCCAAGGTTCTATGCCGACTTTAATAAACGCGATGGACGGCAGTGTTTTCAGGATGTGGCAAAAGAAATCGAAAAACTGAAGGCGGCAAATGTAAATGGAATCATTATTGATCTTCGAAACAATGGTGGCGGTTCATTGAATGATGTGGTAAAAATGACCGGATTGTTTATCGAAAAGGGTCCGATCGTGCAGGTGAAAACACGCTTGGGTGACGCAGAGGTTCAGCAAGACTATGATAGCCGGGTACAGTATGGTGGTCCACTTATCATTATGGTCAATAACTTCAGCGCATCGGCCTCCGAAATTATGGCTGCTGCATTGCAGGATTACAGCAGGGCAGTAATAGTAGGCAGCAACCATACTTTTGGCAAAGGGACAGTTCAACGCTTCTTCGACCTGGATAACGCCGTCAATGGTTATGACAATCTTAAGCCTCTTGGCGATGTAAAAATAACCCTACAGAAATTTTATAGAATAAACGGGGGTTCTACCCAATTGCGCGGCGTAAGCTCCGATATTGTACTGCCGGATAATTTTCAAGACCTGAAACTCGGAGAAAAAGAATCAAAGTATGCCATGCCGTGGTCGCAGATTGATAAACTCAATTATAGCCAGAATGTTTACAACATTGGTAATGTCAGCGAACTCGCAGCGCAAAGCAAAGAAAGAGTAGGAAGCAATGAAATTTTTAGTAAAATAGCAGCGAATGCAAAAAGACTTAAAAAACAACGTGACCAGTCTGTTTACAGTCTGAATATCGAAGAATACCAAAATCTCAAGAAAAATATTGAAAAAGAATCGGAGCAGATAAAGAAGCTTTCAGAGACAGAAATACCCGGGCTTGCAGTGAGCAATCTGAATGTTGACCTCCAGAGTATCAACAGCGATTCGACAAAAATCAACCGCAATGCTGAATTTCTGAAAGACATGAAAAAAGACATTTACGTGGACGAAACACTCAACATTATGGCCGATTTGATCCGCAAGAATCTTGCATCCAAGAATTAAAAGCTAAAACAAAGTATATTTGCAATTGGTTGCCGGCAACACCGGTGGCCAATTGTCATTTATAGCAATACCCGATTTTAAACAATACAATAAAATTTTATGAATTACCTGACACTCGAGCATGTTACGAAGACCTATGGCGAAAAAACCCTGTTCGAAGACATTAACCTGTCTGTCAATAAAGGCGATAAAATAGCTCTGGTGGCCAAGAACGGTTCAGGTAAGACAACATTGCTACGCGTAATAGCCGGTGAAGAATCAGGTGAAGGCGAAAAATGCTCCATCCAGCTACACAAAGATGTCAAAACGCGGTTTCTCAGCCAGGAACCTGAATTTCATGAAGGTGATACTGTCATAGAAGCATTACTGTCAGGTGACAGTGAACAGTCAAGAGTGATACGCCGCTACGAAATATTGCTTGATAACCCGGGTGACGGTACCGAGCTGCAGGCGGTGATGGCAAGAATGGACGACCTAAAGGCTTGGGATTACGAATCGCGTGTGAAAGAGATTCTGCACAGATTTAATATTCGTGATTTTGACAAACCGGTAGCACTGCTTTCCGGTGGGCAAAAGAAAAGAGTAGCGTTGGCAAGACTCATCATCGAAGAACCCGAATTCATCATTCTTGACGAGCCCACCAATCACCTCGACCTCGATATGATAGAATGGCTCGAAGATTACCTGAAGCAGCCGGGTATTACGTTGTTCATGGTCACGCACGACCGATATTTTCTCGACCGTGTCTGTAATGCCATAGTAGAACTCGATGCCGGACATATTCATCGTTATTCGGGCAATTACGAAGCATTTCTTGAAAAAAAAGCTGAGAGAGAAGAAAATGAAGCCGTTGTGCTGGGCAAAACCAAACAATTGTTCAAAAAGGAACTCGAATGGATGCGCCGTCAGCCCAAGGCACGCACTACTAAAGCCAAGTCGCGTATTGACGAATTTGAAGTCATTAACGAAAAAGCACATGTAAGAAAGGACGACTCAAGAGTACAGATCGATCTGCAGTCGAACCGTCTTGGAAGCAAAATCCTTGAGCTCCACTACATCAGTAAGACGTATGGCAAGCAGAAGCTCATTGAAGATTTCTTCTACAAATTTAACAAAAAAGACCGAGTAGGTATCGTTGGACCTAACGGCGTGGGCAAATCTACCTTCCTGCGTCTCATAACCAGTCAAGAAAGAATCGATGCCGGAAAAGTAATAACAGGTGAAACTACTGTATTCGGGTATTATACACAGGACGGGCTCAACCTGAAATCTGACAAGCGAGTGATAGATGTCATACAGGATATAGCCGAGTATGTACCACTTGAGAAAGGAAAGAAAATGTCGGCAGCACAGTTGTTGGAGCGTTTTCTGTTTTCAAGAGCACAACAGCAGGTATATGTGTCGCAGCTGAGCGGAGGTGAGCGCCGCAGGCTATACCTCCTTACCATACTGATGCAGAATCCGAATTTTCTGATTCTCGATGAGCCTACAAACGACCTGGATATACTGACACTTAACGTACTCGAAGAATATCTGGAGGAGTTCCCGGGCTGCCTGATAGTGGTCACGCACGACCGGTATTTTCTGGACAAAATCGTGGACCACCTCTTTGTTTTTGAAGGTAATGGCAAAATCAAAGACTACAATGGCAAGTATTCTGACTACAGATGGGAAGATAAGCAACGTAAAAAGGAGGAAAAGGCAGAGAAGTCTCCGGAACAAAAGCCTGCAATCAAGCCCACCGGCATGCTGAGCAATGAAGAGCGAAAAGAAATGATGCGGTTGGAGCGCGATATCGAGAAGCTCGAAGCAGAGAAACTCGCAATTACAGAAAAGTTCAATGATACCAGCATGCCTCTTGAAGAAATCACCCAATTAGCCAATAAACTCGAAGAGCTAAAAACCCTGCAGGAAACAAAAGAAATGCGCTGGATGGAACTTTGTGAAAAGGCTGGGTGAGTAGAGAAGTTTGTGCGGGAGTGATGAAATCAACAGACCGCAATTTTTTTAGATGATGCTTGCTTTTTGTTAAAATGTTATGTATGTTTGTCAAATAAAGCAGATTAAAAACCAAAAACTCAAGATTGTATGAAAACACAACCAAATTATCAAAAAGAATTTCGTTTTTTACGAAATATTATTCTGTTTAACGGGGGGGGTAAAATTTTATTTTCCACCTAGGTGGCAGCTGATATTGATTTTTGCTATGCTGTTCATTGTTAACCCTCGGCTATTATTCAGTCAATGTGAGACACCAGACCCATCGGATGAGTTATTTGAATATTATGTTTCGTTATTACCTTCCCAAAACAATTACAGGCTTGCACGAGCTTCAGGGGATCCGGCAAGCATACCGGTTTCATTTACGGTAGTCCGGAATACGGAAGGAAGCTCCACAGATGTTTCCGTATCTCAGATTGATTTGACCATTGATACACTGAATAAACGTTTTGCTCCTGTCGGAATAAGTTTTTATCGTTTGGGGAATGTTAATTATATAGATTGGACACCATTATATTTAAATAGCATTATTGATGGTGCACGATATTCTTATTTAAGCACAGCAATTAATGTCATGGTACATCCTTTACAGGCCAGTGTAGCTACTCAGCCAATAATGACTGATAATCCTGATTATTATACCTTAGAGGACAATATAATATGGGTAGAACCCAGCGCATTATGGGGAAATTTCGCTAGCTTTTCCGCTGCTTTTATACATGAAGTCGGTCATATTTTCGGACTATTGCACACACATGGTGCAACTACGGTATATCATTCACCGCCTGACAGTGCTCAAGTAGATTATCCTTATCCGAATGAAAAAAACGATAATAGTAAATATGGCCGGGAATTACAAATAAGGGACACGACTTACGGTAAAGCCTTCCCGTACCCAAATTGGATGGTAGCCGGTGATTTATGTGACGACACATATCCTTCTGTAATGAATAATGACCTTTATTTTCCCGGGTGGAGTTTGGACTGCCCTTATAACGGGACTTATGTTGATTACAATAATGATCCGATAACGCCCCAGGTGAACAATGTAATGAGCTATTTTATTTTGAAT
>JAIBCG010000112.1 GCA_019694295.1 Saprospiraceae bacterium
GCAGTGTAGCGGCATTTCAATATGCCAATAACGAACAGGAAGATACAGCCATCATTTGTTGGATAGAAAACCATATTAAGGCAGGAGTGAAACCTAAGCAATTGGCTGTAGTGAGCAGAAATCATGATGGGCTTAGGGAGCTGGTGAATATTTTACAGAAAAAGCAGATACCGGTGTTTGTAAAGACAAAGGTGAATGCATTGCACATTCCGGTTGTAAGGAATCTTGTTACCATCTTGCGTTTTCTGGATTCTTGTTTACGCGACCCCTATGATGCGCATATATGTCTTGCCGAAATCATACAGTATCCAAATCAAGGAATACCATCATTTGATGTATTGAAACTGATAAGGTATGTAGATGAAATAAATTTCAACAAAGAAAATAAAGAAAAAATCTGGCTGGCCGAAATTATCGGGTCTGCAAAGCATCTTCAAGCAGCCGGAGTATCAGATGTGGAGGTTATTTTATCTCTCAGTATAAAAATTGAAAACTGGCTGGCAGCTGTTCATACCGAAACGATACAGGTATTATTTGAAAAAATTCTCTCCGAAAGCGGGATCCTTGAATTTGTACTGAACTCGGCCAATAAGATCAATCTTTTGGAAGCCATACATGTTTTGTTTAATTTCATCAAAGAAAAAACAACAGTAGATGACTCTTTCAACCTGCATAGTCTGGTAGTGTTAATAAAAAAAATGGAAGAATTGAAGATTGATCTGCCATTTATTAAGATTACCGGCAACTCAGAAGGTGTACAGATGATGACAGCACATGCTACCAAAGGCCTTGAGTACCCTTACGTATGGATTAAAGGTGCCGATGCTGCAAAATGGGAAGTAAAAAGAGGTTCTTCCGGCAGTTTTATGAGCGGATTGTTTAAAGCTATACTACGCAATCCGGATGTGGCCAGAAAGAAAGATGCTGAAGAATGGTCAAAAGATATTCAACTCGAAGACGAACGAAGGTTGTTTTTCGTAGCCACTACCAGGGCAGAAGAGGAACTGATCATGTCATATTCGCCCAAAACTTCGGATAAAAAAGAAACTCCTTCAAGGTTTTTGATAGAATCGATGCAGACAGACGAAATACCGACAGCTGAAGTGAATCAGACGGCACTTGTCGAACATCTTGCACTGAAAATCAGAAAATCGGAACTCGACCAAGAAAACGTAGAACGCGAATACCTTGACCGCATACTTAAGGATTTCAAATTAAGTTCTACTGCATTAAATAACTACCTCAAGTGTCCACTTCGTTTTTATTATTCCAATATCATGCGCATACCTCAAGCCAGGAGTGCCGGTATGGGATTCGGCAATGTGGTACATAAAGTGTTGGAGCGATTATGGAAGTACCAGAAAGAAGCAGGTGGCTGGGATGCAGTTCACGATCTTGATACACGTATCGTACAATACATCGAAGAAGCTATGAAGCAGTTCCAGTCGCATTTTAATCCGACAGAACTGAAGAACAATTTTGAAGAAGGAAAGAAAAAATTACCCTTATTTATCAAGTCACAATTGGCAGCCTGGCGCAATATACCAGATTTCAAGACAGAATATAAGATACAGACGATTCTTGACGGAAAAATTCCATTGACCGGAAATCTTGACCGTTTAGATATACTCAAGGACGACATCCATGTTACCGACTACAAAACCGGAAGTCTCAGACCCGAACAATTGAAGTCGGGCCTGGCAGACGACAAAGGAATCGGAGGTGATTACTGGCGACAGATGGTTTTTTATAAAATCCTGGTGGACCTTGATAATAGTTTCTCAAGACAGATGACTTCCGGAACGATGCAATATGTCACCGATGAGAAGAATGGTGTTTTTTCTTCCCAGAAATTTACCATTACACCTGAAGAAATACAAATGGTGAGCGAACAGATAGAGGACACGTACGCAAAAATCCTGAGTCACGATTTCTACAAAGGTTGCGGTAAACAAGACTGCCACTATTGCCATTTTGTAAACGATATAAAGTCGCTAAGCTTGGCAGATGAAAGCGATGCCGAATACAGTAACGGAGATGATTTTGCATCACCGCAATCCGATGAGTAAAAGGAATAACTATTAAAGCTGAAAAATACTATGCACCTTCAGCATTATCAGCCTTTAGCTGTGCAGCATTGATTGAGCTTATTTCCTGATCGATGTAATACAATGACATTGGGCCACTGCCTATGAGTTTGATTTTGTCCAGGATGGAGCGCATTAGTGCTTCTTCTTCGCGTTGTTCGGTTATGTACCACTGAAGGAAGTTGAGTGTGGTATAATCATCTTCCTTATTACTCAGCTCTACCAGGTGGTTGATGGCTCTGGTTACACCTTTTTCGTGCTCATATACTTGTTCGAAGAGTTTTTGTACAGACTCGAATTGATGTGGTGGTTGTGCAATGGCTGGCGTGAGTGCATATCCATCTACTTCTGAAATGTAGTGAAATATTTTGAGCATGTGCTGGCGTTCTTCATCCGACTGCCGGTGCATGAATGCAGCACATCCATTCAGACCTTCCTTATCGCACCATGATGCCATTGACAGGTAGAGGAAAGATGCATAAGCTTCGAGTTCTATTTGTTTGTTGAGGGCGGCCTCCATTGTGTTCGAAATCATTATTCTGGTTTTTTAGGTTTACATTTACTTTGGTATCAGCAACAAGCATACCGAAAATAAAACGACCGAAATCAATAATCCGTATAAAAATACATTATAACAATATGTAAGGTAACGGTATTTTTTGTTGAGTACCTGACCGAGGAAGTAAATACTCTTGGACATCGAATCGTAAATATATTGCTGGTCCTGTATAAGCTGGCGCATAGCCCATTGATAATCGGGGAGTTTCATGCCTGTATAGTTGCCAAAAAATAACAGATCGGCTGTTTTTTCTTTTACTTCATCCAGTGAAACATTGCCTTTTATCAGCTTGGGTTTGATGGTGAGTATGGCATAAAATACCGACAACAGACATGCGCCAAGTAAGAAAATTGTAGGGATGATGAGGCGGTAATCTGTCTGCCATTTGGGGATTAGGTTAGAGCCTACCACGGAGAAAATAATGGAATTGACACCCATCATGATATGAGCCTTAGAGTCTGCAAGTGTGTTGAGATTCAGATGGTGGTTATACGATGTTCTGAAAAGCGTATCTGACCCACGCGATAGTTTCTTTTGCTCAAAATCAAAGTTTTCTACCGGATTTGGTTGTTCTGTGCTATTCTTTTCTTTCCGTTTATTCAGTTCATAATACAGTTGTTTCAGGAAGAGTTGTTTGTTATTTTCAAATAAATATCTGCCCGAATCGGTATGGTAATGATGGTTGGCAATAAAATTAATTTCGAACTGCAACCATTCATTTTTATTCATTTTAATGCCGTTTGCCTCCATTTCGGCTTTAAGCAAATCATTTCTCTCCCAAAAATGTTCATTGCCTAAATGTGCCAGGTCGGCATCACATATAATCCGTTCGTTGAGTGTTTTGGGCGATTGGGGCATTTTTGTGGCCATAATGATATCCTTAATGACCATAATATGCTCTTCAGAAAGCTTGCCTTTTAAAAAATTCTCCGCTACCAAAACACTTCGGGCTTCGTGCCCCATTCCACCCTCTGTATAACCCGTGTCATGAAACCAAGCTGCAATTTTGAGCAAATGCATATCTTGAGTGGATAAACCTTCTCTTTCACCAATAAGGTATGCTGAGTGTACTACCTGTGCAGTATGGTCAAAATTGTGAAAAGAATATTGTGCGGGCATATTTTTTTGAAAATATTCCCGGATAAAATTCTCGGATTCACGCAATACAGGTTCTAATGGCTGGTACATAGAATGCAAAATTGCTAAAATTTAAGTAATCTTTCCTTTTTTGTAGGATAAAAAAAAGACCGGATGTGTACACCCGGCCCAACATTATTACTAACACTTAAATTTTTTAATATTACACTGCAAAACTTTCACCACAACCACATTCGCGTGAAGCATTTGGGTTGCGGAAAAAGAATCCTTTGCCTTCAAGACCTCCTGAGAAGTCAAGTGTTGAGTTGAACAGATATAGGAAAGATTTAAGGTCGGACACTATTTTTACTCCATTATCTTCAAATATCTGGTCATTAGGTTGTGGTTCGTTATCAAAATCCATTTTGTACGACAGGCCTGAACAACCACCGGAGATAACACTTACACGCACGAAATAGTCATCGGTGATATGACCGCTTTCTCTGATTTGCTTGATCTTTTCCTTTGCGCTATCAGCTACGAATAACAATGATCCTTCCATTTTTTTAAGCAGTTAAGCCGTTTTTTTCTTTATAATCTTGAATGGCACCTTTTATTGCATCTTCGGCCAATACTGAGCAATGAATTTTTACAGGTGGCAATGCAAGTTCTTCAACAATATCCATATTGTCAATTTTACCCGCATCTTCGAGCGATTTGCCGATGAGCCATTCTGTGGCCAGACTTGAGCTTGCAATAGCAGAGCCGCAGCCGAAGGTTTTAAACTTTGCATCCTTGATGACACCTGATTCTTCATCTACTTCTATCTGCAGTCTCATTACGTCGCCACATTCAGGAGCACCCACCAGGCCGGTGCCTACATTTTTCTTGTTCTTGTCAAGCGTGCCTACATTTTTTGGATTCTTGAAGTGGTCCAGAACTTTTTCAGAATATGCCATTTTTCAATTTATTTTAAAGCGTAATTTTAAAAATATTTATAGTATCAATGATTGTCCCATACTATTTTCGTAAGGTCAACACCTTCTTTATACATTTCCCATATAGGGCTGAGGTCTCTCATGTGGTTGACGCCCTTAGCTACGGCATCTATTGCGTAATCAATTTCGTCTTCAGTTGTAAATTTGCTAAGGCTGAAACGGATAGAGGAGTGTGCAAGATCGTCACCCAACCCCAATGCAACTAACACATAAGAAGGTTCGAGGCTGGCAGAAGTACATGCTGAACCCGAAGAAACGCCTATTTCTTGATTGAAAGTCATCATAAGACCTTCACCTTCTACATGTTTGAATGAGATATTGGTCACGTGTGGCATTCTGTGGTCTGTATTGCCATTTATGTATGATTCTTCGAGCTTGGCAAGGAGTGCCTGCTCGAGCTTGTCTCTCAGTTTTGCTACGCGTTTGAAGTCAGCTTCCATTTCATTCATGGCTATTTCTGCAGCTTTGCCAAAGCCCACAATGCCTGGAACATTCAGTGTACCTGATCTCATGCCTCTTTCGTGTCCGCCGCCGTCCATTTGGGCTGTTACCTTTACACGCGGGCCTTTTCTGTTTACGAATAAGGCACCTACTCCTTTAGGACCGTACATCTTATGTGCTGAGAATGCCATTAGGTGAACACCTACTTCTTTTGGATGTACCTGTATCTTGCCTACAGCCTGTGTAGCATCGCTCATAAATAAAATACCGTGTTTGGCACATATTTCACCTATGGCTTTCATATTTTGAATGACACCGGTTTCGTTATTAGCCCACATGATGCTTATGAGTATGGTATTTGGTTTAATAGCCGCCTCAAGAGCTGCTAGATCGATGAGCCCGTCAGCTTGTACATCCAGATAGGTGACTTCACCGCCCATGGATTCTATTTTCTTACAAGTATCTAGTACGGCTTTGTGTTCGGTAGTAGCAGTAATGATGTGGTTGCCTTTCGACTTATACATTTCGAATACACCTTTCAATGCCAGGTTATCTGATTCTGTAGCACCGGAGGTGAATATAATTTCCTTAGGGTCAACAGCGAGCAATTTTGCAATTCGTTCGCGTGCCAGATCAACAGCACCTTCTGCCTCCCATCCGAATGGGTGGTTACGGCTGGCAGCATTACCCGGATGTTCGTAGAAATAAGGAATCATCGCCTCTACTACCCTTGGGTCGCAGGGTGTAGTAGAATTATTATCAAGGTAAATGAGCTTTTTGTTTGACATGATTTTTTAATTGTTATTTAGACTATTTCTAAGGAGATACAAAAGTAACCACTTTCTCAGAAGTTTTGTTCAAAAAAATAATGAAAAATTGATTTTGATAGATAAAATTGATTTTAACGGCTCATATCATAACCATTTTTCAATTTATAAGGATGCAGAATTGAATATTGACCAGATGTTGCCGGGCGGTATTATTACTTTTCTTTTTTTGGTAGAATTGCTTCAGGTTTTTGTACTTTTTCTTCAGCTTCTTCTTTTTCTTTAGGGAGTACGTTATTAAAGTAAACCTTGGCAAAACCCACGACTGTCTCTTCGGAGGCATAGTCGGTGATTTCGACACAGAAGTCATTCCATTCACAATCAAAAATAA
>JAIBCG010000009.1 GCA_019694295.1 Saprospiraceae bacterium
TATAATAATATTAATTAAACATAATTCATTGTCTTTTGAAAAATTAATTGAGTACCTGTACTTTGTTATGCTGCTGTTTCTGTTTTTTTAGAGAAAATCGTGCATTCCTCCATGTCGTCTTTTTAATATGAGCGAAACAAAAAAGGCCGGCTCACAAGTGGAGTCCGACCTTTATAGAAATGTGTCAGGTAGGTATTAATTTCTTTATTTGATGAGAATCATTCTTGCTACTGCTTTCTGTTTTTCTGTCTCAAGAGAGTACATATAAAGACCCGGACCGTTGAGTTCTTTTGCATCAAGGTAAATCTCATGGTATCCTTCCGGCAGTTGTAGCTGTTTTTCGATGAATGTCTTACCGGTTGCATCCATTACTTTTAATCTTGCTTTCCCAGATTCAGCCAATCTAAATCTTATGGTTGTCTGGTTGCTGAACGGATTTGGATTATTCTGGAACAAGGCAAAACCTGAATCCAACTGATCTTTTTCGTATATTTTAAGTTCAGGTACCAGTATTTCATTCATGTCATTCAATGCCTCAGGTATGTTATCTGCCTCACTCATCTTGATGAATGAAGAAAGTCTGCCGGCTTTTTCTGAGCGAAGCCGCATTTTTAGCAAGGCTTCATTTGGTTCGAAGTGTTTTCCTTGCAATTCATACCACGAATAGTGGATTCTTCCGGTAGATTCGTCGTAGTTTACTATGTCTTCATTATTCTTTCCATTAGATTCTGCCACTATTTTATCTACGTATATACCTTCAGCAAGCTCAAGTGTAAACTGACAGGACTGCAGGTTTTTACTTTTATTCATCCTTAATATTACATCAGTGCTTTCACCGGCTTTTATTTCGGCATCTTCAATCATTATCTCAAGACTTGGCGCATTACTTCTTGTCAGATTACCTGCAAATGCAGTTGTAGAAGCCGAACCATTGAGGTCGCCTAACTTTATTCCGATAAAATCAACGCCGGCATTGCTCAGCATTAGGTGATCATCCTTGAAGTATTCAGGATAGTCTTCTTGCCACGGATTGTTAGGGTCAGGGAATGTGTAAGATTTCTTTACAAATTTCCAGCTCGGTTGACCCGGCAATACACTTATTTGGTGTAAAATCAGTTTTTTAAGCAAAAACAGGTCGTTGTTGGTTATTTTCTTTGTTCCGTCGAGGTCAGCTGCTATCAACTTGTACGGTGTATTGAGGTATTCCTGACCCATGATGTGCCTTTGCAGTTTGATCAAATCAATTGTAGTAACTCCATTCAGTGGGTTCGTGTTTTTCTCAGGCTTTATGGTATAGGATTGAGCCATTGGCAGACTGTTGAAGTTAAATTTACCTTTTTCATCAGACATTACATATTGGTTCATGTAACCGTTCATGTCCACTTTTACTTCTTTTATTTGCTGTCCAGTCTCATTGACTATTATACCTGCAATGCTTGCTGTATCGCCCTGAATAGAATTTGGGCAAGGAAACATATTGTCTTGTATATCAATAAATGTCTCGCAATAATCCTTGTTGCCTTTTAAGTCTGTAACCCAAATCTTGATATAGTTGACCCCCAGGTCTTTACAAGTAAAGCAACGTGTAGAATCGGCAATATCTGCTGAGTACGAAAATTTCAAACTGTTCTTAGACGAACAATTATCCTTGGTAGCAGCATCGAAGGCTTTGGCAGGTATGCAGGCCATGGTTTCGGGTGTGCCCATTGATATCAGGTCGGCTGCCAATCCGTTTTTGCAGATGATACCCGGTGCCTTAAAATCGTCAACGATTACTTTTACGGTGCAAAAGCTAAAATTGCCACAAAGATCGCTTACCGTAAACATTACATTCGTGGTGCCAATAGGGTAGGTGCCAGAAGCATCTTCGCCATTGTTGAGTGCGTATTTTGAGTTGTTGGTTATTTTTATTGTAGGGCTGCAGTCCGTAGCCGTTATTTTGGGGAATGTTACGAAACCGCTCTTACAGTCGGGCCCGACATTAGCCTTGATGGTGTCAACACAACTGATTACCGGTGGTACAGTATCCTGCACAATAATCATTTGGGTATGTGTCCAGATACCAACTGAGTCTTTCGATGGGTCAAACTGACACCAGTCCATTACGCGCCAGGTGCGCAGTATTTTATAGCAAGAAGGCATCGACACCGCAAACACATGATCTTCGTGCGAGGTCGCAATGAGTGCACAAGGGTCATCTTTGGGCAATATCGGGAAATTGAATGTGTCGGGCAATTTGTCCGGATCAAAATTTTCCGGCAACACACAATCGTAGGACGTGTAATTCTTAGGCCAGATAATTTTGTTACCGTCAAAAGGATGCGAATTTACAACTGTAATAGTCTGTGTGCAGGTTGCAGAGTTGCCGGCAATGTCGGTTACATGAAACTCCCGGAGTATGCTTCCTACCTGACAATTGTCCTGTTGGTTGATGATGTTGATGATGACGGTGTCCACACAAGGCTCGATGATGCCAACATTGCCATATTGTGTAAAATCACCGAACATATCACTACATTCAACGGTGACATCAGGTGGGCAGATGAGCTGGGGAGCCAGTTTGTCCTGTACCACAACACTTGAAGTACATATTGAAAACAAGCCGCTTGGGTCGGTCACCTTGAGTGCTATTTCTATGGTGTCGCCTATATCAGCACAATCGAACAATAAGCTGTCTCTGAATCCTTCAGCATCATCGAGCCGGTCAAGTTCGTACTTGATAATCGTACAGTTATCATGACTGCCATCATCTACAGACGACGGAAGCAGTATGCCCGGAGCAATATTGGACAATGCGACAACCACTTGCCCTTTGCAGACAGCTACCGGAGCAATTGTGTCAATTATTGTTACTTTGAAATTGCAGGCTGCTGTATTCTGTGCAAAATCACTTACTACATATTCTACATCATACACTCCGGATGGAAGATTACTGTAAGGCCCAAGCCCCATGTCTGGGAATGCCCAGTTGACAGTAAGTGGAGGCAGCGCTACACAATCATCGGTAATACTCGCCGGTGGTGGCAATGATATCGGGTTCGGGCAGAAGAATTGGGTTGCTTCAAAGGTAACATCTGCGGGGCAGACAATAGTTGGTGCGGTTTCATCAGGTACTGTAAATACCTGCAACGCTGTAATGGTAGTATCTAAGCATAAGTCACTGACTGCCCATGTACGGAAATAGGTAGTGCCGGTAAGCGGAGCAACTGCCGGAGCAATACTGTCGGTTTTTATAGCCTCAAAATCGCACAAGTCATTAAAATCAATGGGATTACCACTAATGGTTGGCTGCCCCATAAAATTAAGGTCTTCCGGATTCTGACTACAAGGTATGATGAAGTTGGTAGCAAATACAAACTCTACATCTGTGAGCTTCGGCCTTGCAAGTGTTATTTTTGTAATGCACGTCTTCGAATTGCCGGAGGCATCAACAGCCTTCCAGGTTCTGAATACAGTTGCAGGTTTCGGGCACAAGCTATCAATTATAACATCGGTGTTGGTAAGTGAAACAGAGCCTCCACAGTTGTCAATAACTATAGGCGCCGGCAAATCAGGTACAGCAAATGATTTGTTGCAGCTAATGGTAATATCACTCTGGCAAATGAGTATCGGTTTGGTTGTATCAACTACTGAAATGCTCGTCATACAACTCTGCCCGGAATCAATATCCAAGACTGTCACATTTAGTGTCTGCCCGAGAAAAGTAGAAGTGATGACATTGCCTATCGGGTTGCCACCTCCGTTAAACGCAATGCCGGTTTTGCTACCTGTGCAGGTGGTCTGTGGTAAGTCAAGCAGCGAATTTGGGTCGATAAGCTTCGAACATCCTCCGTCAAGTGTTAACTGAATAGGGCCGGGCTTGCATTTCATCACGCATGGCTGAGCTGCCATCTCAAGGCCGGCAAATAGTAAAATGAATAAAATAAAGCTTCTTACAAAGTAAGATAATCTTGCTATCACACCTTCAGATAGCCGTGTCGGGGAGTGGAAATTTTGTTTCATCCTGCGGTTTTTGGTTTTCTAATAAATGTTACAAAACAGACACACATCCGGAGATGTTGCCATTACGGTTAAGGTGTTTTTGGGTTGATTGACTATAATGTGGAAAACAGGAATCTAAATAGGTGAGACCGGTTTTCTCTTCTTTCAGTATGTTGTAATAAAATATTCCTGACCAGGCTTTGGTCGTGGTGTGAGTTTTGGTGAGAATGTTGAAATATTACAAGAAAGAATAATGCCAATTTTAGTTAATTGGCATTTAATCGGACCAGAGTTGTCCACAAATATCAGATAATCAGCACTATATACATGCTGTTAATTTTTTCTTTCTTTTTGAGTGAAATAGAAAGTATCTATAAAAATTTAACTACAGGCTTTCAATGAATCGAATTAATGCGGTTCTTTCCGTTTTACTCATTTTCCTGAATGCTTCTTTGCTTTTTTCGGCCTCTCCTCCATGCCATAGTATGGCTTCTTCAAGATTACGCGCCCTGCCGTCGTGCAAGAAATTGGTATGGCTGCCTACAGTTTTGGTAAGTCCGATACCCCAAAGTGGTGGTGTGCGCCATTCTCTTCCACTGGCTTCAAAATCAGGCCTGTTATCAGCAAGAGCTTCGCCCATATCGTGTAGCAGCAGGTCGGTGTAAGGATAAATTGTCTGATTACTTAGGAATGGGTATTCCGGATGTTGCCCTGTAACGAATTTGGGCTTGTGGCAAGCATCGCATTGTATTTTTGTAAAAAGTGTTTTACCTTGTCTTACTTCGGCATCTGCCCAGTTTCTTCTCTTAGGCACTCCAAGTGATTGGGTGTAGAATGCAGCTACTTTCAACGTGTTCATGTCGATCTCCGGATCATCATTGAGTTTGTCATATTGGAGCTGGCCAAAACTGCTTTCCTTCGTAAAAATCGGGTTGGTAATTCCCATGTCATTGTTGTATGCAGCAGCACTTTGCTGTATGAGCGTAGGTTGAGCTGCTTTCCATCCAAATCTTCCTATCTGTTTTTGCTGAGTCTGTTCATTCCAGCCATAATTAGGCCTTCCGGATATTCCGTCAGCGTTTTTATCATCCGGGTCAGCATTAGCAAGCAAGTCTGCCTCGCTGATGGCTTCCAGCAAGCCCAATCCTATAATGGCAGGAGCTATCCTTGGTGAAGTAAGCACTCCGGTTGGCCAAGGGATGTAAGGATTGTTGTAAGAGAATTCGAACCGGCGCAATGCATATATTTCTCCATCTACAAAACTTTTTATTTCCTCAATTTCCTGCCAGTTCAATTGTGCTTCAGCTGTTTTTCCATATACTGCTTTGGTCTGTAGCTGGCCACCAAAACCCGGAACAGGAAGCGGTCCTCCATGTGCTCCTGTTCCCGGCATGCTTAATCTTATTAACAGGCCTTTTGTATTATCTGTGCTGAGTGGGAATGACGATTTGCCATTAGATACATGGCAGCTTTCGCATGAATTTTGATTGAATACGGGTCCGAGACCTGAATTAACCACACTGGGTGCAGTCACAAAAATATCACCAAAGGCCAGATCGCCTTGTCGGTGCAATTCAATCTCAGCTGCGGTAAGATTGGGTGCCGGTTGTTGAAAGGTATTGACAAAAGAAACGTCAACTGTAGTACTGCCACCAGCGTTAACATCTCCATCCTCCACCGGGCCCTGGTTGTCTTTTTTGCAACTTACAAACAAAATACATACTAACAGAATAATATAAAAGGCCTTGTTTTTCATTTTTATAAATTTGAAATAATTGGCAATGCTTCTGATTCGAGTGTTTGCTGTAGTGCTCTTACTTTTTGTTGAGCATCTGTCACACTTTGTTTTGCATTAAAGATGGCTTCTGTAAAACTACCCTGGATGTTTTCTATGGCAACAATGGCAGCATCTATTTCGGAAATGAGTTTTGCATCGAGTTGTGCTTTTTTACCAACAATGATGGTTGACATCCCTTTACCCGATTTGTTGTTGTAACTACCCAGATATATATTTTTGATACTTCTTATGTTGTCAGCAAAATCTTTTTTAGAATTTTTACTAAAACGACTCTCCTCCAGGTCAACGTTCTGCTGACTGAACGGATCGTTAATTTTACCATTACCTACTTCATCAGCTATGGTAATCATACCGTACATTAGTTCTTCAAGAGCAGATTTTTGTGAAGGGTAGATTGTATTTCCGGCTTTACCTGCATTTATTATGTATGAGATGAAATTGTCCTTGTCTTCACGCCAGCTGTCGTTTAGTGCCTGGGTGGCCCCAAGCAGACTCTGTGAACATCCATCAAGATATTCAAACTGTCTTGCTGTAAAATCTCCAACCAACTTATTGCCGTTTTCACCAAACAACAGATATTCAATAGTATGGAAACCTTTCAATGTTCCGTCCAGACCATCAATATAAGCCTTGGTTAAGGCATTTGAGCTATTGAGTACGGCATCCAGGTCAGTCTGGTTTACCGGCCAGCTGTCAATGGATGGATCGATACCCTTCTGGTCAACCGGACCAAATAGGAAGCCTTCTGATTGCTCCCAAGGATCTCGGGCATCACGCCATGCTTGTCGGGCTGCTTCAAGATTGGATGCAGTAGGGGTGTTCTTCAATACACTTAAGCTACCGGCAAGGCTTGCAGTCTTAAGCTCAAGCTGCTGATAAGTGTTAAGGATTACGTTATATGATACGTCCGAAAGTACTTCTTGATAATCAGTAGTAGGGACAATATCATCTTTTTTACATGCTGTAAACAACAGTGCAAAAACAAGCGGAAAGATTGGCGTTTTTTTGATCATGATAAAATTTTGGTTTATTAAAATTCGAATGCAAATCCACCTATAAATGTATTTTCAAGTGTACCACCGTGGATGCTGGTAGGAGCAGGCGCACCCACTTTTCTCACAGAATATTGAACTTTGAAATGTATGTCATCTATTATTTTATATACCAACCCGCCTGTTATAGTTTTACGCTCCCAACGTGGGTTGTTGAATATGAGTCCCTGGGTTTTGTACATAGTGTCGTAGTAGTCAAATCGGCCAAAAACTATGCAATCTCCGACTTTTAGGCTTTTTATAAGACCGATTTTACCTAACACTGTTATGCCTGCTTCTAAGTAAGCACCTAAGGCTGCAGCTCCTACGGGAGTCCGTTTTACATTTAGAGCATTCGACAGATTGCGGTTTTGATTGCTGAGTGCCTCCGAATTGCCAAGTACCCCGTACATGCACATCCCGCTTACATTGATTAAAGCATTTTTATACCTGAAATGAAATTCGCCCAAGCCTACCGGAGTGGCTATGTGCAGGTCAGGTTTGGGCCTGTTGTAGGTAGTGTTGCCGCCATATAGTGAGATGCCGATCTGGAAGTCATTGCCCGATTTGTAGTCAATGCGTGCTGTGGCAGCAAAGTTTTCGGCATTGACAAGCTCGAAGCGAAGTTGGTTGCCTCTTTTTATCCAGTTGGCAGAGTTGAAGGCACTTCCATCAAGACCGTTCACAAGTCCGAGATGGTATTTCCAACTTTTATTTTTGCCCAAATTACCAAAGAATACAAACCCGTTCTCAGTCCAATTCTCAGGAAGTATAGCAGTCTCCATCTCCGAATTGGTGGCAGTAAGATAGTCGGTAGGTTCGTCGCGGGTAAACATCATGCCGAACGGAACTTTTATCCTTCCCAGTTTGAACTTTATTCCTTCAGTGATGTCAAACTGTAGATTCATCTGTTCTATCTTTATTTCACCTCCTTTGCTTACTTCATATTCAAATTCGCCAAATTCTTCAAAGCGGTCAAATTCGACATCTACGCCTGTGCCGCCATGCTCAAATTCTATTTCTGTTGATAGGCTTATTCGAGGGGTCCAATGGTAATCGAGATCAAGGATGAAACGTTCGTTGTCAATGGCATTGCGCTTTGCGGTATCTGTCTGCCAGTCAAAGTTATAGTAGTTCATAGCACCATAACCGGATAGGGAAAATTTTTCAAGTGTTGACAGAAGATTCCCTTTTTCTTCTGCTTGCTGCTGAGCGGTTAACAGCATTGGCAGGAATACTGTCAGACACATCATGATATAAAGTCGCTTCATCTCTGAGCCATTTTTGAAGCCACAAATATATATTATGTATTTAGACTAATTCTAAATTAAGTAAAAATTTTTTTTACATTTTAATAATTATGTCAAACGAATGTTGGTGAAAAATAGCGTTATGTCACAGCTTTATTGAGATTTATATATGCGTTTTTTGCTTTAAATTATATCAATGAATGACGATCATTTTATGGATAAATACATGGTCAGCCAGGCTGAGTCTGCAATAATATATGCCATTTGGTAAATCAGTTTTTCCGAATATTAAACTGTGTTTTCCTTTGGACTGAAATTCGTCCAGAATGCACATGATTTTTATGCCCAGATTGTTATATATTTCAAGCTTTACCGGTGAATCTTTATAAAGCTCCCAGCTAAGTGTGGTAGTATGGTCAAACGGGTTTGGATAATTATAAAAGTTAGCTACGGTGTTTTTACCTGCAGCTCTGTCGGATAGATTGGTAAGGCCGTCGAGTCCAAATCCGACTCGTATATAAGCATTTAACCGGCCGGCTGTGAAATCCTTATTCCAATTTGATTTCGAAAGTTTACGTCTTAGTGTAAGAAATTCTCCCATATTTCCTGAAAGTGATAAACTTTGCATATAACTACTAATATTTCTGCCCGGGTCTGTATAGTTTACTTTTGTGTCAGTTGATCCTATTTCATTAGTTTCGGAGAGCCAACCGGCATACGAACCACCGGGTTCGAACCAGTTATTTGCAGGTAAGATATTGTAATATCGGTTATTGGAGAAAACGACTTGGTTGTCCTTGCTATTATTGATGACACAATACCCTTGCTGGTTATCAAATTGTATATCGTTGCTGTCAATAAGGTTTTGCCCCAGAAGCATAGTGCCAAGTACGAGGCCTCCACTATATGCCGGGCCTCCGGTAGTATTGTTGGCCCAGTTATGGACGATATTGTGCTTTGCAGTCAGGTTTTCTGATTCTGTAAGGAATAATGCCAGATTATAGTCTCCTGTAGGCGTATAATCAGAGATAATGTTGTGGTGAATATGCACGTTTTTTGCTTTTTGAACGGTGATACCCTTGCCTGTTTCAAAACCGGTAATGCGGCTGTCAAGCACAACATTCCAGCCTATATCGCCGGTGACTGATTGAGACGGCCAATCGATGGTGCTCTCATGTGTACCAAACTGGATGTTTTTAGGATTGGCCAGGAAGGTGTTGTTATAAATAGTGCCTCCACACCTGAATCCTCCACCTGTAGCAGCTGCACGGGCTACTATATTCTCTCTGAACACAAGATTGGTACAACCAACCTGAAAGTATGAATTGTGTCTGAAACCAGTAGGCTGTGCTCCGGGTGTTGTATCGTTCCAACCATTATGGTCGAGCAGATTCTCCTCGAACAAAATACTGTCAACATTGGCTATGAACATAGCATTGGCGTGCGAAGCATTGCTTACATACGCATCTGCAATGACACATCGCCTTACGATTAGCCTCTTTCTCGTAGTAGCAGATGGAAACAAAGGGTCGTGTACTGTGAGGTTGGTAAAATATTTGCTGATATAACAGTCTTCGATTAATATTTCTGTAAAAGGAGCCTCGATGATTCTGATGCCGATTGGTTCGTCAGTACCTGTTCTGCTGTGTGGTTCTATCTCCAGACCTACTATGGCCAGGTAGGATGCAGAAGTACCTGCAAGATCAATGAATCCCTGGTTGCCGGTCAGGATGCGTGGCCTTATATCTGATGTTCCATAGCTGCCTATCAACATAGGTTCACTTGCGTTTTTACCAAATTTTGTTGTAGAACCGAAAGACTGGTTTGTAAATACTTCAGCTTTCTTGAACAATATCCAGTCCGGGTACCCGTTGCGAAGATGTAATACCGCAGCCTGAATTGTTTGAAAAGCTTTGATATTCCCGCTGGGATGAAAAGGATCAGATCCGATCTGCTGAGAATATTTATCATAATATTGGGCTGTGGCATCATCACCTGAGTCAGCACTTACATAGATTATTCGCGTGTCATCCGAAGCAACAAACTGGGTCCATCCGTCAACAATATCCAATTGTGCAATTGCTGTATAGGGCAATAAGACTGTGAATAAAATGAACAACATTACTTTATTAGCAAGGGAAATATCATTTGTATAATATTTTACTTCAGTCATAAATTTGTTTGTTTTAGTATGGATTGTTATAGTGAATGTCAGTATATCGGAATTGCACAGGTAAAGATATAAAAAATTATATTGTGAAACATTTTTCAATAATGGAGGTAGCCAGGGTAAAATTTGAAGGTTAATTTTCAAAAATTGTTTGGTCAGTTGGAAAATTCAATTTACATTTGAGAAAATAATATTTAAAAAAAATTAATTAATAGAACATGAAGAAAAATTACCTTTTTTTAGTTGTGCTTGGATTGCTTGCAGCAAGTAACTTGTTTTCTCAATCTTTATGGGAAGATAACTTTGAGTCTTATCCGCTTGGAAATTTTCTGGATGGTAATGGCTGGGTTCGGGAAGATGGACAGGATGACTGGGCACAGATAGTAGAGTTGGATTCTATACATGGTAAAAGTCTGCAGTTGTTTGCCCCGGACACCAACTTGCTGGGCATGTTCGTAACGCACAACAACAATTGGGCTAACCGGACTCAGGGGAATAATGTATTCGAAACAAACTTTGATTTTTATACAGGTAATGCACAAAGTGAAGGTTTGGGTCAGGTAGTGATTGCCAACTCTAACTTCTACGAAATCGTCTCTATAGGCATGCTTTCAGGTGGCAACAGTCTTTTCATTTATGCTGATGGGCTTGATACAAGCTTGGTAGAAAATGCCTTGCCCGACACTTGGTACAATATCACCATTACTTATGATAAATTGTCAGGCGAAGTCATCGCTCAGGTGGATGGTGGCCCGAAAATTTCAGGAAGTGGTGCGGCCGACCTAGATCCAGAGATTTTTGACTTTACTGCCTTACTTGCCTCAAATGTCGGAATAGACAACATTAAAGTAAGTGCAACCAAATCATCCATACTTAACTTGCCTAAGGTTCATCAATCTGGCAGTACAATTGCTTATCCTAATCCTGTGCATGATGTTCTAAACATCAGGACAGACAAGAATGTGGCGCATATTACTATTTACGATATTGCAGGAAGAGTAGCAGGTGAATTTTCTACTCAGACTGAGTTGGATTTCAGTAGCTTCACCAGTGGTATATTTGCAGTAAATATTCTTTTCGAAGACGGTACGCAGGAAGTACACAAGGTCATCAAAAAATAAATTTCTGTTGTTTACATAATGAAATTTTAACACTACATCAACTACCCGCTAAGATACAGCCGTAAGTGGTAGTGTACACCATACCATAAAAAGAGTGCGATTTCATTTGAATTCGTACTCTTTTTATTTATTAATCATCTGCTTCCTGGGCTTTAAGTGCCTTTTCCAGTTCCTGTATTCGTTTTTGGAGTTCGGGTAGTTTTTTGAATACAACCTGAGCTTTAAGAAAATCGGCGTAATCTATAGCCGGACTGCCATACCAGGCCGTATCGGGTTCTTTGATGGTACGTGCTATTCCGCTCTGGGCCTGTATTTTTGTACGGTCGGCTATCAGAATATGCCCGACGATGCCTACCTGTCCGCCGATCATGCAGTTGCGTCCTATTTTTGTGCTGCCTGCTATACCTGTCTGGGCTGCTATGACGGTGTTTTCACCGATTTCAACATTATGTGCTACCATGATGAGATTATCGAGTTTTACGCCCTTGCGAATGTAAGTAGAGCCCATGGTGGCACGGTCAACGGTTGTGTTACTGCCTATTTCAACATCATCTTCAATCACAACATTGCCTATCTGTGCTACTTTTTTGTACGTACCGTCTTCCTGAGGTGCAAACCCGAATCCGTCAGCACCAATTACAACATTGCTGTGTAGTGTAATGTTGTTGCCTAACCGGCAATTGTGGTAAATCTTTACGCCGGAATGCAAGGTCACATTATCACCGATTATTACATTTTCACCTACAAAAACCTGGGCATGTATCGTGCAGTTTTTGCCGATTACAGCATTTTTTTCTATTACGCTAAAATGCCCCACCGAACTACCTTCGCCGACAACTGCAGTGACATCGACAAAAGCTTGTGATGAAATGCCGGTAGGTGAACTCACTTCTGATGCAAATTTTTCAAGAAGCAGAGCGATGCTACCATATACATTCTCTACACGGATGATGGTAGCTGCTATCGGGCTTGACGGGACAAAATCAGTACCGCATAGCAAAACAGACGCTTTTGTAGTATAAACATAAGCTTCGTATTTCGGATTCGCCAAAAATGTTAACGTTCCGGGTATGCCTTCTTCTATCTTACTTGGCCCGGTAACCATTACGTCGGGGTTGCCTTCCAGTGTGCCGTTTAACAGGGCACTTAGCTCTTTTGCTGAAATCTGCATGTGAAAAATTTGAACAAAAGTAAGACTAATTTGTCCAAAATTATTATCCATTTTGGAAAAAGGCTAATTTTGCAGCCAAATTATTGTAACTAAATCAAGTATTTTGGAAAAAAGACCAACCCTACGCATCGGTACAGAAGGAACTGCATTTTGTAAACACAAATTTAATGTAATCAACGAACTATTAGCTGACCATGGGTACGGGGCAATTCCGGTCATGATTCAGGTAACAGATGGCAGAAATGATTTTATCCGAAATGCCGAAATTGCTCTGCTCAACAACGAGATTGATGTCGCTGTACATTCTTTGGGGAAGCTTTCTGTCAATACTACTGACGGTATCCGGATAGGCGCTGTGTGTGCTCCTCATAACCCTGCTTCATGTCTGCTCATCCGTAAAGAGGCGTATTTGTCGGGTGAAGACCTGTTTCTAAAACCAGGCGCCTTGGTTGGGGTTACACCCTTGAGTATTCTCCAACTAACCTCCCTAAAATCTGATTTAAAGGTAAAAATAGCAGAAGGCACTGTTATTGAACGGATTAACGCACTACAGAAGGCTGAATTTGATGCCATCCTTGTTTCGGCATTCGAACTCGATAATTGTGGCGCGGATGTGAGTGAATTTGAAATCCTGCACCTCAATCCAAGGGAGTTTGTGCCTGCCGCCGGACAAGGTGTACTGGCATTACAAGTGCGGGCTAATGATGAGGCTATACTTCAAGCAGTAAGGCGTGTACACGATAACAAAATGTTCGATACCATTTCAGTTGAAAGAAAAATACACAAACAACTTGCTGATGTTAGCAAAATTTGTTTGGGCGTGCATTGTGCCAAAGACCACCAAAACTACTATCATGTGTGGGCTGTAATGCAGTCAGATGCCAATGGTATAAAAAAAATACAAGTATCAAGCTCTACCAGCTTTGAACTTGCTGAAAATGTAGTACATCAGTTACTTTCTTGATGTTGTTATAAACAAATCAATGACTTAGACAGTTACTTCGCGGTTTTCGCTTAATTTTTGGTAATACATGTATGATATAGACAGCACACCCAACGCTATCAGTGGGTAAACCGTCTCCTGTACAATGCCGTCCACTGCCCATACGCTTACAAAAGCAGCAATGAAATCAATGGCAAAACCTGCATAAACAAATTCCTTGATGATGTTGGGCACTCTTGGATATAGCAAAACGAACCCGCCAATTATTTTGAACGACATGAGTATAAATCCAAATGCAGCAGGATAACCCAAATGTTCTACCTTACGGATAATCTCTGTAGAACCCGCAGCTATAAAAGGCAAAATAATTTCAAGCACGACAATGGAAATCGTCGCCATCCAGAATATTATTTTATTTTTTCTCATATTTTAAATAATTATTCTGTTACTA
The DNA here is from genome assembly GCA_019694295.1 of Saprospiraceae bacterium. Classification (GTDB taxonomy): domain Bacteria; phylum Bacteroidota; class Bacteroidia; order Chitinophagales; family Saprospiraceae; genus JAEUUM01. Next base: position 13,917 of record JAIBCG010000009.1, read on the forward strand.
AATGTTGTGTAGTGGATGTCATTTAAGTTCGTTCCAAATATAAGTAAAATATTTTAATCCACCAAGAAATTAATGCAGATTATATAATTTTTTTTTAAATTGAACTACACAAACCATACGAATGTTGATGATTTTCTCTACATAAAAGTAAATATACTATAAAGTTAAGTAGGAAGTAAATGTACCTCTACCATACCACCTTTGCTTATGATTCGTTCACCGGCAGGTATATATACCAATGCATCGGCCACTGCAAATGACATAAGGATGTTTGACTCTTGGCCTTCAGTGATGCCTACCATTTCTCCTTCTACAACAGCCTTAAGGAAAAGAGCCCTGTCGCCTTTCACCAAAAAATCTTTTGACAAGGGTAGTCTGATACTTCTAAGCCCAATTCTGGTATGCCCGCTCATTTTATGCAAGGCAGGTAATACATATTCGTAGAAGCAAACCAAGGCGGCAGCCGGATTGCCGGGTAATGCAAAAACCAATTTTTCACCTTGTTTTCCGAAGTAAAGTGGTTTGCCGGGCTTCTGTGCGATTTTGTAAAATATTTTTTTTACACCAAGATTCTGTAGCACGCCGGCTACAAGGTCATATTTGCCAACAGAAATACCACCGGATAAAATCAGTACATCTGATTCATTAAGCATTTTTCTTGCTTTGTCCATCAGCTCTGATTCTTCATCAGCAACGGTGTCAATGGTCAAAGTGTGGTATCCGCATTGTTTGATGGCAGACTGTAACGCAAACGAATTGGATTCGTATATCTGCCCGGGTGCCAACACTGCTCCCGGCTTTTTCAGTTCATTGCCGGTGGTCAATACCGAGATGAATGGTTTGCGTGCCACTTGGGTGTGGGTAATGCCAAGTGTGCTGAGGAATCCGCACATCGCCGGATTGATAGGCATGCCTTTGTTGGCAGCCCTTGTACCTTTGGTGATTTCACAAGCCTTTAGTCGGATGTTGCTAGCTTTGTGCAACGCACTTAAAGCTATTTCTACTTTATTGTTTATTGTGGTTGTTTTTTCCTGCATGACTACACAGTACGTGTTTTCGGGTATCGGGGCTCCGGTAAATATTCTGACTGCTGTTCCGGGCAAAAGTGCTTCTGTGGGTGAGTCACCGGCCTTTGTTTCACCTATTATCATAAACTTGACCGCTTCGGTTGCATCAAAGGGTTCGGGCAAACATACTGCAAAACCATCCATGGCCGATTGAGAGAATGGTGGAGAATCAGTCGGGGCAATGATATTTTCTTCAAGCGCGTAACCCGAAGCATCTGCTACTTCAACAGTTATTGCAGATAGTATTCCCACATTTTCCAACAATAGTTGCTTAGCTTCTTCTACAGAAATCATTGGATATTTCTTTTATACATTGGCAACGAAATTTTAATGATTCTTCAGGTTTTTCTCTATTTGGTTCATGTTGATCCGTTTGCCGGCAAAATAATCGAGCCATCTGGCAGGGAGCTTCCGGATCAATTTGAACATGGTAGCGTTTTTGGTCACTATTTTTCGGACCTTTGGGTTAGAGTCTGTCAATGCATCATATATGGACCTGGAAGTATAGACATCAGGTAGGGCATTGTCTATAGTATTTTGGATGAATCCACTTCGGTGTTGAGCCATTTTGCTATACTCATTTTTGAAGTCGGATGTGTCTTCGGTCATGGCTTTATCCCATATTTTGGTTTTTATTGGGCCGGGTTCTATGATACAGACCTTTATGCCGGTGTGGTTCAGTTCTCTGCGCATTCCGTCACTAAAGGCTTCAACCGCAAATTTGCTTGCTGCATAAGGCGACATGAATGGTGTGACGATGAGCCCCGATACGGATGAAATATTTACAATACGGCCAGGTGTACCATTTATTTTTCCGTTGAGTTCGAGATTCGGGATGAATGCCTGTGTCACATTAATAAGGCCAAAAACATTCACATCAAATAAGCGTCTGAGTTTGTCTTCAGAAACATACTTTACCGGCCCACTTACTGCAATACCGGCATTGTTTACAAGTCCTGCTAGCGGAATGTCTTTCAATTGATCCTTGATTGTGTTTATCTGTACTTTGTCGGTCACATCCATCAATAAAGGAATCAGGTTCGGATTGTTCAGGGCTTTAATCTCATCTGCATCCTCTTGTTTCCTGACTGTGCCATAAACACAGAATCCATGTTCTGCCAGAAAAACTGCCGCACTTCTGCCTATACCGGATGATATACCTGTAATGAGAACATTTTGTTGTCTCATGCCATTTGGTTTGAAAATTTTAAAAATAATGATTCAGCAAAAACCGATTATATTACTACAGCTGTTCCGCTTGCCGTCACCATTAACATGCCACCAGCACCACCTACCGTTTCGTAATCGAGGTCGATGCCTACTACTGCATTGGCACCCATAGCAGCCGCCCTTTGCTTCAATTCTTCCAATGCATGGTCTTTGGCTTCCATCAGTACTTTTTCGTAACTGGTCGAACGGCCACCAAAAATATCGGTCAGTGTGGCTTTTATATCTTTGAAGAAATTGGCGCCTATAATGGCTTCGCTTGTGACGATGCCAAGGTATTTTTGTATCGGGCGTCCTTCGATGTTAGGTGTGGTAGTCAGCAACATAATTGTATTTGTTTATATTTTTGTTTTATTCAAATCTCAACAAATATATTGATTTTGAATAGAAATATCTATTCGTGTTAAAAAAGTTTAGTGTTCTCTCCAATTTCAGTAGTAATATTTGATGTATGTAAAATATTCATTCATCCGAAACTTTTTAAGCACGACGTAATTGTGCGAAATACTTGTAAGTTGACATTCAGGTGTCTTACAGATTTGACCCGAATTGCATGATGTGATTTCGTGAGTATGCTAAGTTTTTCATTGGTTAGTATTAAGTTGACATTCATTCCTCTTTCCGGAAATGAGGCAAATTTTTCGGAATTTCATGTGTAATCTGCTGATGACGGAAGCAAGTCGGTACGGATAATCGCAAGTAAAAATCATTGGAATGCCACAACAAAATACCCAAAACTGCATTATGTACCTTATTTGAATGATGCGTTTCTTAATTCCATTTATTATTTTACTACTGCTAGATATATATGTTTTTCAGGTAGTAGCAAGTGCAGCGCGTGATTTTGGGAGGCTACAAAAAATGTTGGTTTATATCGTTTTTTGGCTCACTCCGGTCATTGCGTTTTTGATTATGTATTCTGCCGGCCGCGGATATTTTGCTTTGTGGCCCAAGTATATTAGCTCAATGGCAATGGCATTTATGTTCATTGTTTATTTTTCCAAAGTATTTGCAGCTATTCCGCTTATTGTAGATGATGTAAGGAGATTTTTTGTTTTGGTGGCCGGTAAAATATTCCCTTCGACCAACTTCGACGCCGGCCGTTCCGATTTTATTTCGAAGTTTGCATTGTTGCTTGGTGGGCTGCCATTTGGTTTATTGTCGTATGGTGTTTTGAGAAATCCATATCGCTACAAACTCAGACGCCAAGACATTTACCTTCGCAATTTGCCTGATGAACTTGATGGTTTTAAGATTGTACAGATTTCTGACATACATTCCGGAAGCTTTTTTATGAAAGAGCCTGTAAAAAGCTCTGTTGCCATGATTAATACATGTAAACCGGATATCGTATTCTTCACGGGCGATCTGGTCAACAATAAGGCTGATGAAATAGATGATTTTATTGATGTTTTTGATAAAATTGAAGCGAAATACGGAGTTTACTCCATACTTGGCAATCATGATTATGGTGACTACCACCATTGGGATTCTGCTGAGCAAAAACATGAAAATTTTCGGAAGATGATAGACGCCCACAAGCGACTAGGCTGGAAACTGCTCATGAACGAAAATGAAAAAATAAGCTTGGGTAATGCGACACTTGGTATAATAGGTGTCGAAAACTATTCAATGGCAATGCACTTTCCGAAATACGGCGATCTGGCAAAAGCCTACAAAGGTGTCGAAGATGCAGATGTCAAAATACTGCTAAGCCATGATCCTACACATTGGGACGGACAAGTTATCAAAGATTATAAAGATATAGCCCTTACATTATCAGGTCATACTCACGGATTCCAGTTTGGTGTAGAGATACCCGGATGGATAAAATGGAGCCCAAGTCAGTTTGTATATAAGCGTTGGGCAGGTCTTTACACTCAGCATGACCAGTATTTGTACGTAAACCGCGGTCTGGGATTTTTGGCGTATCCCGGCAGGGTAGGTATATTGCCGGAGGTCACAGAACTGGTGTTGAAAAAAATGTTATAAAAATATTGAAACATGAAACTATTTTTGCAGAATATTTGTTTCACACAATAATTATGAACAAAATTATCCTGTTGATTTCTGCACTTGCAATGGTTGCCTGTAAAACGGACAAACCAACTATAGGACCACAGGAATTGCATGGCAGTTGGGACATCATTCAGGCTACTCGTGATGGTGAAATATTTGATGCCTTGGCAGGTGGATATTTCGAATTTGCGAATACTAATATTTTTCAGACTAATATTCCTTCATTACCCAATGGTGTGGCATTCGTTGTCGAATCCGAGAAAATACGCTTTGAAGGCGATACCTTGAAATACAAAATTACCAATTATTCGGATACATTGCTCGTTCTTGAGTCGAATATTCGTGGTTCAGCTTTTCAGTTTACTTGTAAGAGAAGATAGCTCCAACAAAAAAACTTGCATCATTCGCTTATTTTGGTGAATTTCTCTTTATTTTTACAAAAAAAACATGCTCTGGTTTAGGTTTACATTGATTTTTGGACTATTGACCGGTTTTTTTACATCTGCGAGTGCGGTTGAGGTCAATCTTGCTATATACAAATTCAATGGCCCTGCTTTGCCTTATGTAGAAATTTCGACCAACTTTATCGGCAATACACTCAAACTACAAAAAATTGATACAATAGCTCACCAGGCCACTTTGGAAGTAACCACCGTGTTTATGCTTGGCGAAAAAATCGTAAAAGCTGATAAGTACCTGCTCAATGGCCCTTTAACCGTCAGGCCTGTAGATTTCTTGGATGTAAAACGTTATTCGCTCGAACCCGGACAGTACAGGATGCTTACACATTTTGTGGATATGAATGACACAACCAACCAACTGAGTACAGCTGTCGAGTTTTCATTATTTTTTGAAAAAGCCAAAGTGCAGTTTTCAGATATTCAGCTGCTGTCAGATGCCCGAAAAGCTGAAGTTGAAGGCCCAATGGTCAAAAGTGGTCTTTATATGGTGCCGGTAGCCGGCAATTATTTCCCAAAACAGTTCGCTACTTTGTTTGCCTACCTTGAAGTGTATCACGCAGAATCAACGATTAGTAAGAAATTTGGCTTGTGTAGTTATATCGAAAGAGCTGACCAGGCAGGTGGGAAAATTGATGGATACACCCATTGTAAAACCTACCACACCTCGAACGTGGTACCCATTATATTACAGAAAAATATTGCACTGCTACCTTCAGGTAATTACAACTTCGTGATTGAATTCCGTGATACACTTGGCAATATTTTATTCGACCGCAAGGCGTTTTTCCAAAGGAGTAATCCATCCGCCGACATCGCTTCGGTCAAGGTAGATGAAGCCAATTATGAAAATTCATTCATCAAAAGCCTGGATGAATCGACAGTAAAATATGCTTTACGTGCTTTGGCGGTTATCATTTCCAGCTCAGATGCAGATATTTTGAACGCCATCATTGCCAATAAAAATACTGAAATAAAGCGAAAGTACCTGTATAATCACTGGGTGAATTTTGACCCTGTCAATACAGAAAAATCTTACCAGAAATTTATGAATCTCGCTAAGCAGGTAGATGCCGCTTTTGTGTCCGGTTTTGGATACGGATTCGAAACAGATAGAGGAAGAATCTGGCTGAAATATGGGCCGCCGAATGACAAAATTTCAGTAGAGGAAGACCCTAATGCACCGCCTTATGAGATCTGGGTGTACAATGAATTTCCTAAAACCAAACAGGGCATAGTGAAATTCTTATTCTACAACCCGAATCTTGGTAATGACTATATTTTATTACACTCCAACTGTCGTACAGAGGTCAATAACCCACGTTGGCTTAAGGAGTTGTACAAAGGCGCAAAAAGCAATTACAACGCTGATGAATACAACGAAACCGGCAAAATTAGCGACGGATTTCTAAAACACGCTTCAGAATACTTCAAGGATTTGTAGTTCGATTTAGCATGACCTAAAGCTTTCATTCTGATTGTTTTTTTAAATTTCGGACACATTTTATCCGCTTATATCTTTAATTGATATATCTTTGCAGTACACAGGGGTGCTCTGTCATTTGTCAGAGCTGAGATTATACCCATAGAACCTGGACAGGTAATGCTGTCAAGGAAATATGTAGGTGAAATAAAAACCGGAGCCAACCCCGCGCTACCGGATTATTTCAGATTAAACCAAATCAATCATGTTTCGTCTTCTTGTTTTTTTGCTGTTGTTAAGCAGTTCATTGTTTGTTAATGCACAATGTAAAGTAGATTTTTATTTTTATTCAAATGTAAGCAATACTCCTTTGGTTGCTGAAATATTCAGTAATGGCATACAACTTAATCCATCTAATACTGATGTCCGCTTTAGCTATAAGCATACGTGTGGTCAACATTCTGTATTCGAAATTAGAGCCGTAGGATACAAAAATCAGCAAGTTGAGCTAATTAATCGTACAGATACGATGATTGATATTTTTCTTGAACCAATAAGCCTTACACTTCCGGATTTGGAAGTTCTTGCCAGTCGCTTTCCAGGCAATGTATTACCTGCTGTGAGCAAGTTGTCGGGCAGTGACCTTCAAGAAATTAATACCGGTAAGGATATTCCCTACCTGCTCGAATCAATACCATCGGTTTTTTCTACATCAGATGCCGGAAATCAGACCGGATATACCGGACTACGTATCCGAGGGTCTGACCAGACACGCATCAATGTAACTATCAACGGCGTACCGGTCAATGATGCAGAGTCACACAATGTATTTTGGGTAGATTTGCCGGATCTCGCTTCATCCGTTGACCAGATACAAATACAACGGGGGGTAGGTACTTCTTCTTATGGGGCAGGTTCTTTTGGTGCCAATATCAGCATTATTACCAAACCGGCATCCTTACAACCTTATATGACAACTGCTTTTTCAGGAGGCAGTTTCAATTCATTCAAAAAATCAGTTTTGTTCGGTACCGGACTTATCAATAAACATTTCAGCTTCGAAGGCAGGTGGTCCGGCATTGATTCTGACGGATATATTGATCGTGCATACAGCCACCTTAGTTCATTATATGGCAACCTTAATTATCATAATCGTAAAAATACGATAAGGCTTATTGCTTTTTCCGGAGATGAAAGAACCTACCAGTCGTGGTACGGTGTGCCGGAGAGCGTATTGTCGGGTGATGTAGAGCAGATGAATGCCTATGCCGATAGGAATGGACTTTCGGATACAGAAAGGCAGAATTTGCTTGGTAGTGGACGTACTTACAATTATTATCAATATAAAGACCAGACAGACAATTACAGACAAAGTTATTTTCAACTTATTTATTCATCGCAATTGTCAGACAATCTGCTATTTACATCGGTAGCGCATCTCACACGAGGGAAGGGTTATTACGAAGAATGGAAACCGGCAGACAAACTGGCTGATTACGGTTTGCTTCCAATAGTGGCAGGTCAGGATACTATCTCAGAAGCCAATATCGTACGCAAACGATGGCTTGATAATTATTTTTATGGAATGAATGCACAGCTTAAATACGAAACTACATCTTTATTTCTGTCGGGTGGGCTTACAGCGTATAAATACGATGGAAATCATTTTGGAAGAATAAATTGGATCGACAATTATCCCGGTCTGGTACCCGGATTTGAATATTATAAAGGAAAAGGAATTCAGGATGAATTTAGTTTTTTTGGAAAATTGAAATATGGCCTGACACAAAATCTGGATGTGTTGGCTGATCTCCAGTACAGATTGATACGGTATAATGCATACGGCACCAACAACGATTTGCAGGAATTTGTTATTTACAGACAATACAATTTCTTCAATCCTAAAATAGCATGCAGTTACCGACCTGCTAATGGCTGGTACATCAATGCATCGGTAGGAAGGTCAAACTCTCAGCCTTTCAGAGACGACTTCATCAATGCCACTCCCGGACGCCAACCGAAATCTGAACAGTTGACTGATTACGAATTAGAAATACAGAAATCCGGTAAAAACTGGTCTGCCATAGCCTCATTTTACTACATGAAGTACAAAGACCAGCTCATACTTACAGGTGAGCTCAACGACGTAGGGGCTGCCGTACGCACCAATGTTGCGGAGAGCTACGGACGTGGTGTCGAGTTGCAGCTGAGTTGGCAGCCTTTTCCGTTTTTGCAATGGACAGGCAATGGAAGTTTTAGCAGCAATATTATCCGAGCGTTTGATTATTTGTTGTACGATTATGATAACGGTGGCGAAGTCTTAGAAACATTTGTCAACACACCGATTAGTTTTTCACCATCTACCATATTGTACAGCGACATACGATTAAACCATAAAAAATGGTCATTGGACGTGACAGCCAAGTATATCGGACAGCAGTACTTGGATAACACAGGTTCAGTCGAGCGTGCCATTGACCCATATACTGTTATTAACAGCACCTTATCATGGAAAACAAAGATTTTTTCCAATTCGGTGTTACAATTATCCGGACAGATTTTTAATCTGGCTGATTTGAAATATTCGAGCAATGGTTATACTTACAGTTATCTCTATGGTGGATTAGTAACTGAAAATTTTTACTATCCGCAGGCAGGACGGCACTTTATGTTGAGCTGTAAAATAGACTGGTAATAAGCTAACAGTATCAGGAACATGCGATGATTTGGCAATATGTTATAAAAATACTGGTTTTTATTTCATCAATCGAATTGATTTCATTAGATTTGCTTCAGCAGATTTGCAGCTAACCAATCAAATCTTTAGAGATGAAAAGAAATATGAGCCAAACAGACAGGGCAGTCAGAATATTTGTTGCTTTACTTGTGTTTTATTTATATTATTCGGGTACTTTAGCAGGTGGGGTAGGCATTGCCTTGATGATTATTTCCATCGTCTTTGTACTCACCAGTCTTGTTAGTTTTTGTCCCTTGTATCGGGTCGTCGGCTTTAGTTCCTGTAAGGAAGAAGAAAAACCGTGAACCAACTGTTAGCAACTGTATATTTGTTTCAGTTTTGGGTGAATTTTCCATTCACTTGTATGCGTCTTTTCCTAAAACAGGTTTACACAAAAATGTGTAAAAATGGATAAAAAAATTAAATCAATATCAGGACTTAAAAAAGTACTGTACACTAATAACAGGATGTAATCTATAACTTGTGAACTTTTATTAGGACGAGTCAAGGTTAAGAATTCAAAATATTTGCTTATTTTTGTTAGATTAAGCTGAAAATATGGTTTTTGGACAGACTGACGCACGCTGACATTCTTAAAATTAAAATGGAATGAATACAAACCACATTGACAGATCAACGAAATTTATGATTAAAGACTTTAAAGGTTTTACGACAATTCATTTGGCTTCTATTCATACATCAACCTAATTTGTTTTTATGAAAAGATTATTTTCCTTTTTTATTATGTGTACACTCTTTGCCCCAAACACCCAAGCTCAATGTTGGCAGCGTATGGTAGGTGGAGTTCATTCGCTTGCAGTTAGAACCAATGGAACCCTCTGGGCTTGGGGGCGCAATACAGAAGGACAGTTGGGCGATGGATCCAATACCGATAAAGACAGCTCGGTTCAAATTGGGATAGACACTAATTGGCAAGGCGTTGCGTGTGGCAGTTTTCATTCCTTTGCGATTAAGTCAGACAGCACACTTTGGGCTTGGGGACGCAATACAGAGGGACAGTTGGGCGATGGAACCAATATCAGTAAAAACAGCCCAGTTCAAATTGGTTCAGACACCAATTGGCATACGTTGGCTGCTGGAATTTTCCATACCCTCGCGATTAAAACCGACGGGACGCTTTGGGCATGGGGACTTAATTTGGAAGGACAGTTGGGCGACGGAACCAATATCGATAAAAATAGTCCTATTCAAATCGGGTTGGCAAACAATTGGCAAAGTGTGACGGCCGGACGTTCTAGTTCCCTTGCGGTTAAAACCGACGGAACCCTTTGGGTTTGGGGCGATAACAATGCCGGACAGTTGGGCAACGGAACCAAGAGTGATACAGAAGAAAGCCCAGTTCAAATCGGGTCGGCCACCGATTGGCAAAGTGTGGCGGGTGGATTAGGATTTTCTATGGCGATTAAAAAAGATGGCACGTTATGGAGTTGTGGTACCAATGTTTCCGGGCAATTAGGAGATGGAACCAATGTCCTCAAAACAAGCTTCGTTCAAATTGGGTCTGACACCAATTGGCAAAATGTAGTGGGTGGAAATTTTCATGCGCTTGCGTTGAAAACAGACGAAACACTTTGGGCTTGGGGGCAGAATGCAGCCGGACAGTTAGGCGATGGAACGAATGTGGACAGATATACACCACAGCAGATTGCTTGCCCTAGTGCGGGTACAAACAATCAACTTCAACAAGGTATGGTGAAAATTTTTCCTAATCCAGTATCAAATTTCATCAATATAAAAATAATGGACGGGAATTTTGAAAATTTGACCTATGAAGTTTTGAATATTTTAGGGCAAAAAGTCGAGATGAATAGTTTGCGACCTGATTCTTTACGCATTGATTTGCCACCCATGCCGCAAGGAATGTATTTTTTGACTATCAGAAGAGGAAATGAACTAATAACGAAAGCTTTTGTCAAAATTTAATCTAACGCACAATGTATAGTCGCCAATGCAATCAATTGGTGGCAATTATACCGAACCATAATACAACTGAAATTAGACGATATAAAAAAGCCATGACAAACGATTATTTAGAAAGCACGATAAAACAATTTGAGTATTATAAATTGTTAGGAGAGAAAACCTTTGCCCAACTTTCTGACGAACAACTTTTTTGGCAATACAATGAAGAAAGTAATAGCATCGCTACAATCGTAAAACATTTGTGGGGAAATATGCTTTCGCGTTGGACGGATTTTTTGACAACGGACGGAGAAAAAGAATGGCGAAAAAGAGACGAGGAATTTGATAACGATATTGTGGATAGAGTCGAACTGTTAGCAAAATGGAATGAAGGTTGGACTTGTTTGTTTAATGCGATAAATTCGTTGACAGAAAACGATTTAACAAAAGAAATTTTTATTCGGAATCAAGGACATAACGTAACAGAAGCTGTAAACAGACAACTTGCACATTATCCATACCATATTGGACAAATTGTGTTTATCGGGAAAATGTTTTGCAATGAGAAGTGGACTTCACTATCCATTCCTAGAGGAAACTCGAAAGAATATAATGCAGACAAATTTTCTGAGCCAAAACATAAACAACATTTTACAGACGAGTATTTAAACAAGAAATAAAAATAAAATTATGTTAAGACTATTTATACCTATATTGTTTTTTGCAATCTTTATAGCTTGGGTTTTATACCGACTTTTGATAAAGAAAGACTTAAAACAAAATCTAAACTCTTTATATCTTGGCCTGATATTTATAGGTGTTTGGGTATTAATTTATTACTTCTTGCTGAAATAGGTATAATAAACATTCGAAAAATGCCCCCGATCATAAATGAAAAGGCTTTTGTAATACTTGTATGTGATAATAGTATTACCGGGCACAATGAATAACTGCTTGTGCAACTAAATCGCGCCAGGGATGGCAGGCGGCACAACGTAAGCCGTACAGCCCGACCCGACAGGGAGACGCCCAAAATATTAACTTCAGATGGCGCTTACTCGGCTGCGTGATTCTGCCTAATCATGCCTGAACTTTCGACTTGCCATGCACTTTCGTCCATAGATTGTAACCGCCGTTGAGGTTGACTGCCCGAAAACCATGGTTGCGGAGTATGCGATTGGCGAGGTAGCCGCGCAGACCTATCTGGCAGTAAATGACGTAGGTCTTGTCCTTGTCGAGTGTAGGGAGTGCTTCGCGGAGTTCATCTACATTGAGGTTGATGGCACCTGTAATGTGACCTTCGGCGTATTCGCGTGGTGTGCGGACATCCAGAATGATGGCATTGTTTTCATTAACGAATCGGTCGAATTCGTCGTAGTTGACCATATCGAGGATGCCGTTCAGGATGTTCTCTGCAGTGTAACCAACGATGTTGACCGGATCTTTGGCAGAATTGTAAGGCGGAGCGTAGGTAATCTCGATCTCGGGAAGGTCGAAAATGGTGAGATTGCCCTTGATAGCTGTAGCGATGACGTCGATACGCTTGTCAATACCTTTCTCGCCTACTGCCTGAGCGCCGAATATGCGACCCGAATCGTCAAAGATGAGTTTGAGGACAATGTTTTTGGCGCCCGGATAATAACCGGCATGATGCCCGCGCGTAACGATGGCTGTTTTGTGCGGAATATTGTTTCGCTTCAGGAACTTCTCGCTGAGGCCGGTACATGCAACGGTGAGTTCGAAGAATTTGAGTATGGAAGAACCGAGACTGCCAGGATAGGTGTATCGGTTGCCAAGTGAAATATTATCCGCGACCATTCTGCCTTGTCGGTTGGCCGGCCATGCCAGCGGAATGAGTACTTTGCTGTGGTGGATGTAGTGCTCTACCTCGACCGCATCGCCCACGGCATAGATGTCGGGGTCAGACGTCTGCATATAGCCGTTGACGAGTATGCCACCTGTAGTACCCGTTTCGAGTCCGGCATCTTTGGCGAGCTTGGTTTCGGGTTTTACGCCGATGGCCAGGATGACAGCTTCGGTGTCAATAGATGTGCCGTTGTTAAGGAATACACGGATGGTGTCGCCAAGGTCGGCAAATTTTTCGACACCTGTGTTAAGTAATAATGCCAGGCCGTGTTGTTCGGCTTTTTCGTGAATGAAGCTGGCGATGTCGAAGTCAACCGGAGCCATGAGTTGGTTGCCAAGTTCTACGAGCGTTACCTGCTTGCCTGCTTCAAGGAGATTTTCAGCAACTTCAAGACCAATGAAGCCGCCGCCGACCACTACGAAAGATTTGGCAGACCGGGTTTTCGAGACGATTTTGTCCATGTCAGGAATGTTGCGCAGCGTGTAAATCTTATCGGAGTCGATACCTTCGAATGGCGGGCGAATGGGTTCGGCACCGGGAGACAAGAGAAGTTTGTCGTATGATTCGGTGTAAGTGTCGCCGGTGTTCAGATTTTTGATGGAGACAGTCTTAGCATTGCGATCAATAGACAAGACTTCGGTATGGATGCGAACGTCAAGATTGTATCGTTCTTTAAGGCTTTCGGGTGTCTGTAGCAGTAGTGCGTCGCGTTCGTGGATGACACCACCAATATGGTATGGAAGGCCACAGTTGGCAAAACTGATGTAGCTCCCTTTTTCAAAGATGATGACCTCATTTTCTTCGGATAATCTTCTTAATCTTGTGGCTGCAGTCGCACCTCCCGCAACGCCGCCTATAATCAGTATTTTCATTGAAATTTATATTTTGATACAAAGATGGTGTAGATTTGATATGCTAATCGGTAACAAAAGTGACATGTACATCGAAAATACGCGTTTTGATATGGTAAAATTAAAGGATAGTAATAATGAAAGGTTGCTCCCTGACGAAAATCATACGTTTGACTGACGTAATTCAGAACAAAATAAAGTATTTATATACTTTTATTATAAATTTTATCCGTAACTTTGCAGAAGGAAACGACAAACAAAAAACACATCAACTTAAGAAAATGAAAAAAACGGCTGAAAACATACTAGATGTAACGGTCCTAGAGCCATCGAAGAAGCATCCGACGATATTTGCTTGGTTTGATGAGCTGGCCGGCGGTGAATGCTTCATCATTCATAACGACCACGACCCCAAGCCGTTATATTACCAGATGTATGGCGAGCGAGGCGGTGTATTCAACTGGGAATACCTTGAGCAGGGTCCCAAATGGTGGAAAGTGCGCATCACAAAACGAAGGCACGACGAAACTCAGCAGACAATAGGGCAGATGGTAGCACAAGATGCCAGAAAAGCAGAAATATTCCGGAAGTACAATATAGCTTATGGTTCGGATGGAAAAAAGATACTGAATGAGGCAGCAAAAGAGCGAGGGCTTGACGTGACCAAGATAGAACAAGAACTACAGCAGCTTGACAGATCAAAATACGCTGAAGCTGCAAAGTACAACGAACTTGATCTTGATTTCCTGATTGACTACATCATCCAGACACACCATGGCCATGTAAGAAGACAGATACCCACCATAAGGGAATATGCCAGTAAAGTGATGGTCAAACATGCTGCCGGGCATCCTGAGCTGAATAAAATCTACAAGCTGGTAGAAGAATTGTACACCGAGATATCTACTAACATTCAGAAGGAAGAATTGATCTTGTTCCCTTACATCAAAGAGATGGTAGCAGCAGCAAGGAACAACATCCCATTTGCCCAAAGTCCGTTTGGGTCGGTACAGCAGCCGGTAAACATGATGGAGATGGAACACGAAGCAGCGTGCAGCCTTCTGAAAGAAATACGGCGGCTGAGCCTCAACTACACTCTGCCGGAAGATTCATGCGAGAGCTACCATCACCTGTATGATTTGCTCGATGGATTTGAGCACGATCTGCAGCAACACACCCACCTCGAGAACAACATTTTGTTCCCTAAAACTGTTAAAATAGAGAAACAACTCACCTCAAAACAAGCAGTATAATCATGAATCAGGAAGAATTAAAAGTGGAGCACAGCAAAATGGAATGGCACGAAGGCAGTGTAAAGGGTTTTGCCGGAAAACAGCTTATTGAACAGCCGAATGGTGGCCTGAAACTGGTAAAAGTACAAGCTCATTGTTCTTACCCTACCCATCTGCATCCTGACAAAGACGAATATGCGTATGTATTGAAAGGCCATGTAGCATTCGAGATTGGCGATCAAGTTTTTAACTGCACCGAAAGCGATTTCTGTATTTTCCCGGCAAAAACCAAACACGCAATACACAACCACACGACAGAAGAGGTGATACTGATGGTAGGCGCCATCAGGAAATAAACGATTAACACATCTTGTCAAAATACTGTATGATGGAAAATGAAAAACAAACCCATAAAGCAGAAGAAGCCGCTAAAAAGAATCCGAAACCTTTAAAAAGGAATCCGGCAATTGTCAATTTTTCGCGCGAGCACCACTATGGCCTGCTGTTGTGCTGGAAGATAAGGCAGGGCTTGAAGAACGGAGTGGAACCTCAAAGAATGGCAGCCTACGCTGATTTTTTCTTTGAAAACGACCTCAAACAGCATTTCATGCAAGAAGAAAAGCATTTGTTCACAGCCTTATTACCCGATCATCCTTTCAGGATAAAAGCGGAATCGGACCACCGAATCATTCGCGAGAAAATGCAGATAGCAGCAAAAGGGAAAGTTGATGCCGTATTCCTGTCGGATCTGGCAGATACACTTGAGGGACACATTCGATTCGAGGAACGCATAATGTTCAATTTCATCCAACAGCAGTTGTCGGATGTACAGTTGGCAAAAATTGCCGAAATACATAAGGAAAAACCCACAGATCTGGATACCGGCTGGCAGGATCATTTCTGGGAAATAAAAAAATAACATCATGGACTTACCCATTCTCAAACAAGGACAAAAGAGAGTTGTCATCATAGGTGCCGGATTTGGAGGTATTCGACTGGCGCAGCGGCTCTCCCCGAAATTATTTCAGGTCATACTGATAGACAGGAATAATTATCACCAGTTTCAGCCATTGCTTTACCAGGTAGCCACAAGTGGCCTTGAGCCGAGTAGTATCAGTTTTCCGTTAAGGAAAATATTTCAAGACAACAAAAATGTATTTATCCGCATAGCGGAAGCACAAAAAATAGACCGAGAAAGCCAACTCGTACACACCAGCATAGGTGACATACCCTATGATTATCTGGTGCTTGCTCAGGGAGCCACCACTAACTACTTCAACAATATGCGCATACAGGAGCATGCTTACCCAATGAAGTCGGTGTCAGAATCTCTATTACTCAGAAATACACTACTACAGAACTACGAGAAATCGCTCATTGCCCAAACAAATGAAGAAAAAGAAGCCTTACTCAATGTAGTAATAGTAGGTGGCGGACCAACCGGAGTGGAGCTGGCAGGTGCCATTGCCGAGATGAAAAAGAATATTCTGCCCAAAGATTATTCGGAAATCAACTTCAAGCAAATGAAGATATGCCTGATAGAAGCTTCACCAAGGCTGCTTGGCGCATTGAGTGAAAAATCGGCTGAGCGTGTGAGAAATTACCTGACCAAGCTGGATGTAGAAGTACTGACGGATACATCGGTAATTGATTATGACGGAACGACCGTTGTACTGAACAATGGCGACAAGTTGGTATCAAACTGTCTTATATGGGCAGCAGGTGTAAAAGGTTTTTCATTTGAAGGTATGCCCGAACAAGTACAGGCACCCAACGGAAGGTTGAAGGTAAATGGATTTAACCAGCTTGAAGGAAACGAAAATATTTTTGTGATAGGTGATGCAGCCATCATGTCATCACCTTCATTGCCGAAGGGACATCCTCAGGTGGCGCCTGTGGCCATACAGCAAGCGACCTTACTTGCCAAAAACCTGGAATGTATAGTCAAGTCACAGCCTATGGAATCATTCGAGTACCATGACAAGGGAAGTATGGCTACTGTTGGAAGGAATAAGGCAGTAGCAGAAATAGGCAAGATAAGGCTTACCGGATTCTTCGCCTGGCTTACCTGGATGGCCGTTCACTTGATGTCGATTATTGGTGTCAAGAATAGGTTGGTCGTGCTGCTCAACTGGATGTGGCAATATTTTACATACGACCAGTCGCTGAGATTAATCATCAAGGCAGAAGAAAAGAAGATTGCGGGCAACACCAGCAAAAACACTGCCGGAATGCCGGTATGATGTAGGAAATCTAAGGGCAATTTATTCAACAAAATCGAACAGAAGTTAATGATTATCAACAGTAATACTAGAATTGCAGCCATTCTGAAAGAAAACCCGGAGGCTTTGGAAGCCATCGTAAGTATCTCGCCAAGGTTTACTAAACTGAGAAACCCGTTTTTGCGCAAGTTGATGGCATCGCGTACATCTATCAGTATGGCGAGCAAGGTAGGTGGCTGTAGCGTACATGATTTTTTCGAAAAATTAAAACCACTTGGCTTTACAGTTGATGATACAGCAGACGCATCAGATGAAGTAAAGCAGGAAGCAATTCCGGATTTTTTGCGAAAGGTGGCAAAGTCTGACATCATTGACCTCGACGTGCGCGCCATGCTTGAGGCAGGCAATGACCCATTCAACCTCATCCGTGAAAAGCTCAATACACTGGGCAAAGGGCAGGTACTGAAGATTATCAACACATTTGAGCCGACACCACTCATCCACCTTATGTCGAAGCAGGGTTTTGAGTCATATACCGAAGTATATGATAAGGATGAGATATTTACGTATTTTTACCGCGGGGATGAAATCCGGAACTTTGATCCAGAAATAAAAAAACAAAATGACGACTGGGATTCAGTTTTACTTAAATTTGAAGGAAAATTAGTAACAACTGATGTTCGCCAACTCGAAATGCCTATGCCTATGCTGACCATTCTTGAACTCCTTGAAAATCTGCCCGAAGACAATGCGCTGTATGTTTACCACAAGAGGATACCGGTTTTTTTGCTTCCCGAACTTGCAGACAGGAAGCTTGACTACAGAATAAAGGAAATAAGCGACGGAGAAGTTCATCTTTTAATATTCAAGCCTTAATATGTTCCCGATAGCGAGTACAGATGCCATAAAGACCACATCATATAAGATAGTACTACCGTTTTACATCTATGCTGCGGTCTGGTTTTTGATAGCTGCTGTTATGATGTTTGTCAGGGCAGAGGCTTTTATGAATCATTTTTTTCATCCTCATCTGCTTGCCATCACCCACATCATGGCACTTGGCTGGGCTACAATGGTCATACTGGGCGCTGCGCACCAACTGGTACCCGTACTGATAGAAGGTAAACTACACAGTGACAGACTGGCTTATGCCACATTTATACTTGCTGCCCTTGGCATTCCCTTATTGGTATATGGTTTTTATCACTTTGAGATGCATGCACCTGCAAAATGGGGCGGAAGATTTGTGATATTGGCCGTATTGTGCTTTTTGATAAATATTTACAAGAGTATGGCGAAAAGTAAGTCAGAGAACGTACATGCTGTCTTTGTATTTACGGCTATCCTTTGGCTTTTCGCTACGGTGGCCTTTGGCCTGGCCCTGGTTTATAATTTTACATACACGATGTTTCCGCACGATTACCTGCACTATCTGCCACTACATGCACATACAGGCATTATAGGCTGGTTTTTGCTGCTGGTAATAGGCGTAGGTTCGCGGTTGATACCTATGTTCATGATATCGAAATATACCAACCCGAAGCTGTTGTGGATTATTTATTTACTGATAAACGGGGCACTTGTCATTTATCTGATCATATTTTATTTCTTCAATAAGCCGGGCATTACCATGGTACCATCGCTTTTGATCATGTTGGCCGTGGTATTGTTCATCAAATACTGTTACCATGCGTACAAGGAAAGACTCAGAAAGACCGTTGATGAGCAGATAAAGATATCTTTGTTGTCAGTAGCCATGTTGCTCATACCTATGATTATGCTGGTGATACTCATAGGTGTATTCATGACTTCTGCCTCTGAGAAAGAAAAGCTAAGTCTGGTTATCTGCTATGGTTTTGTCATATTTTTTGGTTGGCTCACAGCTATTATTCTTGGTATGACTTTCAAGACATTGCCTTTTATAGTTTGGAACAAGGTCTATCATCTTCAATCTGCTAAAGGCAGAACACCTAACCCGAAAGACCTCTTCAGTGATGTGATTTTTAGAATCATGAGTATATCATATCTGGCAGGTTTCGTAATATTTGGGTCAGGCATATTGAGCGAAAAATCAATTTTGTTACAATCAGGCGCAACGCTTTTGATAGTTGCAGCGTTTTTTTATAATTGGAATGTAGTGAAAGTAATAACACACAAAGCTTCAATACCATCCTGACACAAACAAAAAAGCACAGGATGAGTAAGCGGCACAAAATATTGTTTAACCATCAATCTGAAATATATGTTAAGTCTAAGTTGTAAAGCAGCTATCAAATCGGTCATCTACCTTGGTTCGATATCGGACACGGCCCGTAATGCAGGTATCAAGGAAATCGCTTCGTATATCAACGAAAATGAACACACCGTGGGCAAGCTCCTTCAAAAACTCGTTAAAGGCCACGTCATACACAGCATCAAAGGACCCAACGGAGGATTCTTCATGACGCCAGAACAAAAAAACCAACCCATCATCAATATTATTCAAACAATTGATGGCAAGGAGGTTTTCCACCATTGTGGTCTTGGGCTGAGTAAGTGCAATGCCTCTCATCCTTGCCCTTTACACAATGATTTTAAACCCATACGCGATAATTTTGAGAGAATGTGTTATGAAAAAAAAATAAACGATCTCTACGAAAACGTCAATAAAGGTCTTGCCTATCTGATAGGATAAACATTGGTTGACCAGGCAAAAAATAGAAAAATGATGAAGTAATATATGAGTACAGATAAATAAATTTGGGTAATTCCGATAATAAGTAATAAATTTAGGTTTCAAAAACAAACACTATGAAAAACCTAAAAATTGAAGTAAAATGGGCTATCATTTTTTCAATGGTAGCGTTATGCTGGATGGTATTGGAGAAAGTCAGCGGCCTCCATGGCAAATACATTGATTACCATCTGTACTTGACCAATCTGTTTGCCATACCGGCAATAATTGTGATGGTCAAAGCATTAAAAGAGAAAAAAAGCGTGTTTTATAGTGGCAACATGAGCTATAAACAAGGCTTTACCAGCGGTACCATCCTTTCTATATTCATAGCTTTGCTCAGTCCGCTCACACAGTGGATCACCACCTACATCATCACGCCTGAATTTTTCCCAAATGTTATAAAACGGTCGGTAGAAACCGGGTATTACAAAACTATGGCAGAAGCTGAAGCGTTTTTCAATTATCAGAATTATGCACAACAAGGTATGATTGGAGCATTGGTAATGGGTATCATCACTACAGCTATAGCTATGCTTTTTCTTCGTTCAAAAAATATCTGAACTGTTAACCCATTTAAATAAATATACCATGTCAACTCATGCTAAAAACCCTTTCACCTGGGTAGAAATCTACGTTGCCGACATGCAGCGTGCACAGAAATTTTATGAAACTGTATTGCAGATAAGTATGAACCCAATGCAGACACCGGGCGATTTTGGCGACCTCGAAATGGTAAGCTTCCCATGGTCGCAGGATGGGCCGAACATCACAGGTGCTTTGTGTAAGACCAAAGAAATGCAACCAGGGACAGGTGGCACACTCGTTTATTTCGCTTGCGACGACTGCTCGGTAGAGTATTCAAGAGTAGAAGCGGCTGGTGGCAAGGTCCTACAGGAAAAATTCCAGATCGGTGAACACGGCTATTGCGCCATCGTTATGGATACGGAAGGTAACACCATCGGTCTGTATTCTATGAGATGATGCGTGCACACCTGCACTCTTGTTTATATTATGATAAAATACTTTTTATTGTTCTAAGCAAGAGGCAACAACTACTACTGTTTTAATCCGGATAACGCATTAGCCAATTGAGCGCAAATGATTCGTGTAAAAAATCAATAAAAAAGTAATAAAAGCATTGTGAACTATGATTTTTGAGCTTTTGAAAAGGATTTGGAGAAATAATTATTTGCAGTCAAGAACCTAATGCGCTATCTGGATTTAACCTTTGATCTTCTGCTTCTTCAGCCGATTGTAGTCGAGGAAATAAATAAACCTTACACTTATCTCATTGCCATGCCTTTCAGTAAATGTGGCGTTCAGGTTGTTGAAATAATTATTTTCTTTTCCCTGCAAATCAACACTTTCGTCGGGACCGAGCCAGTTTTTAAAACCGAGTACCACCCTGCTTCCCGGCCGAAAGTCCCAAGTAAGAAATGCATCGGCATTGAAAATGTTGACATTGTCGGATTCTGTCAATACAGATAAAGGCTGTGGCACTCCATCCTCACCAATCTTTGCCAATGTGTTATGCCTGACTCTGCTGAGGTAATGGCGGAGGCGTAGTGTAAGATTGAGCCTTGGCGTAAAATTGTACGTGCCTGACAAGATAGTACTTTCTTCGGTATAGTCAACAAAAGCTACCAGAGGGCTACCATCTGATTCTCTGCCCGCACTGATAATATAGTTTGATTCTGTCTCAAAACTGTAACTGATATCCATACTCAGGTGTTCGTTGAATCTGTAGCGCACACTTGAATATAATTCGTAATGATGTTTTGGTACCATAGGATGGATAAATGAGTGCAATGTAAATTCGTATGCATAGAAAAGCTTTCGGCGGCTGTCTGTTGATCCGCTCAGTTCGTAGTATGTAAATGCAGGCCTTTGCACAAATCTTCGGTACGTAGCAGGATTGCCAAGTACAAAATAATCGTGCTTCAGGGCATTATAGCCTGCTTTGAAGTTTACATCCCAGTAATTGCGAAATATACCGAATGCACTAAACTCAGTCCACAGATCGGTATATGCGGTAGGCTTGTACAGCCTTTCATAACCGGAGTTAAAACTAAAATTGTAGGTCTGGAATACCTTTCCAGGATTGTATTGCCAATAGGAGATGCCACCTTCAACCGAAACTTCATTAGGGGCATACAAGTATCCAAGATCGTTGGCGTCATATTGATCCGATTCTATATTTGTCTGTACGAAATACTGCCAACTGCCTCCAACCTTAGCGATGGCAATTGCTGTATTGAAACCCAAGTTCGGATTATTACTTGAAAAAGATTTGCTGTACCTTGCTCTTCCCCTTACATTGTAAAGCTGTGTTTTATCAAAAAGGCTAAAATCCAGAGAACTCAGGTTGGCATCTTGGTAATATCCGTTGCGCATTACATTGGTATTGGTGAATGTAACAGACGACCGACCTTTCAATGCCTGATCTAGTACAAGGATGTTGTAGTTCGTTAATGGAGCAGTAAGGATGCTTGTATCTCGCTTAGTGACATCATTCCTGAGCCGGGCGTACATAGGAGCAGTAATGCCATTAAACACGCCTATACCCAGGTTGTGTTTGTTTCTGCCGGAAAATTTGACTGCGTTATAAAGCTGAGTAAGGGAAGGATTGTCAAGCAGTTTCCACTGTGGATTTTCTCCGGCAAATTCCCTGACAGTATAATAATCGGATGGTCGGGCGCCTATACGACGCGAATAAAACAAACCGGCTTTGTTGAATAATTCGGTGCCTTCTGTAAAGAACTGTCTGTTTTCTTCGAATTGCACTTCGTAAGGTGTCAGGTTATTGACAGCATTGTCTGATACTACCTGTCCGAAATCGGGGATGAGTGTGGCATCGAGCGTAAAACTTTCATTGACACCATACTTGAGGTCGAGCCCACCACTGCGAAGCCATGTTTTGTGGTACGAATCACCTTCATCGGGCGAGCTTCTGAATCCGGTGGACAGATACGGCGAAAAACTAAGTCGTAGAGGTGGCTGAAGATTGGTGATGCCCATAAAGATGCCAAACTGATCGACAAATCCGTTGAGCTCCGGCTTTACTTCGTTCCAGTAGCTGTTTTCATTAAAACGCCTTATCTGCCGGGCAAACTGAATGCCCCAGTTCTGTATATTTTTGTTAGCAAACCTAAGTGATATATAAGGAATGCGCATTTCTACCGACCATCCGTCGGCCAATATTTTTACTTCACTCGTCCACACAGCGTCCCACGATTTGTCTCGGTTGTTGTCTTCTCCTGATGAAAGCTTAGCATCTGTCTGAACATTAGCCGCACTGACAAGGAATCCGAAACCGTTTTGCTTGTCGTGATAAGTATCAAAAAACACCGCAAAGTAATCGATGTCCTTAAAGTCTTCTTCATCGCGAGCTGTCAGCTGCTTCCTTATAAGGGCAGGGTCGTCGTACATCATGGCTCCTATATAAATGGCCTCATCGTCATAGGCCACACGTACTTCAGTCTTTTTTGCGGATGGTTTGCCTACTTCGGGCTGGTTTTGGATAAAATCAGTAGCTACGGGTACATTCTTCCAAAAGCTTTCCACCAGCATGCCGTCTATCACCGGTTGTTCGGTTGTTCTGACAGCCACAAGCGTTTTTGGCTGAGAAAAGACTGTATTTGCGAATAATAGCAAAACAAAGAGATTCACTATTTTATTCGGAAAAAATTTAAAACAAAATATTTTCATTAACTGTTTGAAGATTGTACGCAAATGAACATTGGTATTAAAAAACGGCCAAATATAATGTACATTTAAAGTAAATTGTATAAAATCTGTTTGATAATGATGGAAACAACACTAATATTTATTTGGCAGATTTTTTGAGTATTTTTATTTACAAAGGAACATTTATCATTCTAAAGAAATTACTTGTAAAACAATATCACTAAAATACAGTTTCTAATGACAACAATGCCATAATACTGCAAAAGGCTCACGGAAAGTAGTTATTTACCTGATTTAAAAAATTAAAAATTGCCTTCACATAGTGTTTATTCAACAGTTTTAGGTAAATTTTCATATCAAATACCTAACATGCTTATTTTGTAAAAAACAATAAATTGAATGATTAACCAACAATATTCTGACTTATGTTTGAATTAATAAAACAACCTTGGCACTGGGCAGTTTCAGGCATTTTAATCGGGCTTACTGTACCTACCTTGCTTATTCTGGGCAATAAAAAATTTGGAATTTCATCGTCATTCAGGCATGTATGTGCAGCCTGTATTCCTTCAAGAATTCCATTTTTTCAATACAATTGGCGGAAAGAAATATGGAATCTGTTTTTTGTAACCGGAATACTGGTCGGCGGATTCATTGCTGCCAATTTTCTGAGTAACCCTGCTCAATTTGTGATAGCAGAAAGCACAAAGTCGGCATTGAGCGAACTTGGCATCCGAGATTTTTCTAATATTTTACCAAAAGACATTTTCAACTCTGCGAATATTTTTACATTCAAAGGTCTTTTCTTCTTTATTGTCGGAGGATTCTTGGTTGGCTTTGGTACCAGATATGCAGGTGGCTGCACCAGCGGACATTCTATTACCGGGCTGTCAAATCTGCAATTTTCATCATTAGTAGCTACCATTTGTTTTATGATCGGAGGCTTTATTTCGGCCAATATCATCCTTCCATTCATCCTCCACATACTTAACTGACATGAAAGAAACAGAATCAAGCAAAGCAATCCGACATCAGGGTACCATCTGTACCAACGAAAGCGAGAAAAAGGAAATTGGGCTAGCCGGCAATCTGAAATATCTTGTTGCCGGTATCGTATTCGGCATCATTTTGGTAAAAGCCGAGATCATCAGCTGGTTCCGTATTCAGGAAATGTTCAGGCTTCAATCATTTTTTATGTATGGCGTTATTGGTACAGCGGTTGTCACCGGTATCATCTCGATTTGGACCATCAAGCGGTATAACATAAAGACCTGGTATGGCGAAAGAATCGTATTTGACAAAAAGCCATACAATAAAGGCCAGATCTATGGTGGACTTATATTTGGTATAGGGTGGGCTATTACCGGAGCTTGTCCGGGTCCCCTTTTTGCGCAGATTGGCAGCGGATATGTTGTCGCGGTCATCACGCTGTTGAGTGCCATAGCCGGCACTTGGGTGTATGGATATTTGAGCCACAAGTTACCCCAATAGGTCAATATTGCAATACCGCAAATGTTAATCAATCTTATTTGGCAAGGAAAATCAAATATTCCTTGTAAGCAAATACATCAAAAAAATGGTCGGTATAAGGTGAATGACGATGGTCTGCGCACCCACGTAATCCTTTGCCATCCGCTGTCCGAAGAGCAGTGCCATAAAATTGGCAATTGAAAGTAGGCAACTCAGCTCTGCAAATGTAGTATTGCCACTTGTAAACAACGTAACTGCACCTAACACTGCTGTCACACCTGCTGCCAGCTCCATAATAGTGACTACAGACAGCAACATCGGCACCATGCTCTTAAGTGGCGATTTAGCAAAGTGACTTGTCATCCAGTCGAGGTTTCCTTTTCGGTCGGTCAATTTGTCCACACCGGATTGTAACATGATGATAGCCAACATTACAAGTATGGAAATTTCGGTAAGATTCTTCATTTTTTGTCTGTTTGGTTTGTGTAACGAATATTTTCCAG
Source organism: Saprospiraceae bacterium (assembly GCA_019694295.1). Taxonomy (GTDB): domain Bacteria; phylum Bacteroidota; class Bacteroidia; order Chitinophagales; family Saprospiraceae; genus JAEUUM01. The sequence continues at coordinate 39,319 of JAIBCG010000009.1, forward strand.
ACAAAATTAGTGTCAGGTTTTTAAATTTCAAACAAGAAATACAAGACTATTTTCACTCCAAATAACCAGAAGTGAACAATCATCAATCCTTCGCTTGCCTTGTATCCTGGCGTGAACAGAAAATCAACTTATTTGCCAGACTGTTTAGCTTTTTCTACATTCAGGAGTTTAAAATAACTGGCTTTGAACCGACCATCCTTTACTTCACCTTGAACTTCAGCTTGTCTTACAACCATACAAAATCCGTTTTTGTCATGCGGATGACCATAATGAGATATGTCAACACCATCGACAAAATATGCCTTACCGTCAATCTTTACGGCCAGGTCGCAGTTATTACCCGGAAGGCCGAAATTGCACTCGCCGCATGAAGCTTCCACGGTCATGACTTTTTTGGAGGCATCCGGTTTTTTAGCAAGACCCTTGGCTACCTGTCCATAGCTGATTGCTGAAAAAAACATAAAGGCCACAAATAAATAAACTGATTTTACAATAGATTTTTTAAACATGATATTAGCAATATTTTGATCTTACAATATAAAGTAACCATAAACTTCTATTTGTAAACATACAAAAACAGCATTTGTTTAGATTCTGCCGAAACAATTTATTTATTCTCTATGATATTTACTACAGCTTCAGTGAAAATGGGATAAACACTCGCCCATTGAGCAGCGCATCAGTCACCTTCGGCTACATAGACATGGTCAGCGACCCCGAAACCGGCTATCTCTACACCGGCGACGGCGTGTATATGATGTGTCTGAAGCCGCCGAAATGATGAGCAGATAAAATGAAAGGACTTGATACCAGAAAATCACGATCAAAATATTTAATATATTATTAAATACTTTACCATATTTTATTTTGTTATTTAATAATTATTTTATTTTTTTTCATTTTTACTTGCATATACAAAAGCATACATCCATTTTTGTAACATTAACTAACAAAACAGTTGAAATCATGAAAAAAGTACTTACCCCCCCCGCTTGCAATTATATTGTTGATTGCCACTATTACAAATACACTCATTGCCCAAACTCCACCGGACCCTGTGAGGTGCATCACTTATGATGTCAGTACAATTGTGAAATATGGTATTCCTGCAACCATGAGTCCTGATTCTCTATCCGCTTTTGAATTGGCTGGTATTCGGCCTTATGTTGAGGATTCAAAGGTTTTGTACACTTATTTCCAAAGTGGAAAATCAACACAGACTATCATTTACCCACATGGTCACAACAATGTTGATGCCTGGGCAGTACCGATTTATAAATCAGAAACCATTGATAATGTAGTTAATTTATACGATATTGACAACAATCTGGTTTTTTCAGAAGAAATGGGCTTGAGTTATTCATTGCCTCCTTTACCAAATGACCAAATACCAAATTTGGGATACTATAGCCCTATCACAGTTCCATCTAATAATGATATCTTTATGATGGTTTCTGAGGGGTATAGCTATTTCACAGATAATAACAAACATGTTTTTATTTCCGATTCAACCCAGTTTATATTAGACCCTGTAAACCAAAACTCGGAAATACGGATATTGGAGGACGGAAAGGTTGTTTTAACAAACTTTGAACAGCTAATACAAACTGACAATCAAAAATATTTACCTTCATATCGAATCACCAAAAGCTATCTTCAAAATCTGACAGGAGACAACCGGATAATGAAGTACGAAAAAAAAGTATTCTCAAACTATAATTTTAGTTGTGAAATTGACCCCCAGCAATCTCAGACACATTCATCATTGTATCAAGCCTCAACAAAGAACCAGAACCTTTCAGTATTCCATTACACTCCGGAAGCGAACCCTAAGATCTCTACATTAAATATCGGTATGTTTCCAAACCCCGCCGGTAATTTGATAAATTTTGTCATGCCTTATCCTCTTGATGAGGATATTGAAATTTATTCTGGTTCAGGTAGTTTTTTAAGTAAACATAAGCTTGATTCCACACAATCCGTCATTGATATTACACATTTGCCTAATGGACAATATATAGTGCGGATTACGACTAACCATGAAGTTTTTATTAAAAAACTAATCATTCAAAAATAATTGACTGACAATAAAAATATATAGTCATGAAAAATATATTATCAATAATAGCCGTATTGTTTGTATGTCACAATATCAATTCACAGATAATTTTACCGGAAAATCCATTTGATAGCTTCGGAAATCCATCCATTCGCAAACCCATTGAAATAAATAGAAACGGGACACATCATCAGGATATAGACATAAACGAAGGAAACTATCCTCCGTACCCTCCTATCGATCCTGAAACCGATGGAGAAAAATATGTCTTTTGGGTACACGGACTTAACGGAGACATCGGTTCTTGGATACGGGCCGCTGACGCCTCTCAAAATAATGTAGCTAACGGTTTTCCAGCCAGAAAGCTCAAATCTGTATCCATGATAGATTATACCCAAGATGCCAACTTGTATGGTGCTGCACAACAATTGGGTGAAATAATTGAGAATAAAAGATCAGATCAATTAGCATTGGGTGAAGATCCTACCCAAAACTTTATTATCGGTCACAGTCAAGGCGGCATAGTCACCAGAGCGTTATTACACAGAGATTTATGTCTGAATCACACACCCGTCAATAACTTAGGATATGGTGGTATTATCACATTCGGCTCACCCAACCAAGGAGCAAGAATACTGAATAATAAACACTTGTTTAACGACATGTCAGTGGACATGTGTAAATCGCTGGGGGCAGGACCAGCTGAAGAACTCTCCCAAAAAACTGTGGCAGATTTGTTTATTTTTAAAATAAATGTAGGTAAAATTATTCCTGTAAAAGATATTGTTGACAATATTTGCACATCCTTTGTTGGGAATCTTGTAGATTTGGCAGTAATGAATCAGACTCCAAATATCACACAAAGCTATTACGTAGGTGCGCCTGACATAACAAACATCAGTAATTGCTCAGATCAAGATTTGGTTTCATTTCCGAAGGTAGCATTTTATGGCATAGAACCGCCTGAAGGCTTATTGTTCCGTACAGGTGCATACTTTCTGAAAAGCCCGAATGAGTTTGATTATTTTCAAGCAAATGACGACTATTTCCTAACAAATGCATTTATCGAAAACAAAAAAAAATATGATGCTGCAGTTGCCAAATGGGAATATTATTATTTTCTTGCCCAGGTGGAACGGATTCAATACTGCAAGTTGCCTAATGTTTTGCTCGATTGGCCAATGTGCTTATCGGCAAAAAAGAGAGAGATGCAAACCTTGAAAATATTGAATGCTTATAAACAAGGACAGGACTGGTTTAACAGAGTTGATGACCAGTACAAAACAATCATAGGGGCTATTGATTACACAAAAACTACACAATGGTATTGCGAATGTGAAAATGTAAAAACCGGACAATTCACTTCTACTCCTGTAGCTGGCCCGGGCGATTGCCCTCCAAGCTCCAAAAATGGTATAGTTTGTTCACCGGTAGAATATACTATCTTTTCTCAAATAAAAAAAGATAGTGACGGCGTTGTCCTCTCTGAGTCTGCCATGAACATCCCTTATGCAACTGCACCACCCCGCAAAATGTATAATTCTTCGCACATGCAGATGAGAAATGATGATAATACGAAAAAAGCACTATTGGAAATTTATGACGGAGATGTAGGTCCTGCATATAAAACAGCAAAGAAGAACTAATGAATCATTTTATTCAATTTTAAACAGAGATTAAATGAACAGAAAATATATAAATCAAATTGGTATTCTCTTGATGGTGGGCATAGGAATCGTCTTGTTAGCCTGCAAGAAGAAAGAAATGCCCGCACCCAACCCTTGCGACAATCCGCCCTGCAATACCACACCAAAAGATTCATTCATGGTGTGGCAGGTACCCATGACACCAGATTATAAGTACGGGTTTTCTATGGATCCGGTATTGGATGGAAATTACCTGTATTTCTCCAATTTGTTTACTGCCCCGGGTGCTCCAATACACAAGGTCAATAAATTGACAGGAGAGCATATTTGGATCACCAATTCAGATTGTAAATATGAACAGGAAACTAGAAATTTCTTTTATCAAACTGAATCAAAAATTGTATTAAAGCAATATTACTGCCTCAACTTCCGCAATAAAAGTGACGGTGCAATATTGAATGAAATCAACTTCACGGATTCTGACAATGGGGCTTGCGATTTTCGGTTGACCGGATTTGGCAATTGGGTTTTTATTATAACAACCCAGTACAATAAAGACCCGCTCACAGCCAGAAACAATCTGGTGAGGTGCAACATCGACAGCTACAAAATGGATACTTTGTTCTCCCTACCATATTTAAATGGTTACGAACAAGCTATTGAACCTCCAGCTGCTTATGTAGCTCCTGGTGGCGACACCATGCTCTTGTTTCAGAGCCGGAATTATAATTTTAAAAAAGTTGACGGCCGGATAGATTTTTTCTGCTTCAACATGACCCAAAGAAAACTCGTATGGCGCCTTGAGGACATCGAAGAGAACGGCACAGGTTCTATCAATACTCCACAGATAGTGGGCGACAGGGTCTATTATCAGGGCTCAAATGAGCTATTTATGTTTGATATTGCTACCGGCAACAAGATCTGGAGCAGGCGCTTCCCGGGTGAAAGCTACTTTTACACAAAAAACCAGATAGTAGGCGACAGAATTTTCGTTAAGGACGATGGCGACAGATTCAAGGCACTCGATCTGAACACAGGCAATACCCTGTGGGAAGCCTATGGAGAATATGGCGGTGGACTCGGCCCTGCGTACGCCAATGGTAATGTTTTTGTTATAGGTACCGATGAAGGTTATGCTGCCATCTATGGATTGCGTGCCGACACGGGCAAGCAGTACTGGAAATACAGAACGCCCAACTACAAAAAATTTCCTGACTCTACCTTCGGCTACATAGACATGATCAGCGACCCCGAAACCGGCTATCTCTACACCGGCGACGGCGTGTACATGATGTGCCTGAAACCGCCGAAATGATGGTGTGAAGGACAACAAAACCGGCATTTCACCGCTTTGGAAGGAATGTCGGTTTTGTTTTTTTGAACAATCTCGGACAGTATGCCCGTCAGAAACCCTGTTTATCAGCAACAATCAGTTTATCGTCCCTGAGGATTACGAAGGTTCCGTCTCCTTGCTTGAGCTTGATGTTATCGAGTTTGTATTGTTTGTCAGGAAATGCTGTTTCTGTCAAAACGACATCCACCGCATCTTCATCCACTACCATTTGTGTAAAAATAAACATTGCAATATCGTGGCGAAGGCCTCGCGGCGCGTATTCCTTTTCGAAAATCAGCTTATTGTCTTTGGTTGAAAATATCTTCAGCGTCACAGGACTCCTTCTCTTCACGGCCGGATTTTTCACCTGCATGTGTGCCGCACCGGAGCCAAATTGTTCGTATTCCGTTGGTGATGAAATATACTTGAAGTTGACAATCAACGTCTTTTCGGCAGGATTGAAGAAGCGCACCGTCGTACTGCTCAATGGTATCATCAGCGCAAAGAACAAAGTCATAATCAATACTGACAATACCGGATTGCCTTTTTTATGGTCGCCAATGTTGATTTCTCCCGAACCACCTTCTTCCGATACGGTTTCTTTGGAGAATGCCAGCAGTTTTTCTTTGCTGTATTGCGTCAATGTGAGCAACTGAACCAGTGAGGCATCGAATTTCTTAGAAAATAAAGGTGCCCGTTTTCTCAGGAATCTGTTGATGGTCCAGGTTTTCCCGAGACGATAATAACAATCCTCGCAACTCAGGATGGCAACTTTCTCCGTATTATTTTCGAGCATTCGCTGAACATCTTTCGGCATAATACTACCTGTACATGGCACGCGATACCGCTGGATATTCAACTCTGACGGTAATTCTGGTTCCGGAAAATAGCTGCAGCTGAATACCGTCACGTCGCTCTTCGGCTTCGGCATAACCACCAAATCCGGAAACATTGGGTGCGTAATGGCATGTTCATCACACGATCCGATACAGATGGCACAGCCGACACATTTGTCGGGGTCGAGTATGGCCTTGCGCTTGCCCTCCACCTGCAGCATATCTATTGCCTCATACGGGCAGTCATACGCACACAGATTGCAGGCATTACACTTGTCGAGATCTATAAAGGCAGGCGGATTGTTTTTTCTTTTAATCAAGTAAGGTATGATGCTCAATACTACACCCGAACCGATGAGTATGAGCCAGTTGGTATTGACGCTGAATAATTTCATCAGATAATAGCCAAAATAATAATACCAGTCGAATGTAGTACTGATCGGGAGGTTCGATGCCTGTGCAGGAGGGTCACTCTTAACAGGGAAGGCTATAGCAATGATACCAAGTGCAATGATGACATAGTAGATGAGCTTTTTGGGCGGAAATATCTTTGGCTTTGAAATGCGCAATACATGTACCCAGATGATGATGATTGTCACCAGCGAGAAAACGATATGACCGAACAAGGCAACCTTGAAAAAACCACCTACTACATCGAGGTCGTTGAGTAGAAATGCCCCGGCAATTGATGGGTCAAAAATAGGTAGGCTTGAAAAGAGTTTGGCAGTCAGATAACCGGTCAGTTTTGCCTTTTGGTCCCATACCAGCATAAATCCGGTAACACCGATGAGTATCACCACCAGAAATGAAATGATGCCACTAACCCACGATACGAGCCGTTTAAACTTTGAAGTGAGCAAAGTATGCAGCAAGTGAATCAGGATGAAAATCACCAACAGATCGGACGAATACCGGTGGATGCTCCTCATCCAGCCGTTGAACACGTTATTCGACATTGCTTCGACAGAATCCCAGGCATGGCGTGGATTGATGTTGTAAAAAATAAATACATATATGCCCGAAATGCACGCAATAGCAAACAAAAGTACCGAGATGCCACCCAAATTATACATCGGGTTGAGTTCGGTAGAATATATCCGGCTGAAGAATGTAGAGAATTTCTGGAACCATTGATGACCTTTTGTTAGGTCTTTTCCTTTTTGTACTATCCTGGAGTTTTCCATTTTACTCTTTTGTAACAATAAATGATTTAATAAAAATACTGCTCACAAGGCTAACAATGAGCAGTCCGGCTGAAGTTGAGATAATAAAACGCCAGTCAACTTTGTAGGTCTTCAGTACCGGGTCGTAGCCGAAGCACCTGAGGTAGAATCCGCGGAATAGTCCCGGCCTCACTTTTTCTGACATAGCTTCGATGCCGGCTAGTTCAATATCCTTTTTGGAAGGTTCAAGACCATAAATAAATCTTGATATCCGACCGCTAGGTGTAAGCACCACCAGGTACGATGGGTGGTTAAATTCTTTAGTGTTTGGGTCATATTCGTATTCGAAACCGATGGAAGACATCATCTGTGCTATGTGTTCCTGCGATGCAGAAATGGTCTGCCAGTTGACACCATCCATACGGTAAAGTTGGTTGTAAAAATCAAGGTCTTCTGCCGTATCGGTGCTATCAAACGAAAAACTTACTACCCTAAAATCTTTACTCAGCCCTCCCGATTCTTTTATAGCTTTATGAATGCCGTTGCTGATAAGCCCGCAATAGGTTTTGCACTTGGTATAGACAGGGCAGATGATGAGCGATTTTTCACCCAGCATCGAAAAAAAGGGGAATGTATCGCCCTTAGCATTAAAGACAGGGATATCGGCTGCTTTTTGTCCGAGAAAATCTTTTTCAACAGGCAGATTAAAACCACACAACAACATCCACACTATAGCCGGCAATATTATCCTGTTCATGATTGAAACTTTATGATAAATCGGGGACGAACCCCGATTTATCATATTGATTGAAAACAAACTAACCAACAACTACAATTTATGAATTAGTTGACATTCCAGGTAGCGGCCAGCCACTTCCAGTTAAGGAAGAAGAGTGCAAGGAATACCAGCAGGAATATCATGGTAAGTACCAGTGTACCCGGTGCTTCGTAACCCTTATGCTCTTTGGCAGCAGGAGCCAGAGGTGAAATGGTCAGCTGCATATCCTGAGGCCCATTGACCTTAGGTCCCCAAAAGACAGAAATTACCACAATCAGTATCCATATCAATGTTGCGATGAATGCTATCACACCGCCCAGCATCATCAGTGCCCAAAAGAAGTCAACTGCAGGATTGAAGTTATAGGTAAACGGACCACCTGAGAAAGTTGAGTCCCAGTGACGGCGAGGCACACCAAGCTGCCCGAGGACAATCATGGATATGGACAACAGCGCAATACCGATGAAGAAGAGCCACGGCTGAATCTTAGCCCAGCTGAAACCAACAATCTTTCGTCTGAAAATAAGCGGAATCAGATAATAGGTGATACCCATGAAGGTAAGTGTAGTACCGATAACGACTGTCCCTTTGAAGTGGCCTGGTATGGCGATTGTATTGTGTACGATGATATTGGTCTGCTCCATGCCAAAGATGACACCTGTTGTACCACCTATAAAGCCAAAGCCAATGATGGCCAAAATGATGGCAGAAAAACCAGGATTGCCCCATGGCGCCTTAGACAACCATTGGAACAAGCCCTTGTTGTAACCCCAACGACGCTGAGCCGATTCGAATGAAGAAGGAACTGCAAATGCGTGAATCATAGAAGCAAGCACGGCAAGATACATTGCGTAACTGGTATTCCACACCTTCCATGCACTACTCACACCCGGGTCAGTAAGCAGGTGGTGGGCAGATGCAAGACAGATGAATAAAATGTACAGTACGAATGCCGAACGCGACACACGCTCATTGATAGATGTACCACCAACCGTAAGGAATGAAGTCATATACCAGATAGACACCATAGCCGCTACGTTGATTTGCTGCGAAGAGTGTCCGAGACCCCACCAGATGAGTTTGTACATGGCAGGGTCAATATTCTGAACCAACCCGAGCGACCACAGGAATGTCGGGATATAAATGATGGCACCAGACGCAAGAGTGATAACAGCAATAATAGCCGCTGTCATCAGGCCATATACTACCAGAGGTAAACTTTGGCCGTAAGTATTGTCGCGCCGTGCTATCATCAGATTGCCAAAAAACAGAGCCACAGCAATGAGTGCACCTACAGCAAAAAGAATGATACCCAGATAATATAAGGGGTGAGCTTTAAGAGGAGTATAGGATGTAAGCATCACGTCTGCTTTACCCATCAGTATAATGACATTAGACATTACAAGACCTGCCACCATAAGTATAAAGGCAATCCAACCCCAGCGTGGAGAGCAGAATTTGGTATTGAGCAATACGGTGGACCCAAAATACAACCCCGCTATTTCAAAGAAAATAATCCAGAATATAAGCGCGTTAAGACCATGAAAAGTAACAAGCCTGTAATACCACTCAGCATTGAGCAGGTGCACCGGCTGATAACGTGTAAATACTAATAGTAGTGCTGCGGTTACTGCCAGCAGTAAAGATACCACTGAAACCACCGCATTGTAACGGATGAGCTTTTCAGATTGAAGATCAACCTTAAATCCTGTTATATCGCATGTTCGGAACATATTATCTGATTTTTCTGGTTATTTTGATAATGATTTGATATAGGCAATGATGTGATCGATTTCATCATCCTTGAGCGGGAATACAGGCATAGGCGTTTTTTCGTATCCTACCGTCACTTTCTGCTTAGGATTTTTGATTGATTCGATCATATAAGCCTCATCAACTTTTACACTCATTTCTTTACCGTTTTCGGTAACTTTTTCTTCTTTGCCGAATAATCCTTTCCAAGACGGTGCCAATACATTTGTACCGTCCACTTTATGACAGGCAGCACAACCTTTGAGCGTATAAAGCTGTTCGCCACTTGAGGCTTTCTGTTCTTCGGTAAGATTGGCTACTACACCTGCAGCAGGTACCGGATCGGGTTCTTTTTTGAATCCTTCATAACCATATTTTTTTAGGTCTTCGTCTTTTTCGATGACAACAATTTTGCCGATCATCGTATGGTGGCCTATTCCGCAAAATTCGTTACACAACAATTTGTATTCGCCCAGTTCGGTAGGTGTAAATTCGAGCACATAGTCGTATCCCGGATATACCTGAAAATTCATATTGACAGGTTGTAAAGAAAATCCATGAACAATATCTCTTGATGAAATGTGAAACTTATATTTCTGATCTTTTTCAAGGATAAGACCCGGACTCCATCTCCACATTTCGGCCATCAAGAATACATCGCTGTTAGGCTTAGGACGGACAATCGGGATACCGTTGTCTGAACCAATCTGATTTTTCTTTATATAGGCTTCTGTGAGAGTAGAGAACTCGGCTGTGCTTGTCCGGTAAGTAGTACTTGAAGGATTCTGCTTGCCGTACACGTGCCACAGAATCATCCAAACAAACATTGACAAACAGAGAATAAGTGCTATTAGCATCCACATTTTCTCGTCTTTTGATACTTTCTTGTCGTACCATCCTTCGGCAGGGCTTAGTAAGCTCATACATTTGTTTTTTTAGGTGAAAAACTTATTTCAACAAGGCATTCTTAATATCTTCCGGTATTGCCGGCAGATTTGAAAGTTCCATGACGCCCCACAGGAGATAAAAAATAGCGTAGATTGTCACGCCGAGGAACATCAGCAACATGTAATCGTCCATAATCATTCTTGAAAATGGAATCTTCTTTTCTTCAGGTTGTTTATCATTTTCCATAATGAATTGCTTTAGTTTTACAATTAACCATCGCAAACAAAACTAAAGGCACAAATTTTATCCTGAAAGAAAGTGGCAGAATTAATGTTGCAAAAAATACGTTTTCGTACTTTTTTGTGCTAAATAAATGTTAAAGTGTATCCTTAGGCAAGGAAATACAGCCACAAATGTTTTTAATAACGGGAAGGTTTAGGTAGGTAAATTTCTTTCCTGAAATTTTTATAATTCCTTCTTTTTCAAAGTCTTTCATAGTCTTTGACACCTGCTCCTTGGTAGTAGCTATCAGGTCTGCGAGATCCTGACGACTGAAGTTGATCTCAAAACTATAAGGGCGTTCTTCGTATCCATAAGTACGCGCAAGGAGGAGGAGTACTTCGGCAACTTTCTCACGTACACTCTTGTGTGCAAGGATAGCAGCTTTCTTTTCAGTTGTTTCGAGCTCTTCGAGCAATTCGTTTATGATCTGCTCTTTGAGTACGGGACTTTTTTTTACTATTTCACTAAACAGATGATAAGGAATAAAACAATATTGGACATCAGTGGTAGCTGTTGCAGAATTGGTATGCAGACCGTTCTTGAGATTCTCCCTGTGACCGAGTATAGCGCCTTTGCTCACTACCCGGAGTATAATGGGTTTGTCGATTGTCGAATTTTTTTCAATTTTTAGAAAGCCTTTTTTGATAAAATAAACCCCTTCCACATTTTCACCTTCAGTAAACAGACGTTCACCTTTGTTGATACTTCTCGAATGTTTATAAGTACTGATAACCTTCAGGGTTTCCAAATCGCATGCATCAAGTATCGAGAAACATCTCGTCTTACAGTTGATACAATCGTACTTTCTGGACACCATCATAGGCACACCAATATTTCAAAGAGGAAATTCCTCTCGAGTAAATCAATGGTAAAATTAAGTTTTAGGATCGGTAAACACAAATTTTATCTGCATTTAGATGCGACAACCGTAATATTTAACGCCAGCTTCTTGAAATGCCAAGGTTTATGCCGTAATATGGAAAATCAACTATTCCTTTTACAAATTCAATCATAAACCTACCATGCTCCATTTTTCTGAACAGAGATACCTTGCCTATAATTGGGCGGTCGCCATGCTTCAGATAGGCAATGAATCCGTAGAGCTCTGGCTTTAGATACCAAGCTTTTCCAAGATGTTGGTCGAGTGAAAAGTCAAATATATAGGCATCATCCTGCGGGTGATCACCGTCAAATGTCTGCCAGGCCGTGAATCCGCTTACTGCATGTACCATGGTGTTTTTGTTGCCAAATGAAATAGCATAATTGAAGAAATACTGTGGCGAATCGGTAAAGCGTGCGAGATCGAGGCGGCCACCGGTAGCGGTTTTGAGGCCTACCTGTATAGCCATAGCTGGTTTTGACTTTATTTTTCCGGTAAACAGAACATTCAGATCGCCGGCTGCCCATTTGTCGTAATATCCGATCCAGAAAATCTTTCTTTCGGTCTTCAGTTCATGTGATGTGTTGAAATATTCGACCGGTACACCGGATACTTGTAGCGATGCAAATTTCCCGAAGGGTATATTCACTGACAAATAAGGATTGAGCGTTATTTCTCCTTTTGTGAAATAAGAATTGGCCTTTACTTCCAAGGTATATTGTGTATCAAGAATGCCCGTAAATCCACTTGCGTAATAGAAGGCATTCGGGCCCATCCGAGCCGGTTTGATATCGATGTAATATTTGTAATGCGTTTTTTGGTCCCAGCCTACATTATTGGCCCACCAATCGTGCGTCTGTGCGAACAAGTTGCTTATCTGAATGAAAATTAAGCCAATAAAAAGATTATTTTTTAGTTTCATGCGAAACTGTATTTCTCCCTTAATACCTGAATATGATGCCTGGCATGACCAACGATGACAAAGCCTATTGACTTGGCCGTTATTTGTTGGGCATTGGCATATCCGACCCTTTCGGCTTCTTTTTTGGTCATATTCTTAAAAAGGCTTATGCTTGCGTTGCGTACCGATTTGAATTCTGCTACGAGTGATGACAAAGATCTCTTGGCAGCCTGCGAATTTTCGATATATCCTGTTTGGTCAAAGCCTGGAAGGTGCGTGCGGTCGCCTCTTGATGCCCGGAGTGCCCTATATGACATAATACGTTCTGTATCAATGATATGTAGTAATATTTCACGAGGAGTCCATTTGCCTTCTGCATAGCGGAAATCCCAGTCGGCTTGCTTATTGGAACTCAGAAAGTCAAGTACCATTGCAGTATCATTTTTGATGGCTGTCATCAGGTCTTCCTCTGTCACCAGCTTGATATAATCTTCATAGTAAAAAGGAAAATCGCCAGTCTTTGGATAGGTAAGCTTAGCCATATTATTTTTATTTTAACAGATCTGGTCGGCGCTTTCTGGTACGTTCGTACGACTGTTCAGTGCGCCATTCATCAATAAGTTTGTCATTGCCCGAAAGTAGAATGTCCGGTACTTTCATCCCGTTGAAATCTGCCGGGCGGGTATATACAGGCGGAGCGAGCAATCCGTCCTGAAACGAATCAAAGAGGGCAGAAGTCTCATCGTTGAGTACGCCCGGTATCACTCTGGTAACACTGTCCACGAGTACTGCAGCTGCCAGCTCGCCACCCGACAGAACGTAGTCGCCAATGGACACTTCAAGCGTTACATACTTTTCGCGTATGCGTTCGTCAATTCCTTTGTAGTGTCCACAGATGATTATCAGGTTTCCTTGCAGTGATAGTCGGTTAACAAGCCCCTGTGTGAGCTGTTCGCCATCCGGCGTCACGTAAATGATATGGTCGTATGTACGTACATTAGTCAATGACTCGATGCAGGCTGCGAGTGGTTCGCACATCATTACCATTCCGGCACCGCCGCCATACTGATAATCATCCAGTTGTTTGGTACGACCCAAGCCATAATCGCGTAGGTTATGTATGTGGAACGACACCAGCCCCTTATCAACAGCCCTTTGCATGATAGAGTGATGCAAAGGGCCGTGAAGTAATTCGGGTAATACCGTGATGATATCGAATCTCACCGGGTTAATTATTTTGCTATTTCAAGGAGTTCTACTTCAAAGATGAGTGTTGAGTATGGTTTAATCTGGCCACCTGCACCTCTTTCGCCGTAAGCAAGATCATAAGGTACAAACAGTTTCCACTTTGAGCCAACAGGCATCAGTTGCAATGCTTCTGTCCAGCCTTTGATAACGCCACTGACCGGGAAGGTGGCAGGCTCACCTCTTCTAACTGAGCTGTCAAATTCTTCACCATTGATGAGTGTACCTACATAATGTGTAGTAACTTTGTCGCTAAGCTTTGGCTTTGGCCCGGTTCCTTCCTTGATGACCATGTACTGCAAGCCGCTTGGCAATGTTACAACACCTGGTTTTTTTCCGTTTTCTGCCAAAAATTTCTTTCCTTCTTCAATAGCCGGACCTGCCTCTGCTTGTGCAGCTTTCTGAAGGTAATCATTTACGATTTTTCCTGCCTGATCAGATGAAATGGCAAGTTGTTTGCCCTCAATGGCATCCTTAAGCCCAGCCGTGATAGACGAAGCATCCAGATTTTTGAAACCCTGATTTTTTAAATTTTGCCCGACCAAGACGCCGAGACTGTAACTTACTGAATCCATTTTAAGATTTGATTTTTGTGCAAATGCCATCATTGACACACTGCATAACATGATTAATAAAGAGATTTTTTTCATTTGTCGAAAGTTGTGATTTGATTTAAAAACGCTTGTGAATTATTTTTTCAATTGCGAATAGTATTGGTAATAATATGGTATGGTCTCAATGCCTTTATAAAAATTGAATAAGCCGAAGTGCTCATTTGGAGAATGTAGTGCATCAGAATCGAGGCCGAAGCCCATCAAGACACTTTTGATACCAAGTACTTCTTCAAATAAAGCTATTATAGGTATGCTTCCGCCACTTCTGGTAGGTATCGGGTCTTTGCCAAAGGTCTTTTTCATAGCCATTTCTGCCGCCTTGTATTCAAGAGAGTTTGTAGGTACTACCACAGGTTTACCTCCATGGTGAGGTTTTACTTTTACAGTAACAGAAGCAGGAGCAATGGCTTCAAAATATTTCTGAAACAAAGCAGTGATGGCTTCCGGCCTTTGATGTGGCACAAGGCGCATACTTATCTTGGCATAAGCCTTTGATGGCAATACTGTCTTGGCTCCTTCACCGATATAGCCTCCCCAGATACCATTGACATCAAGTGTGGGTCTTATGCCTGTGCGTTCGATGGTGGTGTAGCCGGCTTCGCCTTCAATATCATTAATATCTAAATCTTGCTTGTATGCTTCAAGGTCAAAAGGGGTTTTGCCAAGTGCTGCTCGTTCTTCAGAACTGAGTTCGAGTAAATCATCATAGAAGCCCGGAATGGTAATGTGTTTATTAGCATCTTTTAACGATGCTATCATTTCGCACAATACGTTGATTGGGTTGGCTACTGCTCCTCCGTAAATGCCGCTGTGCAGGTCGCGGTTGGCACCTGTTACTTCTACCTCAACATAAGACAGCCCTCTCAGGCCGGCATCAATGGAAGGTGTGTCGTTGGCAATGATACCTGTATCGGAAACCAAAATCACGTCAGCCTTGAGCAGATCTTTGTGTTGCCTGCAGAATGGACCAAGATTAGGCGAGCCTACTTCTTCTTCTCCTTCAATCATAAACTTGACGTTGCAGGGCAATTCGCTACTGCTGACCATTGCTTCGAATGCCTTAACGTGCATCCAAACCTGACCTTTGTCATCACATGAGCCTCTTGCAAAAATGGCACCTTCCGGGTGTATATCGGTTGTCTTTATAACAGGTTCAAAAGGTGGCGATGTCCACAGCTCGAGCGGATCTGGTGGCTGTACGTCATAATGTCCGTACACAAGGATGGTAGGTAGAGAAGGATCAAGTATTTTCTCTGCATATACCACAGGATGTCCGTCTGTCTGCATTACCTGTGCCTTGTCAGCACCTGCTTTGAGAAATGAGTTGCAGATAAAATTAGCTGTCGCTACCATATCATCCTTATGCTTCGAATCAGCACTAACTGAAGGAATTCGGAGCAATTCGAACAATTCATCCAGAAAGCGTTGTTTATTTTTTAAAATGTAGTCTTGTGTAACGTCCATTTGGCAAACAAAATTTAAGGTACAAAGATAGAAATTTTTTATTCCTTAACGGATAAAATTGGAATTGAGTATCTGTACTGTGTTATAGCTTTCTTAAAGTACCTACACATTATTAACCTTCACAGGTACGCACAATTTGATTTCAAATTAAGAAGTAAAGTGTAAATTTGCCTGATGAAATGGAAGGTTCGAATATTTTTTTCACATTTTGCTCCAATTTTACTTGCGACCATTGTTGCTATAATAGTATTTCTCCCGGATGTGCATGCTCAACAAATAGAACAAAACCAAAAGGGCGACTGGATATTAATCAATAAAGATGGCTCAACTCGCATCTTAAACCCTGCGAACAAGTCAGATTTAAAACTGCTGAACACCGAACCAGCCTATGTCAGGAGTAGTTTTCTGACGGAATTGGCAGATAAAATCACCCAAGACCTTAAGGAATCAGAAAATAAAATCCAGCTCAACAATATTGAATCAGAAAGATTAAGAATAAACCGCGATCTGCTTGAACAAACACTCAAAACCGAAAAAGAGGAACTTGGAGAAGCCGAAATAAACCAAACCCGTAAGCAAATCAATGAACTTAAAATTATAATTTCTTACCTAAAAAAAGAGAATTTGCAATATCAAAATGATATAGAAAACTTGAAGTCATTGTTGAAAATTTCGGGTCCGAAACAGATTGAAGCATACAGGACTTTTTGTGCCGAGCGCGACAAAAAACACAAACCACCACCTATATTGAACAACCCGAACATAAAAAGACAGGTATTACCAAATGCCGGTAAATCTATTGACAACATACCACCCGATTCAAGACCCGCTCTCAAAGATTACGCAAGGTATGTGCCAACTGAAGATGTAATGGTAAAACCGCCGGTAAGGCCATGCCAGATCGAATTTGAAGGCGAAGATGAGTTTATGGGAAAGCGCAGGAAAGACCATGCTGCTCAGGTATTGTTTTTTTACACTCCTGCACCTTTGACAAAAAATTACCCGGACAGCGAATATCTTACCTGCAAGGCGGCTCTATCAGTAGTGAGTGGGGGTAGTATGTTTCTTAATCTGTATTTTTATATAGCAGTGAATGATGCAGGAAGGCTGTTTGGCGGATTCGAAAAGGGAAGTATTATCAACCTCAAATTTCTGGATGGAGACAATATAGCCATCATTAACAACAGAAATGACCCCGGGCTCTACGATCCTGTAAGCAAAACGATGATGTTCAGGGCGCAGTGTAATCTTGGTGCTGCTGCACAAGACAAAATATCAAGTAAATCTTTAGATAAAATCAGAGTTACCTGGCAAACCGGCTACGAAGACTACGACGTGTTCGATGTCGATTCGTTGATGCGCCAAGCAAAATGTATTCAATAGTATTATGTTAGGATTAAAATTGACAACCGACCCGCGTTGGGTTAATCTGGCAGAAAAAAGCCTTGAAGATATACTCACAGACCATGCATACTGTGAACAAAAAGCTGCTACTTCGGCCATTACACTCATTCAGATATTTCCTGAAAAAGAAGAAATGGTAAAAGAACTGGCACCTATAGTTACCGAAGAGTGGGCTCACTTCAGAATGGTACTGAACGAACTCGAAAAACGCAATTTGAAACTCGGCAGGCAACGCAAAGACGAATATGTCAATAATCTTCAGAAATTTCAGCTCAAAGGTGGCAACCGCAAAAACTGGCTGACCGAAAAACTGCTGACCTGCGCCCTGATAGAAGCAAGAAGCTGTGAGCGATTCAGGTTGCTGTCACTTGAGCTGGCAGATGAGTCGCTCCGCAATTTTTACCACAAACTCATGATATCAGAAGCCGGCCACTATAGATTATTTCTTGATCTGGCAAAGAAATACAACGATGAAGCATACGTTAAGAAAAGATTGCAGGAATATCTGGATTATGAAGCAGAAATGATAGCTACGTTGGAACTAAGAGGCGACCGCGTGCATTAATATTAAAAGACAAGAAATATTTATGAAACATCTTAAAACAACCCTCCCATTTATGGCTACAATTATTCTATTCTCCTGCGGACAATTCACCGACCCAAGAAAAGAATATGCCGGTGACTATACGGTAAGAATAGAACTCGACAAAAAATTAATATCAGATGAAGCCGTACAGGATACGATCAACTCAAAAATGGCAGAACTGAAGGAAAAACTAGCAAAGGCAGAGACTGAGATGAAAGACAGCTTCAACCTCGAAAGTATAGACACCACCACACCTGAAGGCAGAATGGAGTATGCAGCCAAATCATTTGCCAAAGGTATGACAGGCTTATTGAGCCCATTGGGTGAGCTAGGTAAGTCATTTGGTGAAATGGGTGCCGGATATGCAAAAGGCGGTATCGCTATGTTAAACGATTTGGTTGGCAAGATGAAATTTAATGTATCGCTCAATGCTAACGGAACCATCAATACAGATTATGACAGCGTCGATGTACTCGGCACACGTAACTCAACCTGGAATATTGAAGACAACAAATTTCGACTCATCTCTAAAGATAATAAGATACAAAGTTTTGACATTGTAAGCAAAAAAGAAGACGGGTTTGTATTGCGAAAGGACGAAAATACCAAACTGATCTTCGAGAAAAAATAATATTCAGCAACACATTGGACAATTGCGGCCCAACGTGTTGGAAGAAATTATTCGCAAAATCGCATCTGCCTATCAAAAACAATCAAATTTTCCGGAAAAAATCAGCTTTATGTTTGTGAAGCAAGGGCTAAAGTATGGCAATAGCTGAGTTGTTAACATTTTTATTCTAAAGCCTCATTAATAATTTTAATGGCCGGGTTATGTTGAATGTAATCAGGCAGTTGTTGATTATGATGACTCTGAAAAGCAGCAAATGTATGACCTTTCTTCATTAGGCTATCCAGAGTAGATTCATCAGGAAACCAATGATAAGCATTTACATCTTTGTAAAACATTAATTCTACATCTTCAAAACTCTTGCAGTTCAGAATTACTCTGTTTTTCAATTTTCCGGCAACATCTAATTTTTTAAATATTTGGGTATTGTGAATTTTAGCATTTCTTGGCTGATTGTCATGAGACCTTTTGTCAGATATTTCCCAGGGTTTCAATGTTATAATTGAAGCCAATACAATCCATAGTATTAATATATATGGTTTTTGCTCATTAGAAACTCTAACAAAGCTCGTTATTATTCCTGAGGCAATGAGAATCCAGATGATGGAATTTACCGGAAATGTAAATGCAGGCATTTTTGTTTTCACAACAAAGGAAAAAAATGAATAAATAACCAGCACCATCGCTATTAGTGAACCCGAAAGCTTTTTATCAACTTGTTTGTCAGACAGAATAGCGTATGCGCCCAATAATATAAAAAGCAGTAGAGATACTCCATAAATATTGCTCATTTCTGCAAAATGAAACCAGATTGTGCCACCATGTCCTTCTAAAGCCTCAAATATATGTTTGCTGTTATGTTTATACATGACGCTACTTTCGGCTGGAAAATAATGCATGATATACAATTGCCAGGGAACAAACACCAGAAGACTTGTAAATACAGATACAACGAATAACTTCCATGGTTTGAAGTGAATTTTACCTTTGTTAGATAACAACTCGTACAGACCCCACCCACCATAGATCAAAATTCCTGTCAGCCATTTGTTCAATACAGCACAACCGACAAAAATACCAATGAATATTGCCCACTTGAATGTTCTTCCAGATTGTAGATATCTAACAAAAGCCCAGATACTCGCCGTTACATAAAATGCAAAAGCTACATCATTTTGTTCAAGAGGAAATCTGCCGGAAGTAAGCTCAAGCTGGTAATTGGAAACTGCAAATAACAATGCTGCCACAAATGAAATATCAATGTTTTTAATCCATCTATTGGCTAAGTCATAGACAAAATATATTGAAATAGTTCCCATGATTACTGAAGGGAGTCTCATAGCAACTTCATTGACACCAAAAAGTTTCATGGACAAGGCCATCTGCCAAAGGAATAAGGGCTGCTTGTGTACCCAGATGTGGTTACAACACCAATCCTCAATCTTAAATGCCATAATAGGATCAAGCCTCAACATGGGCGTTAAAGGGTGATGTATTAAATTTTTAGCTACCAGAGCATGAAAGCGCTCGTCCCAGTCTTGCAAAAACGGGTCAACTGCTGCCATAAATAACCGGAGTAAAAAGCCGGTTATCAGTAGTAAAAAAAGGGCACTCTGCGGTCTTTTCTGATTAAAATGGATATAAGTACTCAATATTACCAATAAGATAACTAAAACGAGAACCACATTTACCTGAGTCGAGTAAAATATCAATTTCGATGTTGTTTTGTATTTGACTAAAAACCTGCGTAACCGTTAAAATGCAAAGTTACGACAGATGATGTCAAATTTTTTAAGAATCAATTGTTTAATCGACCATCTTCGAATGAATTAATATAGCCTTTTCCAAAAAAAGTTTACAGGTTAAAAATTAAATGCTGTTATCAGCTTACAGTTGTTTTTTAGTCTTGACATTGGTTTACTTTTTTGTCTATTTTTACACAATTTGTGTAAACCTATTCTAGGACAAGACAGTTGGCTGTGATACCAATGTTACAGATTTTCTCACATCTCCATTCTCACATCTCACTTTTAATTTTTAATCTCAAATGCAAAGTAAAGGTATTCTATGGTAAAAACCAAGCACTCACATTATTTTTTTCAAGAAAGATAACCCACTGTGTTTACGTAAGGTTTATCCCTTTTGATTACTGCAAAGGCTCTTGCGACCACCTTACACCTTACGGCA
>JAIBCG010000113.1 GCA_019694295.1 Saprospiraceae bacterium
AATGTGATTTGGGAACGGTCAAGACCTGGTAAGCTAGGCATTCTTGTATGATTTACTCTATGCCTTGAAATTACAGAATGTTTTTATATTTTTGGTAAAATTTTTGAAATATTTTTTTCACAGACTGCCGTTTGTAGCATTTGCGTTCTCAGGCTTGAATACACCACCCAATAATCCTGACAGATTATCGAGAATACTGCCATCATGATCTCTTTCAAGTGCTTTGTTCAAAGATTCTGCTCCTTCAGGAGTAGCAACGTTTTTTTGAATTCCGCCCAATATTGATGAAAAAATACTGCCTACTGCTGACTCTGCCTGTTCAGGATTATTCACTCCTGCGATATTACCAATCTGATCGGCTACACCGCCTGACATTACTGTTTTAAAAAGGTCGTTAAGATCCATGTTCTAAATATTTATTTAATGGTTATAAAATTACAAAGGTAACAAAAGTCTGTCTCTTTTGGTTCCGTCTTTTTGAAAGTGAATATTGTATTTAATATAAATTTAAATTTTACTCGAAGACATTGACACTTTATTAACAATACAGGTACAGTAGCAAACCAACTGCTTGTCTTATCTTGTCATCATGTATGTATAAATAACTCCTACAATGAAAAATTTATTGCCTTTTTTCCTCTTATTGATGATGGCTTGTCAACAAAAAAACGATTCTGAGATGGCTGAAAATCAAGCCTTCGCTGCACCTGAAGAAAAATCAGGAATTGCTGGCAAACCACCTGCCGATATGACCATACCAGAACAAGCCGCTGACCGTAAACTCGTGAAGGAAGGCGATATATCTATGGAAGTAAAGGACCTGCAGACTACCGGTGACGAGCTAAAAAAACTTACTGCAACATACAAGGCTTACCTCTCAAACGAATCGCAATCGGCTTATGATGACCGAAAGCAAATAAGCTATATAGTACGTATTCCTGTTAAGGATTATGAGGCATTTTGTGAAAATGTAATCAGCCTCGGTGTCAATATTGAGCGCAAAAACCTGAACGCCCTGGATGTAACAGAAGAATATGTGGACACAGAAGCCCGCATTGCTACCAAAAAAGCACTCGAAAAAAGATACCTCGAACTGCTGGCAAAAGCAAAAAACGTGAATGAAATGCTCAGTATAGAACGCGAACTGGCTACTGTACGCGAAGAAATTGAATCGCGAGAAGCCAGGCTCAAATTACTCAATAACCAGTCTTCTTATTCTACGCTCAACCTTACTATCTACGAAATCGTCAATCAGTCGCCCGGCTTTGTTCGTTCGGCAGGACAAGCTTTGGCCGGCGGTTGGTTTGCAATGATAAAATTTGCCCTTTTCCTGCTTAGGATATGGCCATTTGTACTTATTTTGGCAGTCGTTTTGTATTTTGGCAAAAAACGGTTCAGACCACTTAAGAAATAATCATTCGACCAATGAAAACAATACTCTGGATAATGCTGACAGCCATCTTTTCGGTTGACGGATGCACGCAGAATAAAAAACCACAAGAAACAACCCAAGACGGATTTGTACTGCTCGAACTATTTACATCACAAGGTTGTTCTTCGTGCCCGCCTGCTGACGAAAATCTTTCCAAAATCATAAATGCTGCAATGAATAATGGTAAAAACATCTATGCCCTAGCATTTCACGTCGATTATTGGAATCGTCTTGGCTGGAAAGACCCGTTCAGTTCTGAACAATACTCTGCACGACAAGCTATGTATGTCAACAAAATGAAGCTGCGTTCTGCATACACACCGCAGATGGTGGTCAATGGCGAACGCGAATTCGTGGGTTCAGACGCAGGAGCTGCCGAAGAAGCCATTCAACATTTTCTTAACACGAAATATAAACACTCTATCATACTTGGCTCAGCAGCCACCACAGACGGTATCATTGAATCTTTTCCTTACCACATTGAAGGTGAGCTCAGTGGCACCCAACTCTATGCAGCTATTGTAGAGAGCGACAAAATTACTGAAGTGAAGAAAGGCGAAAACAAAGACAAAACCCTCAGAAACGACAACGTAGTAGTATGGTTAGGCTCATTTGACCCAAAACCATCCGGCAATGTCCTCCTGCCTAAAGAATTTACAAAGGGCAAACCGAATACCGATGTTGTCATTTTTCTTCAAGACACCACATCAGGCAAAGTATTGGCTGCACAGAGCATCAGATTGTAATATTTGATTTTTTTGGTATAGATTTTGTCCTATAAGGATAACGTCCTATACATATCAAATTTACAATGAGAACAACAACAATCCTAAAACTGGCAATCTGTGCCTGTGCACTTCTGATTCTACAAAGTTGCGCCAAAGACAAAATAGTCAATTCCTTTGATAAAACAGCTTCCTTTGACAGTAAAATAGCACACGAATGGTTTGCGTTGCAATCTGACCTCATCAAGAATACAAGTGGATTCTCGGGGCCGGTGGCAGCTCGTTCATTCGGCTATGCCGGAATAACACTCTACCAGGCAGTGTACCAGGGTATGCCCGGGTATAATTCGCTGGAAGGGAAGATTGAAGGATTAAAACCAAACAGTATCACTTCTGTATCTGACCGTACCAAATACCATTGGGCAGCGGTGGCCAATGCTGCAATGGCGGAGTTTTTCAGACTCCAGTTCAAGTCAACATCAGTTGAGAACCTTGACCGAATTAATGAACTTGAACTGTATTATAAAGACATTTATACAAAATTAACCAACCCTGACATTATTGATGCAAGTGTACAATACGGCAGGACACTGGCACTCGAGATGAACCAGTATGCCATATCCGATGGACAGAGTGAAGCCTACAACACCAATTATCCTGCTTATATACCGGCAAGTGGTGCAGGCAAATGGGTGCCGGCTGGCAAGGAAAAAACACCTTTGCAACCATACTGGGGAAGTACGCGTTCTTTTCTCACCGGCAATATTGTTGCAGGCAAAACTCCTGAACCACCTGTATATTCAGAAGAAAAATCAAGCCAATTGTATAAAGAAGCCTACGAACTCTTCACAATTCGTGAAAATATAACCACCTACCAATCGGATATTGCAAAATTCTGGGACGATGCTACCGGCAAGAGTAGCGGTACAGCCGGGCACATCTTTTTTATAGCAGGCACAGTACTTGAATCACAACGCAGCAATCTTGCCAAAGCCGCAGAGGTATATTGCAGACTCGGTATTGCACTGCATGATGCCTGTATTGCTGGTTGGAAAACCAAATTTCAGTACAATACACTGAGCCCGGTTACATTTATTAGAAAGCAGATAGATGGAGATTTTACACCTGTACTACCACCGCCGCCTTACCCCGAATACTCAAGTGCACATTCTGTACTGGCAGGTGCAGGGTTTACAGTTTTGTCAGAATATCTTGGTAGTAGTTACTCATTTGCTGACTATAGTAACTATAAGCGAGCTGATATAAATGGCAGCCCAAAGAATTTCAGTAGTTTTATGGAAGCAGCAGCTGAGGCAGGAGCATCAAGACTGTATGGTGGAGTTAATTTTCGCTCGTCTGTTGACAAAGGGCTTGAACAGGGTATTAGAATAGGAGGAAATACAAGTAAATTTTCATTAAAACAATAAAAAACACCAAACACCAACCAAATACAGGAAATCAAGTGCCGGTATCGGGAGTAATCAAGGGATAACCAAAAAAAACATTGCTAGAAATACATTCCCGGCAATGATATGCAGTATCTGCATACATGCCACACTCATGAACCGGACTGATTTTCAAATTATTTTACCTGATTCATGTATATTTTATAAAAAAACCTTTTCTTTGAAAATTAATCAAGGCATTTTATGAAATCAGGAAAACATCCAAAGGCATTACCGTATTTATTCTTTACCGAAATGTGGGAACGCTTCGGCTACTACCTCATGATAGGTATATTCGTCTTGTACCTTACAGATATTGACAAAGGAGGCTTCGGGATGAGCCGTGCCACAGCAGCCGACATATACGGGACCTTCATTGCATTCGTTTATTTAACACCATTCATTGGTGGTTTTTTGGCCGACCAAAAGATTGGTTATGTAAGGGCTGTGTTTATCGGTGGCACTATGATGGGCCTTGGCTACATCGGGCTTGCCATTCATGAACTGTGGTCGTTTTATGTGTCACTTGCATTAATCATTATAGGCAATGGCTTTTTTAAGCCAAATATATCTACCTTACTTGGCAATCTTTATAGTGAAGAAAAATACCGCAAACACAAAGATGACGGGTTCAATATATTCTACATGGGGATTAATATCGGTGCATTTATTTGCAATTTTTTTGCTGCCTACCTCAGAAATACCATAGGCTGGGGTGCTGCTTTTATTGCTGCCGGTATCGGTATGTTTCTCGGGCTCATCGTCTTTGCCATTGGCCATAAATATTATAAACATGCTGATGTAGAGAAGCAACATCTCGATAGCAATGATGGTCAACTGATGTCTGTATTCAGTAAAATATTCCTACCGGCAATATTAGCAGGTGTAGTTGGCTGGTTGATACCGGGCGATATATTTGGGTCAGACTCTACTGACGGATTCATTTTCGCTTCTATTCCTATTATTTATTATTATGCTAGTCTATATTTCAAAGCCACAGCCAAAGAAAAAGAGCCTATTGGTGCCTTACTGGCAATATTTGCTGTTTCTATCATGTTCTGGGCTGTTTTCAAACAAAATGGCACTGCGCTTACTACTTGGGCACAATATTATACTGACCGCCACGTAGAAGGCAGTTCTGCCAATGCCTTGGATGCTATCAAACTGGTTGAAACTGCCGAATTTAAAAAAGACTCTGTGGCACTATATGACCAAGAATTCAGGCCGGTGAAAGATGCAGCCGGCAAACCAATGAAAGGCATTGACTATCCGGTATATTTCAAAAACGTAGCTCCAGCTCAGCTACCGGCAGAAGGAAGCAGTTGGAAATTAATTAACACAGAGCTGTTCCAGTCTATCAATCCGTTTTTTGTGGTCTTTCTTACTCCGCTGCTCGTTCTTTTCTTCGGCTACTTGAGGAAAAGGAATGCCGAACCAGGTACACCCGGAAAAATAGGCTGGGGACTGTTCATTTCTGCCTGCTCGACCCTTGTAATGGTAATCGCTACTTATTATTGCCATAATGGTGCAGTGAAAGGAAGCGCCGGGTGGCTGATAGGCACTTATGGCGTAGTCACAGTCGGCGAATTATTCCTGAGCCCGATGGGTCTGTCACTGGTGAGCAAACTCAGCCCGCCAAGAATAACAGCTCTGATGATGGGCGGCTGGATGTTGGCCATCTCTATAGGCAATAAACTGTCAGGTGTGCTCGCCACCATGTGGGATAAATACGAAGTGAAAGCCAATTTTTTCTGGGTAAATTTTGTCCTGCTTATGATAGCCGTAGTTATTCTATTGTCTATGATGAAAAGGCTCAACCGTATATTTAACCAGTATTCCGGTGGATAATTTTACATTACATAAAGTCCGGTACTTTTCATTTCAATTTTCTGAAATCAATAAGCTTTATACTGAAAGACACTCTTAAATAGAAAGAAATAATTGAGTAACTTTGAATACTCAAACCACCATACAATGACCGACAATAACCTGAATATCCTCTTAAATCTATCTCTGCATCACATTGGCAATAAAGTCAATGGTGGCGAACTCATCCTCTCCGATAATGAACTTGATATAGCTGCACCGGATTTTAACCATGCAGTGCGGAGTTTTTTTCTGGAATCATTTGAATGGCTTGAATATTACAATTTCACCTTTTCGAATGATGAAATAAGTCTTAACCCGGTCTATAATTTTTGCGAACGCATATTCCGCGATCAAACTGCATTCCACTCGTTGTCGCAGGAGATTGCCGGATACCTTTACGAGCATACAACACATCCGCAGATAAAAAACGGCGACCTCTTGGTGGCACTCTTCGAAAACGTACTGCTCGAAGACGAACTGGTAGATGTGATAGGAATATTTAAATCTGAAAATAAGCAGGGTTTCCTGAAAGTGGATGTTACAGGTCATTCGTTCAGTGTCGATCTGATTGAAGGCATACAACTCGACAAACTCGACAAGGCATGTCTGGTGTTCAATACAGAGAAAGAATCCGGTTATCGTATTGCACTACTTGACCGTT
>JAIBCG010000114.1 GCA_019694295.1 Saprospiraceae bacterium
TTTTTGTTTTCGGTGTCGTGTCGGTAATCTTTTTCTAATAACGACAACGTTTCGCCAAATACAGTTGAAAGGTTTGCTCTGTTTATTTCGTCCACAACAAAATAAAAATCCTTTTTCGGATTGTTTTTCGCTTTGATACAAAAGTTTTTGAAAACTCCGTTTACCAATTCAAATCGAATGTTTCCGTCTTTTGAAACGCCTTTGGGTTTTATCCCTTCAATAAAATCTTCGTAGGTAAATGATGGGTGAAATTGTAAAACTTCGTATCGTGAACTGTCGCCTTGACAAACAAAATCTAAACTACTTTTAGCGGAAAATGTTTTGCCCGTTCCCGGTGGTCCATAAAGAATAACATTCGGATTGTTTGTATCTGCAATAGCTTTGGAAGTTACAAATCGCCATAAAAAACCTGAAAGCAAAACAATTTCATTTTTATTTTGCTCATCTACTTCTAAAAGTTGTTTTGCAACAAGACAAATTTGATAGTTTTTTGTGAAAACGGTTTCGGCATCACTATCAATAAATTCATTGTATAATTCTTCAATAGATTGCTCTTTGTATATCTGTAAGATGTCCGACAAATTATCCAATACTGCCATTTTCATTAAAATTTGTTTGGCACTATAATTTGCATTTTCAATCAAACGTATTTTTTCTAATGGGTCGGTTTGTGAAACAATGTCTTTCAATAAACCTTTTATGTTGTCGTTAAAATAAGTTTCTGCCTCTTGTCGGGTTGCATTTGTTTTCTTTTGGCTCTTGATGTAATACGATTGGTTATCATCGTTTAGTTTTACTTCAAAATTATTTGCGTTGCCAGGTTTTGACGAACCTAAAACTGTTCTTGTTGTTCGTTCTAAAAAATTACACAAATAACCGCCAGACATTGTTGCCGAAGAACTACTCAAAGTGTTTGTGTAGTCGTCCAAACTTAATGTGTTAGCAATAATTTTGTCTTTGTATGATTTCCATTGCTCAATAAGACTTTCTATTGCTTTACTCTTATCTTCTTTGTTGTCTTTTTTAAACTTGTCCCAAAGAGCTTTTATTTGAGTTTGTCGTTCGGCTGATAGTTTTATGTTTTCCATTAGCTGTTTGATAATTTGTTTGTTTAATTCCGCAGATAATAAATTTACAATTTTATCGTCTGCTTCAACTTCGTTAGGTTTTAAATGGTAAAGCGTAGCGGGTTGTTTTGATTCACCCCAAGTGCTGTCATTAAAATCAAGACCTAATTTGTCAAGTCGTTCTTTGGAAATTGTAAATTTTAATTTTCGGTTTTGTGCTGTATCGGGAGTTCCGTCCACATATTCATATTTTGATTCTGAATCTACAAAACCACACAAGAAGAATTTTTTGTTTGAGTTTTGTCCTTGTGCAATGAGTATCACATCGCCAATACGAATGTCATTTTTGAACATTTGTCCAAAACGATGAGTGTCATCATATCCGATAAATGCTCGGTTTAAACTTTGTATTGAGTCTTTCCATTCTGCTTCATCTGTGCCATTCATTACGTTTGGCGATAATATCCAATACTTTCTTTTCATTCTGATTAAATGTCTCTTGGTTGTGGTGTCGCCCTACAATGACCGCCAACTCATTTATATATGCAACAAATATACATAAATTTCTTGTATGTAGTTGGCTTGGTATAGTTTTTTTACTACAAATCATAAAACGGACTTTTGGTACTTACATGTGTGTAAATTTCGGTGGTTTTACTGCTGTTGTGACCCAATAGTTCTGCCATCGGTGGATACTATTTTGTAATAATTAATTTTTTCATGATACAATATTATTGGTCAAACTTAAGGTTTAATACATTCATAACGTGCTGATTATGCTGATAAAAGGAGTATTTACCGTAATATTACGATTATAGTAAAAATTAACCGTAAGTTTACGGTAAATGCATGCATACTTCTGTGTCAAGTAGGCTTGGCTTCGATATAATCTACTTTAAACCAAAAGCTCAAAAACCTGGTTCACTAAGCTTCCTTTTTTATGGATTTTATTGTGCTCATCACTTTTTTCAAAATTCCTATTGCGTTATCCGGGTATTATAAATCTACTGCTTAATGGTTCAAAAAACGCCGAAAAATAATGTGTCACAACATCTCACATTTTACATTTCACCATTCACCACTTACCGCTTACCATTCACCATAGTTGCGTGAAGGACAGAAGCGAGCACGAAGTAAAGCGGATGGCCTGACCCGACAGGGGCACGCCCAAATAATAGAGAAAAGATTCTCTTGGTTTGTGGATGAACTGAACCTCTTGATGCTGCAATGATTCACTCAAACGTAAGTTAGGGACTGGGGTGTCTGGGTGTGGCTTCGGCAGGTGTTTTCGTGACGGTGTATGGCTATTGTATGTATGCTCAAGTGAAGAATACATCTGGCTAACTGCACTACAAGCGGATGCGCAACCGGTAGCTCTGGCTGAGGTCAATGAACGTGCATTGGAGGCTGTGTTGAATGCACTTGCGCTTGCCAAAATAAATTGAATGCGCACCGGCAAAATAAACAGCAGAGCTATGATATGCGTGTGACTTCGCCAGCGCTGAGTCGGTATTGTTGCTGGCTCTCAGGGCAGGTAGCAAGGCCGTGTGCGTCAAAGATTAGCTTGTGACCGTATTCGCTCATCCAGCCGGTTTGGCGGGCAGGATTGCCGACCCAGAGAGAGTAGGGTGGTACGTTTTTGGTGATGACGGCCCCTGCTCCTATGAAGGCATAAGCACCGATGTCGTGCCCGCAAACGATGGTGGCATTGGCACCGATGGTGGCGCCCTTGCCAACGTGGGTGGAGGCGTATTCGCTACGACGGTTGACGGCACTGCGCGGGTTGATGACGTTGGTGAAAACCATTGACGGGCCCAAAAATACGTCGTCGTCGCAGGTGACACCGGTATATATGGATACGTTGTTTTGCACCTTTACGTTGTTGCCGAGCATTACGCCGGGCGAGACCACAACGTTCTGACCTATGTTGCAGGCCCGGCCAATGGTGCAGTCTCTCATAATATGCGAGAAATGCCAGATCTTAGTATCGCTGCCAATGGTACAGCCTTCGTCGATAACGGCAGTAGGGTGTGCGAAAAATTCTTTTGTCATGGATTCGTTATTGTGTCTGATTGATGGAAATTGTTTCAAATATCTTCGTCGCTAACCTCCCAGCGGAGTTGCCTGAGCTCACCGAGCGCGTGTTTGTCGCCCTGTTTTTCGGCTACGGTTATGCCGAGGTCAATGATGTGGGTAGCTTCGTCATCGCGGTGGAGGTTCCACAGAAGTTTGCCGAAATGATAATACATACCAACGTAGTCAGGGTTGTTTTGCAGGATTTTTCTGAAATATTCCTCAGCCTTAGCCGGATTGTCTGCTGATTCGTATTCTTTGGCAAGAGCGTAGGTGACGAATGAGTCGGCCGGGTTCTGAGCATACATATCGAGCAATGTTTGTAATCTACTGGATGTCATTGTGTTATAAATATTTTATTTTATATTTAGCGCAATTCATAATTTATAAGTATATTTGCGTTTTTTAAACAAAAAGCCAGCTATACTGTTTGGCATAAAGTTCGAATAACACAAATATATGAAAATATTAGTTTGCATCAGTAAGACTCCGGATACTACGGCCAAAATTTCTTTTACAGACGATCAAAAATTCAATGCATCGGGCGTTCAGTTTATCATGAACCCTTATGATGAGTGGTATGCACTCGTAAAGGCACTAGAGATTCAAGAATCAGCGGGCGGAACCGTCACACTCATCAATGTGGGTGGAGCGGATAATGAAACCATCATCAGAAAAGGTCTTGCCATAGGTGCCGAGAAGGCCGTGCGCATCAATGCTGAGCCTACGAGTTCGATGTTCACAGCTTACCAGATAGCAGAATATGCTAAGGCGGAGGGATTTGACTTAATATTTACCGGCAAGGAAACCATCGACTTCAATGCTGCTGAGGTAGGCGCTATGATAGCCGAATACCTTGATATGCCTTATGTTTCCTTTGCCAATGCTATGACCTTGGCCGGCAACACAGCTACTATAAGCTGTGAAATAGAAGGCGGTACCGAAACGGTTGAAGTAAATCTGCCTGTGGTAGTGAGTGCAGCGAAAGGTCTTGCCGAGCAGCGTATACCGAATATGAGGGGCATCATGATGGCCAAGACTAAGCCACTCGAAGTAATAGAACCGGCAGCATTCACTGAAAATGTTGTGACCAGGCAATTTGACCTGCCAGCACCTAAGTCGGCTGTTAAGATGATAGATGCAGATAACATGGATGAGTTGGTAAGATTGCTGCATGAGGAGGCGAAAGTTATATAAATAAAAAATTCAAATAAAAAAATTAAGGAAATGTCTGTTTTAGTATTTGCAGAAACTCACGATAATACATTTAAAAAACCTGCACTCGAGGCAGTGTTTTATGGAAAAAAAACAGCTTCAATGCTTGGTACACAGTGCATAGCACTTGTACTTGGCGATGCTGCCAATGCGGCTCAGCTAGGAAAATACGGAGCCGACAAGGTATTACATTTGACGGATGCTGCACTTAATAGTTTTGACTCGCAGGTATATGCTTCTGTAATAACTCAGGTGGCACAGACTACGGGCAGCGATGTTGTAGTATTGGTACACAGTGCTGAAGGCAAAGCAATCACAGGAAGGGTAGCGGTCAAGCTGAATGCTGCATCGGTGTCAGGCGCCAACAGTCTGCCCGAGCTGAGCAATGGTTTTACAGTGGCCAAGTCAGTATATTCGGGTAAGGCAAAGGTGCATTATACACTGAACTCAGACAACAAGGTCATCAGCATCATGGGCAATAGTCTGCCTATAGAAGCAAACGGAAATGATGCTCCCGTAGAGTCTGTATCGGTCAATATACCGGCGGCTAGAGTAAAGACGACTAAGGTGGACAGGATAACCGGTGAAGTGCCTCTTCCTGAAGCTGAAGTAGTAGTATCGGGCGGACGCGGACTCAAGGGTCCTGAAAACTGGGGAATTCTCGAAGACCTCGGGAAAGTACTTGGTGCCACGATGGCATGCTCAAGACCGGTAGCAGATGCACACTGGAGACCTCACCACGAGCACGTAGGACAGACAGGTATTGCCATCAGACCAAATCTGTATATAGCAGTAGGTATTTCGGGTGCCATCCAGCATCTGGCGGGCGTCAACAACTCGAAGGTAATCGTAGTGATCAACAAAGATCCGGAAGCACCTTTCTTCAAGGCAGCAGATTATGGTGTGTGTGCCGATTTGTTTGATGTGGTACCAAAGCTGACGGAAGCAATAAAGAAATTCAAGGCTCAGCATTAAAAATCAGGGCGTTGGACATAGAATGAGAGAACAAAGACAATGAATAAAGTTGAATTACAGATAGTTGCATTGTCTCATAGCATGACACAGTCTCAGAACTATGCTGTTGTGTTAGGAGAGAAGGAAGGTGCTCGAAGACTGCCGATTGTCATTGGTGGGTTTGAGGCTCAGGCAATAGCAGTAGCTATGGAAAAACTGAGTCCTAACAGGCCATTGACGCACGACCTACTAAAGAATGCTTTTGATGCTTTTGGTATTTACCTGCGTGAAATAGTGATAAGCAATCTCGTGGACGGCATTTTCTATTCGAAACTCGTTTGCGACCGCGACGGTGAAGTCATAGAAATAGATTCCCGTACATCGGATGCCATAGCGCTGGCGGTAAGGTACGAGTGCCCTATCTATACATACGAATTTATCCTCGAAGCTGCCGGTGTTATACTCGAAGAACCCGATGCTGCTGACAGACCCAAGAAGAAAGAACCCAAAAAGAAAAAAGAAGATTTGTCAACCCTCAGCCTGGATGATTTGCAAAGTATGCTCGATGAAGCATTGGGGAATGAAGACTACGAGAAGGCGGCCAAAATACGGGATGAATTAAACCACAGGAAGCAGTTGGGACAGTAAATATCTATCCAATCCAAATTATTGTTTTACTTAAGTACGTTGTATGCATTCCTGCCAATATTGGTAGGAATTTAGCATTTGGTATTTTGTTACATTTTTGTTAAAAGTGTTTTATTTATTTATTTATTTATTGTACCTTGTATTTGATATTCATTTTAA
>JAIBCG010000044.1 GCA_019694295.1 Saprospiraceae bacterium
TACGCGACATAGGACTTATTCCTAGTGAGGGATATAGTTCACTTCTGCTTTCCCTTTGTTAAAGTTAAGAATTTAATCTCAAATGCAAAGTAAAGATGAGGGATAGAAGCCGGCACGAAGTAAGGCGGATAGCCCGACCCGATAGGGGCATGCCCTGATGAACAAGAGAGTACAGGTACTATAACTGTTGCATGAGTGCTATGGATATTGCAACAGTTATGCGGTGAATGCTGTGTGCCGGCCGGGTTTTAGGTGACTTTGTACTTGCCTTTGCTCTTCCGGATGTTGACGGATACGACCTTGTACTCCGGGCATTTGGCGTGCTCGTCGTGTACGTCTGAGGTGACGATGTTGATCATGACCTCAGGGAAGTGGAAGGTGGTACTGAGTATGCCGGGTTTTACTTCGTCTGTGACCCTGGCTTTGACATCTACCTTGCCTCTTGGTGACTCGATGCAAACCATGTCTCCGTTGTTGATGGCGTGTTTGACGGCATCGTTGGGGTTTATGAGTAGATAGTCGTCGCTGAGGATGATGGCGTTGTTGGTACGGCGGGTCATGGTGCCGGCGTTGTAGTGCTCAAGTTCGCGGTTGGTGGTAAGGATGTAAGGGTATTGTTTGCCGTATGTAGTAATTTCTTCTGTTTCGGTGAAGTCTTTGAAGCGGAATTTTCCTTTGCCACGTGTAAAAGTTTCAGTATGGAGTATTCGGGTGTCGGTGCCGTCTTCTTTGACCGGCCACTGTTTGCCGTTGATGCCGAGTTCGTTCCATTTAACGCCTTTGAAGAATGGTACTATCTGCGAGATTTCCTGGAGCATGGTGTCGGGGTGGTAGTCGGGTTGTGCGTAGCCCATACGGTTCATGATTTCGACGATGATTTGGCCGTCGGGTTTGGTGCCTTCAAGGGGCTTGACGACTTGGTTGACGCGTTGTATTCTTCTTTCGCCGTTGGTGAATGTACCACTCTTCTCCAAAAAGGTAGCTGCCGGAAGGATGACATCTGCAAAGCTTGCGGTTTCGGTCATGAAGATTTCCTGTACTACCAACAGGTCGAGCTGCTCGAGTGATGCTTTTACCTTGTTGGTGTTTGGCTCTGTCTGAACGATGTCTTCACCGATGAGCCACAGTGCCTTGAACTTGCCTTCGAGGGCGGCATCGTACATTTCGGGTATCTTATAGCCTTCATGCATGGGCAGTTTGGCTCCGTAGAATGCTTCATACCGCTTATGGATTTCCGGGTCGGTGACATCGAGGTAGCCTGCTCCCTGGTAGGGTTGTGCGCCCATATCTGCTGCCCCCTGTACGTTGTTCTGGCCTCTGAGTGGATTGACACCGCAACCTTTCTTGCCGATGTTGCCGGTAATCATGGCGAGGTCAGCTATCTGCATAACGGCGTAAGTGCCTTGGAAATGCTCGGTGACACCCAGACCGTGGAATGACATAGCGAGAGGTGCTGTGGCATAGGCGATAGCGGCTTTCTTTACCAATGCGCGGTCAACGCCTGTGATCTCTTCCATCTTGCTGAGGTCGATGTTCAAGACCTGAGTCCTGAACTCGTCGTAACCTTCTGTTCGCTTATCGATGAATTCTTTTGCCTCGAGCCCTTCTGCTATGATATAATATAGCATCATATTGAGCAAGGCAACATTGGTGCCCGGCCTTAGCTGAAGGTGGTAGTGTGCGTACTTTGCAAGGTCGGTGCGCCGAGGGTCAATGACGATGAGTGTTTTGCCCCGCATAGCCTGTTGTTTGATCTTGGATCCGGTGACAGGGTGTGCACTGGTAGGGTTGGCACCTATGACCATCATGCAATGGGTGTCCTCGAGTTCTTCGATGGAGTTGGTAGCAGCTCCGGTGCCGAATGTTTTTTGCATACCTATGGCGGTAGGGCTGTGGCACACTCTTGCACAGCTGTCAACATTATTGGTGCCTATCACCGCCCTTATGAATTTCTGCATGAGGTAGTTCTCTTCATTGGTACACCTGGCAGAGCTGATGGCTCCAATGGCGTCAGGGCCGTATTGTGCTTTGATGGCCGTGAGTTTGTCTGCTATGTAGTCGTAGGCTTCGTCCCAGCTTACTTCTTCAAACCGGCCGTTGCGTTTGATCAATGGGGAACGCAGCCTGTCGCCGTGATTGTAAAA
Organism: Saprospiraceae bacterium; assembly: GCA_019694295.1. Classification (GTDB taxonomy): domain Bacteria; phylum Bacteroidota; class Bacteroidia; order Chitinophagales; family Saprospiraceae; genus JAEUUM01. The sequence continues at coordinate 2,145 of JAIBCG010000044.1, forward strand.
TGAAAATGCGTAACGGCCTTTAAGACAGGTGTGCCCTATGTTGACTTCTGCATCATAAGGAGCCTGTATGGATTTGACCTTGCCGTTGATGGTGGCTACGTCAAGATTGCAGCCTACACCACAGTAGGTACATACTGTTCTTGTCTTTTCTGTGAAATTTATGGACTTTGATTCGAAAATATCTGAAATGGCTGAAGTAGGGCAGGCCTGGGCACAAGCTCCGCAGCTCACACAGTCCGATTCTGCAAATGATTGGTCAAAACCCTTAACGATATGCGAGTCGAATCCACGACCGGCAAAACTTAATATGAGTTCGCCTTGTACCTCGTCGCAAGCGCGAACGCACCTGCCGCAATTGATGCACTTCGACAAGTCGGATGTCATGTAAGCGTGGCTACGGTCTTTGGGAGTGTGCAGGTGATTTTTGCCTTCCGGATAGCGGACATCACGAATGCCGACTTTAGCTGCTACTGTTTGTAGTTCGCAGTTGCCGTTTACTTCGCAGGTGAGGCAGTCAAGTGGGTGGTCGGTGAGTACCAGCTCTACGATATTTTTTCTTAGCTTTTGTATTCTGTCGTTTTCTGTGTAGATATATGAATTGGCGATAACCGGTGTGTGGCATGATGCCATGGTCTTCATGTTGCCACCCGGTGTGAGGGCTACGTCAACGCAGCAGACCCGGCATGCACCGAATGGATCGAGATTGGGAGCATCGCACAGTGTAGGAACGTGGCTTTTGCCTATATGCTTTCTGATGAAGCTAAGCATGGTTTCGCCCGGTTCTATGGTGTAAGCCACATCGTTGATATATGCCGTCTGATTCATAATATTATTGGTTGAAGTGTTTATGCAAATGTATTTTGTTGGTTGGGGTCAGTTGAAATATTGTTTTAACTCATCATCAAAATATTGTAGTGCATTCTTGACGGGCAATGGCAGCCCGCCGCCAAGCGCACAAAGCGAACCACGCTCAAGTGTGTCGAGCAGGTCGGTGAACAAGTCGCGCTCAACTTTGAAATCAGAATGAATGGCCTTGTGCATGAGTTCGTAGCCTCGTTGGGTGCCGAGTCGGCAAGGAAAACATTTGCCACAGCTCTCATGTGCCGAAAACTGAAACAAGTGTTCAAGGTATTTGATAAGCGGGAATTCTTGTGGAATGCAAATAACAGATGCATGACCAAGCAGAAAACCGTTTTGTGAAAATGATTCGAAATCTACTGTCAGGTCGTCAATTTTTTGTGCCGGTACAAGACCACCCAAGGGGCCGCCTATATGGAGTGCCTTGATGGGTTCTTTGAATCCGCCACCAAGCTTGTCAATAACTTCTCTAAGAGGTACACCCATATCTGCTTCATATACGCCCGGTTTGTTGAAGTGGCTATCGAGCGAAATAAGTTTGGTACCTGTTGATTTCCCTTTGCCGATGGCAGCGTATGCAGCACCCCCTTTCTGCAGGATGAAAAGAATGTTGGCAAGGGTTTCGACATTGTTGACGACAGTTGGTTTGTTGAATAACCCAAGCTGTGTAGGGAATGGAGGTCGGGTACGCACTTCGGCACGTTGTCCTTCGATGGAAGACAGTAGGGCGGTTTCTTCACCGCAAATGTAGGCTCCCTGAGCAGTAACGACCTTAAACATAAAATTAAAGCCCGAACCGAGGATGTTGTTGCCAAGGAGTCCGGCATCTTCGAGCACTTGTACGGCTTTTATAATAATATGAGCCGATTCGGGGTATTCTCTGCGAATGTAAACTACGCCTGCATCAGCACCTATTGCATAACCGGCAGCTATCATGCCGACCAGTAGGGTGTAAGGCTTTTTCTCCATGATGTACCTGTCGGAATAAGCACCCGGGTCGCCTTCATCTGCATTGCACACTACGAATTTTTTATCACCCGGTGTGTTTTTACATGATTCGAGCTTGAAGGCAATCGGGAATCCTGCACCACCTCGACCGCGAAGGCCGGATATTTTCAGCTCTTCGATGAGGGCTTCTCTGGTAGAAAACAATGCTTTGGCAATGGTGTCTTTTATTACATCCAGGTCCTCGAAAGGCATGTTGACTACAGGCGTGCCGATGTTTCCTGTATGGTAGCTGTCTTCATTTTTGTCGGCCACAATGGTTCCGGCTTTCAGATAGTCAATGGCATTTCCTGAATAATTGAGACCGTTATAATGAAATGCGCTGTTCTCATGACACCTGCCCAAACAGCACATTTCGCCTATTTCTTCAGGTTTGAACTGCTCCTCTAGTTTATCTTTGAGTGTATCTTGTGTGCCGGCGCACAGACAAGCTGAACCGTTGCAGATGTATATTTTTTTTCCTTTGTTTTCTTCTCTGGTAAAATCGTAAAATGACGCTGCACCATAGATATTGGCATTGCCCATCAGGTATTCTTCGGCAAGTTTTTTCATGTCAGCCTGGTCGGGTGTTCCACTTTTGGCCGATATTTCACCTAACTTATTGAAAAGGATTTGGTCAAGGCCTTTTCTTCCTGAGAGCTCACTTAAATTTTTTGACATTTTCGTTGGTTTCTTAAACGCTAACAATCATTTCAATAATAAAAACGTCCACCCGACTCTTGTTTAACCCAGATAACGCATTAGATTCTGTACTGCCAATAATTATTACTTCAAATCCGTTTCAAAAGCTCAAAATCCATAGTTCACTATGCTTTTATCACTTTTTTATGATATTTTGTACTAATCATTTTGGTTTAAACGCCTAATGCCTTATCTGGGTTAATCGGATGATACAGATTTAAGAAATAAAAATAACTGCTATTCGGATGAACACCAAATATTTAACAAAAATTAATTAAAAAACCGCTTCTTTAGATTTATTTTAAATAAGAAGTTTTTTTAGGCCGGGACTGCACCGGTACCTAGCATCTTTGTAGTAATCGAACAAACTGTCAAGCTTTTCGATGCAACGGCTGATGCCAAATTCTTGAGCCCAAGCTATCAATCCTTTCGGATAATTAACCCCTGTGGTCATGGCCTGTTCGATATCGTCTCTGGATGCAATACCATGGTAGAGGGCATCAGCTGCTTCGTTGAACAACATGACGAGAATGCGTTCGGAGATGGTGGTCAGTAGGTCGAAATCATCATTTGGCTGGACTTGTATTGCATCGTTTCGGTAATCATAAAATCCACGTCCGGTCTTTTTGCCCAAATAGCCGGCTTCTACAAGTCTTTTCTGTGTGAAAGATGGCGTATAGCGTGGTTCGTAATAACAAGCTGTCCAGACGCTTTCGGTGACTGCGTAGTTGACATCGTGCCCTATGAAGTCCATCAGGGTGAATGGCCCCATCCTGAAACCTGCCAGTTTGGTCATTGCGAGGTCTATGGTGGCAATATCGGCTATGCCTTCTTCAAGTATGCGTATGGCCTCGCTGTAATAAGGGCGTGCAATGCGGTTGACGATGAAGCCGGGTGTATCTTTGGCTACGACCGGAATTTTCTTCCAGGATGAAATGATGTCAATGGTTTTGGAGCATACAGCTGTGTCTGTTTGTATGGCCGGGATGATCTCCACAAGCTTCATGATGTTGGCAGGATTGAAGAAATGTATGCCAATGACCCTGTGCGGATGTCTGACTGTACCGGCAATGGATGTTATCGAAAGGGATGATGTGTTGCTGGCAAGAATACACTCAGGCGAAACGATGTTTTCCAGTTGTGTGAATATTTCTTTCTTGGTAGCGAGGTTTTCAACGATGGCCTCTATTACCAGATCTGCACCGGAGGCTGCTTCCAATTGGGTAGTACAATGCAGTTTTTCAAGGTACATGACCGACTGTTCGATGTCGATTTTACCTTTTTCGCGAAGCTTAACAAAACTGTCGCTTATACCGGAACGTGCCCTGTCAAGTGAAGCTTGACTTGTGTCGGTTAGGATGACTTCACAACCCGACATGAGTGCTACTTGTGCTATTCCTGAGCCCATTGTACCGGCTCCTATGACTGCTATCTGCATAGATTTGCCTATTTTATTTTCCTTTAAATTCTGGTTTTCTCTTTTCGATAAATGCTTTTACACCTTCCTGATAATCGTATGTGTTACCAGCCTGAAACTGGAGGTCGTCTTCTATCTGCAGTTGTGAGTCAAGGTCATTAAACAATGATCTGTTAAGCGCTTTTTTTGTGAGGCCTAGCCCTTTTGTAGGCATTTGTGCCATTTGGTGTGCCAATTTTTTTACTTCATCTTCAAATATGTCATCTGCGAATACCTTGTACAGCATGCCTAGCCGTTCTGCTTCAGTTGCCGGCACTTTTTCTCCTGTCATCATAAGGGCAGATGCTTTCTGGAAGCCTGTAAGCCTTGGCAGGAAAAATGACCCGCCGCTATCAGGTATCAGGCCTATCTTACTGAATGCCTGAATAAATGAAGCACTTTGGGCAGCTACTACTATGTCGCAACACAGGGCAATATTGGCACCTGCACCGGCTGCCACACCGTTAACTGCTGCGATGACGGGCTTTTCAATATTCCTGATACGTAAAATGATGGGATTGTAATGTTCGCCAAGGATGGTATTGAATCCTGGCGGATTAGGGCCTGTCACTTCGCCAAGGTCCTGACCTGCTGAGAAAGCTTTGCCTGTGCCTGAGATAACGATACACCTGACGTCATTGTTCTCTTCTGCATCATCGAGGGCATGTTGGAGTTCAAGCGCCATTTCTCGGTTGAAGCTGTTATATACTTCTGGTCTGTTGAGATAAATGTAGCAGATGCCGTTTTCGGTAGTCTTATTGATGGTTGACATGTTTTTTTTGTGTAAAATTAGCAAATTTCACGTAAAACATCAGCCTGCATAAGCTTCAATGACATTTAAAATACTCGAAAGGCTCCTTGCATTCAAGACATTTGTACAACGACTTGCATGCAGTAGAGCCAAAGTGGGAAATCATTTCTGTATCTGCAGAACCACATTGTGGGCATTTGACATGCTTTTCTTCACCCATGATTACGTGTTTGTCGGTTGTTTTGCCAACAGGCGGTGCGATACCGTAAGCGCGGAGTTTTTCCTTGCCTTTTTCGGAGAGCCAGTCGGTGGTCCAGGCAGGTGACAGAACGGTAGTGACTTTCACATTAGGGATGCCGTTGACTTGTAGAGCGGCAATGATGTTAACCTCGAACATGTTCATGGCAGGACAGCCGGTGTAGGTAGGTGTTATAATGATTTCCACACCATCATCACCGATGAGCACTTCGCGGATGATGCCCAAGTCAAGTGTTGACAATACGGGAACCTCCGGGTCAGGTACCTGATCAAGGATTTCGAAAATCTGCTCTTTTGTTACAGTCGTCGTATTCATCATTTTTACCAAACTGCTCCTGGATACGTACGCTGCAGGTATTGCATATCGGCCAGGATGTAACCGAGATGTTCGCTATGGTAGCCCTGTTTTCCGCCTTTTTGTGTCCAGGTGGCATCCGGTAGTTTTAGTTTTGCTTCGGTGAAATGTTCTTGAACGATTCTGGTCCATTCTTCTTTTATTGGTGCCAGATCTACTCCGATATTTTCTTTCACCATCATTTCATCCACTTCATCCATCAGGAACAGTTCGCCCACATAAGTCTGGAGTACATTGATGGCAGTCTGCATTTTTTCATTGCTCAGTTCGGTGCCATCGCCGAGCCGTAGAATCCAGTCACCGCTCCATTTTTTGTGGTAAGTCACTTCCTTGATCGATTTTTCGGCAATGGCTGCCAGTTGTTTGTCTTTTGAAGACATAAGCGCAGTAAGGAAAAGGTAATGGAATATATCGAAAAAATACTGCCTTACGATGCTATGGGCAAAATTGCCGTTAGGCTGCTCAAGTAATAACAGGTTGTAATAGTCGAGCGGATCGCGCAGGTAAGCGTAGTCATCTTCCGTTTTACCGGCAGCTTCAAGTTTTGCTGCATATTGATAATAATTGCGTGCTTGCCCTATGAGGTCGAGAGCGATGTTGGTCATAGCAATATCCTGCTCAAGTACAGGTCCATGGCCACACCATTCGCCAAGGCGGTGACCCAAGATGGATGCATTGTCTGCAAGCCGAAGTGTATATTTTAATAAAGCTTCTTTCTTTGTCATCTACTTACATGTGTTTAAGTTCATCAGGCAGTACGTAAAAAGTCGGGTGCCGGTAGATTTTATTGTCGGCCGGATCGAAAAGTGCACCCTGATCTTCAGGATTCGACGCTTTTACATGTTTTGATTCTACTACCCAAATGCTAATTCCTTCATTGCGTCGAGTATAGACGTCGCGGGCATTTTCGATTGCCATTTCAGCGTCGGCGGCATGAAGGCTACCTGCGTGGATGTGGTTGAGACCTTGTTTTGATCTGATAAATACTTCCCACAATGGCCAGTCTTTCATATTTGTTGTTTTTATAATTAATTTGTGTTAGTAATTCAAGCTGCTTCCTGATTTTTTCTTGCTTTTTTTTCGGCATATACAGTTGCTGCTTCACGCACCCATGCTCCTTCTTCCCAGGCTTGTCTGCGTGCTTCTAAGCGCTCTCTGTTGCAAGGGCCGTTTCCTTTTACTACTTCCCAGAACTCATCCCAGTTGATCTGGCCAAAATCGTAATGGCCTCGTTCTTCGTTCCATTTGAGTTCCGGGTCTGGAATGGTTACGCCCAGTATTTTTGCTTGTTCGGCTGTTACGTCAATGAATTTTTGGCGGAGGTCATCGTTTGAGAATCGCTTTATTTTCCAAGCCATACTTTGCTTGCTGTGAGGCGATTCGGCATCATTTGGACCAAACATGCTTATGGCAGGCCACCACCAGCGGTTAAGGGCATCCTGAACCATTCTTTTTTGGGCATCTGTACCTTTCATCATGGTTAGGAGTATTTCGTAGCCTTGTCTTTGGTGGAAACTTTCTTCTTTACATACTCTAATCATGGCTCTCGAATATGGCCCGTAGGAGCATCTGCAAAGTGGTATCTGGTTCATGATGGCAGCACCGTCAACGAGCCAGCCTATGGTGCCCATATCAGCCCAGGTAAGTGTAGGGTAGTTAAAGATGCTAGAGTATTTTGCCTTGCCCGAATGCAGGTCGTTAAGCATATCTATACGTGCTACACCAAGTGTTTCGGCAGCACTATACAAGTACAAGCCGTGTCCGGCTTCATCCTGGATTTTTGCAAGCAAGGCGGCTTTACGTCTAAGGGTAGGGGCACGCGTTATCCAGTTGCCCTCTGGCAGCATACCCACTATCTCAGAATGGGCATGTTGAGATATTTGCCTGATAAGAGTTTTGCGGTATTCGTCCGGCATCCAATCTTTTGGTTCGATTTTTATTTCGGCATCTATCTTGGCCTGAAATTGGTCTTCGATATTGATATCTTTCATATAGTTCGCATTATTTGACCAAATATAAACTTTTTTACTTAGCTTACGAACGAAAGTCCGTAATATTTTTATTTTTTAATAAACAAGTTGACTGCTCAATATACTTTTTTGCTTGTATTTCTATTTTATCAAAAATATGATTTGAATAATAACCGCTCTTATTTCTGATCAAAATCTACGACCACTTTTTCTGAACGCGGGTGCGACTGGCAGGTAAGGATAAAGCCTGCTTCGAGTTCGTCGGGTTCGAGGCCAAAGTTGCGTGTCATGTCCACTTCGCCTTCTACGAGTTTTGCCCGGCAAGTACAGCACACACCACCTTTACACGAAAACGGCAGATCGGCTCCTTGCTGCATGGCGGCATCGAGTATTGTTTCGGCACCGTATTTGAGCGGAAATTCGATGGTTTTCGAATCGAGTTTGATGGTTATCATACTTTCTTTGGCTGAATCAAATGTTTTTTGTACTTGTGTTGATTCCTGAACCACCTGCCCCGGCGTAGTGAACAGTTCGGTATGGATTGCTTTTTTGGGAATGCCGTGTTGCTGTAAAGCATCCTGTGCCTCGAAAACCATTTCTTCCGGGCCACAGATAAATACTTCATCAATAGATGTTGGGTCGGTGAGGTATTTGAAGAACAAACTGAGCTTGTGCTTGTCGATTCGTCCGTTAAGAATGGGAGCATCCAATTTTTCGCGTGACATAATGAAGTGTAGATTAAACCGGTCGAGATACTGGTTTTTTAATGCCTCGAGTTCTTCTTTGAACATGACAGACCTCGTATTTCTGTTGCCAAAAAGGAGTGTTACCTTACTCTTTGGTTCTTGTGTCAGGATACTTTTTACAATTGAAATGACCGGAGTAATACCACTACCTGCTGCAATGAGCATGTAATTTTTATTATTTGAACTATTGAGTTTTGGTGAAAATTTGCCCATCGGCAACATGACATCAAGTTGATGTCCTTTGCTGAGTTTAGTATTGGCATAGGTTGAAAATATGCCGTTGTCTATTTTTTTTATTGCCACACTGAGAGTGTCTTCAAATGGTGCTGCACAGATAGAGTATGAGCGGCGTACTTCTTCGTTGTCAATGGTGGTCTTCAGCGTAAGGTGTTGTCCTGGTGTGAAGGTAAATTCTTTCCGTAACTCTGCCGGTACTTCAAATGTCAAGACAACAGCATCCGGTGTTTCTTTTCTTACCTCGGTCAATTTCAGTGAATGGAAATATTTCATCTGGACAAATATTTTTTCCAAAGATAAAAAATTACCATCATTGGTGTACTTTTAAAGCAATAAACTTTTCCGAATTTTTCTCAAATAATTCGAATTCCTGATGATGGTCTGTGCAACAATTGTACCATACACAGCAAACATTACTGTACATATTTCACCATTATCTTTTTACCTCTGCTTATCTTGTGCCAAAATTGATAAATGGATTCAATAACGCATATAGTGGTTGGCGCCACAGCTGGCTATATGGTGGCAGGGAGGACATACGGCAAGAGAGCAATGATTTGGGGTGCTTTGGGTGGCTCAATGCCTGATATTGACGTAATCTCAAATCTCTGGACAGACCCGGTTGACTCACTAATGGCGCATCGTGGTATTACGCATTCACTACTTTTTCTGGCATTTGGTTCGGTTTTATTAACTTGGCTCAATGGTCTGTTCTACAAAAATGATCTTCAGAACGGTCGGAATATGCGTTTTTTCGTTGCAAGTTTCCTGCTTGTATTGGCCGCAGTTACAGCTCTGGTTATGAATGTGCTTTTGCTGAGTTTTGATGGGTTGTGGTTGTTACTGAGTATTCCCTTTTGTATTTGGGGTGGAGTTAAATTGATAAAAATATTCAGAAATTATGTTCTGCAGCCCAACATATTTGTCAAACCAGATTTTAGAATTGTATGGCTGGTCTTTTTTGTTTCGATGTCCACACATTTGTTTTTGGATACTTGTACAGTTTATGGTACCGGATTGCTTGAACCATTCTCCAATCACCGTTTTGCACTAAGCAATATTTCGGTTGTGGATATTTTCTTTACCATTCCGGCAGTTGTTATCATACTGCTTGCATGCGTTACACATCGTGGTATTTATTATACAAAAATCAATATAGCCTGGATGATATTGTACTTTGCTCTTACTTTTTTTAATTACCAATATATGTTGGATGTGTTCGGCCGCGCATTGGACAAAAAAGATATTCCTGTAAAGAAAATGCTGATATCGCCAGCCATCATGAACAATTTTCTTTGGTATTCTGTGGCAGAAACCGACACTGCATTTGTCACTTGCAGCCATTCGCTATTCGGCCAGGCGAGCGTACCCGATCCGATTAATATTCTGCCCAAATCTTACCAATTATTGCCTGAAGCGGCATCAAGCAGTCAACTGAATACGCTCAAGGCATTCTCCCGGGGATATTACAACCTGGTTATTGACAAGCAAGGCGATGTCCAGTGGAATGATCTTAAGTTTGGTATGTTCAGTGATGCGCCAAAAGATGCGAATGATTATTTATTTAAATTTAAACTTCGCCATGATAATGGTGTCTGGACAGCCCAAAAGGCAAGTGAAATGAATAAATCTCTTGCAGAATTTTGGCCGGAATACTGGAAGCGAGTCTGGGGTCAATGATAAATAAGCTCACAAATCATTGAATATCAGGTGTTGTTGCTTTATTTGAATATATTTTTATGATAAAATTTGGATATATAGTACAGTTGGATGTATCTTTGCACTCACAATATCGCGGGGTGGAGCAGTTGGTAGCTCGTCGGGCTCATAACCCGAAGGTCGTAGGTTCGAGTCCTGCCTCCGCTACAAAGAGAAAGCCGGTCAAACTTTTGATCGGCTTTTGTATTTAAGTCCTGGCCAAATGAAAAAACGAATTTTACAAATTGTACTATTGGCATTTCTGCCATTGTTGCTGCATGCTCAGGAGTTCAGGGTAATCGGTTATCTGCCGCAATACAAGATAAGTTTTATTGATAAAATCTGTATAGAATACCTCACACATCTCAATATCGCATTTGCCAACCCGGATAGTCAGGGCATCATCAAAACATTTAAAAATGACATAAAGCCTGCTGTTGAAAGAGCGCATTATTATAATGTGAAAGCTTTGATATCATTAGGTGGCGGACATTTGTTGCCAGAATGGAAAACAGCATGGACCAAGTATCTCCAACCTTCCAACAGATCTTATTTCATAAGCAATATCATGTACTATGTACGAGAAAACCGGCTGGACGGTGTGGATGTTGACTTAGAGTGGAAGGATGTTGACAAGAATTACAGTGGCTTTATTCTGGAGCTACGCGATTCATTGCATGCAGCAGGCAAACTGATAACTGCAGCTTTGCCCGGCAAACACAGATATGCCAATATCTCGGACGAAGCGCTACATGCTTTTGATTTTATCAATCTGATGGCCTATGACGCCTGCGGTCCGTGGAATCCGCATAGGCCAGGTCAGCATTCTTCAATAGAATTTGCCTCGAAATGTATTGCGTACTGGACTGAAAAGCAAGGCATGGCACCAGGGAAATTATCTCTCGGACTTCCGTGTTACGGATATAACTTTAACGACCCAAGTAAAGTGTATGGCTTCTATTACCGCTCTATGCTGGAACGACAGCTTGAGTATATGAATGCCGACCAAGTCGGTGGCATGTATTACAACGGCATACCGACAATCAAATCTAAAACGCAGATGGCATTCGAAAAAACAGGTGGCGTAATGATGTGGGAACTCAGTCAGGATGCAGTTGATTCTCTTGAAGAATATTCGCTACTGAAGGCTGTATATGAAACCGTACAGGTCAATAGAGAACTAATTAAGGAAGATTTCAGTATCCGCGTTTATCCCAACCCGCATACACATTTTGTCTATATCGAATCAAACAAAGCAGAAGAGGAAGCCGAAATCAATCTCTTCAATCAACAAGGAATACTTATACTCAATAAAAGGCAAAAACTTGATGTGCCGGTTATTCATCTTGAAACCAAAGACCTAAAATCAGGCAAATATCCATTGACCGTAAAAATCGGCAACACCGTGCAAATGCACACCATAATCAAGAGCTGAAGCTTTATTTTACCATAATTTCATCTATGAACAACCAAGCTTTGTGTCCTGCACCCTGAAACCCATCCGGTATTATACCCTGATTCTGTGCTATTACTTTCACGTACCTTGCTTCTTCCTTAAATGTGACAGAATGGGCGATGCCGTCGAAGTCAAGGGGTGCCGAAGCATCTGATACGATCTTATAATCGATACCATCATTGCTTGTATATACCTGCAGACGTTTTGGCGGATGTATCCACGAACCTTTGATGTCCATACTGCCGACTGCTACTTCACTGATGCTCTTTTTACTGCCGAGGTCGATAACTGCCTCCATGTCGTCACCGCTGAACCCAAGCCAGTTTTGCCCATCGTAGCGTTTGCCACCCTTCAGGCCATCCACTAATGTAGCAGCACCTTTAGCTCCCGGATAACGGTCTGAAGCAGCATGCTTAAGTGTTATATTGGCACCGAATGAAGCAGATTTGTAAAAAGTAACGGATAATAACGATCCCTGTACTTCACCCTGGGCTCTGCAGTAGAATGTAGATGCAGACGTTAGGGTAACCGGTTTGGTATAGATCGGGTCTTGGTCAGTTGGCTCATGGTTGATGGCATATCTGATGATATCCGAAGCCTTCATGGGCGTAAGTGTTATCTCGAGCTCAGCTTTTTCGTTTGCAGATGTTGTCACTTCGGGGTCAAAAACGTGTTTAGCGAAATTGACATTCATCGCCTTAAGCCTCAACAAATGGTGAATAAGCCGTTTTTTAAAATCTGCCTCATTCTTGCGTTCGCGTGGGGTCCAGTTTACTTCTGCCAGAGCACAAAGTCTCGGGAAAGCCATATACTCGACATGTGCTTCATTGAGGATGTATTCAGTCCAGATATTGCCTTGTGCTCCAAGTATGTATTTTTGTTGATCGGTAGTGAGTTCGGATGGTATTGGCTCAAAATCATATACTTTCATCAGTGGTGTATATCCACCAATGGCTATGGGTTCGTTGAGGGAGAGTGACTGATAATGATCTAAGTAACAATGTGTGCCAGGTGTCATGATGGCATAATGTTTTTCTTTGGCTGCCGCTATTGCCCCGTCAATACCTCGCCATGACATAACTGTGGCATTCGGTGCAAGACCGCCTTCAAGTATTTCGTCCCAGCCTATTATCTGCTTGCCTTTGCTGTTCAGGAATTTTTCCATCCTGTGGATGAAATAGCTTTGCAGTTCTTCTTCTGTCTTCAGACCTTGTTCCTTCATCCTGTTCTGACAGTCCGGACATTCTTTCCAGCGCACTTTCGGGCATTCGTCACCGCCTATATGTATGTAAGGAGAGGGGAAAAGTGCGATTACCTCAGTCAGTACATTTTCCATAAATTCGAATGTCGATTCGCGATTGCAAAATACATCATCAAATACTCCCCAAATGGTGGACACATCTATCTGTTTTTTTGTGCACGATAGCTCAGGGTAAGCTGCTATTGCTGCCATAGCGTGACCGGGCATCTCTATTTCGGGAATCACGGTTACATATCTTTTTGCTGCATAATCAACTATCTGGCGTATATCATCCTGGGTGTAATACCCACCGTATGCGATAGTATCAAACCGGTGAGGAACATCGCTGTAACTGCCTATAAGTGTTCCTTTGCGCTTGCTCCCTATCTCTGTCAGTTTCGGATATTTCTTTATCTCAATACGCCATCCTTGATCGTCAGTTAGGTGAAAATGAAAATAATTCATCTTGTGCATGGCGATAAAGTCTATGTATTTCATCACGAATTCCTTTGGAAAAAAATGCCTGCAAACGTCGAGGTGCATACCTCTGTACTGAAATCTTGGGTAATCCTTGATCTCCATACAAGGTAATTCTATTTTTCCCATGATTGATTTTTTGTTACCGAATATTTCAGGGGGGCAGAGTTGCATGAGTGTTTGCCCGGCATAGAATACACCTTGTGGTGTGGCTGCTTTTATCACTATTTTATCCGGGCTTATGTTCAGGCTGTATTGCTCAGATTTATAGTCTTGTTGTTTTAATATGATGATGTCGGCCTGCTGCTGATTGGCTGTTTTGCCCGATTTGATTCCTGATGTGAGCGCTAACTGGCTATTGAACAGTTGCAATGCATCAAATAAGGATGGTTCATTGCAAAAAATGCTGACGCTGCCGCTCAATGTTGAGTTTCCTTTTTTTTCAGTCAGTGAAACAGGCAATGGTACCAACGATCCACTGTTTTGAGCTATGGTTTTCAAGGTCAGTAACAGCATTATTGTAACCATTGTTACAGGCAATTTATTCAGTAATTTCATAACTTTGCAGCTTATTTATCAGCAAAGATAACCCAAACAATTTTAAAACAGGATATTCATGGCAAAACCCGGTGTTATAGGTTTTTTAATCAGCACTTTTGGACTCAGCTGTCCGCGATGCAGAAAAGCGGATTTGTTTTACTATCCGGTATTGAGGTTCAAGAAACTATATAAAATGAAGTCTGAATGCGATTATTGCGGACAAGATTTTGAAATAGAACCGGGCTTTTATTACGGTTCTATGTTTATTTCTTATATCATCAGTTCATTTTTCATGCTTATCAGCTTTGGCATTATCAAGTTTGCGTTTAAACTTGATGTTTGGACTACATTCGGCATAGTCATGGCATTGCTTGTGCTTGTTTATTTCTACGTGTTCAGAATATCAAGGTCATTGTGGATCCATTTTTTTGTAAAATACAACCCAAAGGCGGTAAAAAAGCAATAATGTGCTGACAGACAAAAGTAACAGCCTTTATATTTTTTTAATTTATTATTATTCAAATGTGTAGAAATGGTTCGGTTTTTGATAAAATAGTGTTATAGAGAATTCATTCGCACGAATGATACCTATGTTATTATTAGAAAACCAATGACACTATTGCTATGCTGAAGACTTACTTTTCCTTCATACTATTGATTTTTGTCTGCACTTTTGTCCGGGCACAGGAGGCACCGATGTATTCACATTTTTTATTTAACAAACTGGCTTACAACCCGGCTTTTGCAGGTGGAAAAGATGTGGCAGTTGTACAGGCATTGTACAGGCAACAATGGCAGAACATAGTAGGCGCACCCAGGACTGCAAATGTTAATTTTCATACGCCTTTTGCTCAGCAGAAATGTGGTCTGGGTATGATGGTGACACAGGACCAGCTCGGCCTGCTAAGCAATACCTATGCCGACCTTATGTATGCATATCGTCTGAAAACCAGCGAAACAGGTGTACTGAGTGTAGGTCTTCAGGCCAGAATAGAATACGCACGCTTCAACTGGAACAAAGCTAAATCCATTAGCCCAACTGATAATAACCTGCAAAATGAAAACGAAAATTTGACCAAACCTAACTTTGGCGTCGGAGCGTATTATAAAGATAAAAATTTCTTCTTTGGCTTTTCGGTTCCTCAATTACTTGAATCGACCTTGTACAGAAGTTCGTATGAAGATTTGCCTTCACTACACCGGTTCCGGACCTATTATCTGATGACAGGTGCAGAATTGGCTCTTTCACCATCGGTTGACTTTATGCCGGGTGTATTGGTCAGCTATATAGCTAATGCCCCACTTCAGGCTGAGATAAATGCCAATCTGGTGTTTTCCAAAACTATCCTTGTTGGTGCATCCTACCGTGTAGGTTCTTCGGTTGACGGACTCGTTGGCATCCAACTTACAAAACAGCTTATGTTGGGCTTGGCTTACGATTATTCGATTTCCAAACTACGCAAGGAAAACATAGGGTCATTTGAAGCAATGCTCGAATATCAGTTCGATTACAATCGCACTGGAGTCAATCACCTGAGATATTTTTAGTTTTAACCAACCTGAAATTTTACCCATGGCCAGATTTATCTATTTTTCATTGTCATTTATATTTTTTCTTTTAGTTACCTTGACGGTGAATGCTCAGACAGCAGATGTTAAAGACCAGATTCCTGACATCAGAGCTGAGAAATATTACAGCATCGAAGGCTACCAAAAGGCTATAGATATATATGAAAAGGAAGACCCTGCAAAAATGAGCAGGGAGACACAATTGAAAGTCGCTAATGCCTACAGGCTAAATGGCAATTCTGTTATGGCAGAAAAATATTATGCCCTCTGTATCAATGAAAGTTCTAAGCCGCAGGATGTTTATAATTATGCCCAGGTTTTATTGTCCAACGGCAAATGCCATGAGTCGATTCCGTATTTCAATACATATATGCGATCAGCCGGCGAAAAAAGCATGAATAATGTCATCAGTTCGTGTGATGAATTGGAGCGTTTTCCGGTCAATAATTATGTTGATATTACCATTGCTGAAGGTCTCAACTCCAAATGGCTTGATTTCGCTCCGGTATTTTACAAAAATGGTCTGATTTTTACTTCGGGCAGGCCAAATAATTTAAATACAAAGAACAAAGACTACTGGAGTGGCAAACCTTTTATGGATGTGTACTATGCTGAAGCCCAAGGCAATGGTAAATTTGAAACACCGGGCTTGTTGTCAAAAACACTCAGTACAAAGTACCATGACGGTGCCGCTACATTTACTCCCGACGGCAACGAGATGTACTATTCTTCTAACAACCGCTCCGGAAAGAGTAAAAAAGGTATCAAAGACCTGAAGATATATACTGCCAAGCTCATAAACGGATCATGGACCAACAGTGATGCATTCCCATTTAATAGTGATGACTATGATAATTGTCATCCTGCTCTTTCTGCTGATGGCAATATCTTAGTTTTTGCTTCTGATATGCCGGGTGGCCAAGGTGGTATGGACCTCTATGTGAGTTTTAGAAAGAAGAATATTTGGTCAAGGCCTGTCAACCTTGGCAAACAGATAAATACTCCGGGCAATGAACTGTTTCCATTTATTGACGCCAGAGGTACGCTCTATTTTTCATCTGACGGACAAAAAGGTATGGGCGGGCTCGACATTTTTTCTGCTGCCATGGAAAAATCTGAAACCATCTGGTCCACGCCGGTCAATATGGGCAGACCCTTTAATTCATTGAAAGACGATCTGAGCTTCATAGTATCCACCTCTGGTCTTGATGGATATTTTGCTTCTAACCGCGAAGGCGGAATGGGGGAGGATGACATATATTACTGGACAAACAAGCCCGA
Source organism: Saprospiraceae bacterium (assembly GCA_019694295.1). Taxonomy (GTDB): domain Bacteria; phylum Bacteroidota; class Bacteroidia; order Chitinophagales; family Saprospiraceae; genus JAEUUM01. Next base: position 18,723 of record JAIBCG010000044.1, read on the forward strand.
CTATCGCCCCAATCAAGGTCTGCTGGCTATAAAAGTACTCGACACAGAAACCAATATGCCTGTAGGCGATGCCAGGGTTAATCTGTTCGATGAGCACTCACAAAGTACCGGCTACCTGACCAATCAGGATGGTTTAATAGGCAAGGATCTCAGCCGTAGGGATGTTAAATTTATTGAATACAAAAAGGATGGTTATGAAACAGGCCTCAAATATCTGTCGGATGATATGCCTTCAAAACCACAATACACTATAATATATATGAAACCCGAAAAAGGCCAGCTTATTTCAGGCCTGGTTACGGATAAATCTACAGGGCGACCACTGCCGGGTGCTGAAGTTTTCGTTTCAGGAATGCCTAACGGACCATTCAAGTCTGTGATAACTGCCCCCGATGGTACATATTCCATAAAAGTACCTTGTGTGGGAGAATACAAACTCGCTGCTACCAAACAGGATTATGTAAAGTCAGAAAGAAATTTGATGGCGGATGAAATACCCTGCAATGTATCCAATGCTGTGGTACGTGACTTCGCTTTGTCTCCTTATATGATGAATGATAAGCGACGCGAACTCAGTGCTTCGTTCCTCGGTGACAAAGATGCTATGTTTGAAGCCGGTAAAACATTCGAAGTAAAAGACATTTATTATGATTATAATAAGTCAAACATAAGAAAAGATGCAGCTAAGGTTCTCGACAAACTGGTTGACTTGCTTCGCGAATTCCCTGAAATGGAAATCGAATTATCTTCACATACAGATTCACGTGGTACTGATGGGTACAATCAAAAGCTCTCACAATCACGTGCAGATTCTGCTGTCAGATATCTTGAGTCAAAAGGTATATCATCCTCGAGAATGCGTTCGGCGGGCTACGGAGAACGTGTGCTAAAGAATGATTGTGCAGATGGTGTCAATTGCAATGAAGCACAGCATCAGGAAAACAGAAGGACAGAAATAAAAATTCTGAAGCTGTAAGCGAGATTTATTAGATATTTCTTATCAGCGTCACTCGATTTTTCTTTGAGTTTTACAAAGCTTTATTTCGCTTGTATTAAGGTGAAAATTTAGGTAAATGTATTTATTTATCCATTTTTTACAGGTATAATTCATCTGCCCATATACTATTCTCTGTTTTATTAAGTAGTATTAGTACAAAGACACAGTTTTTCTCTTATCAATGCAGCGAAAATTAACTTTAACGTGGTGTGAAAAAAAAATTTCAAAAAAAATAAAAAAACTCAAAACACAGGCAACGGAATCTGTAACAGAGGTATCTGTATGATTAACGATTACTATCTCTTGTTTTCAAATCTCTTACAACCT
>JAIBCG010000115.1 GCA_019694295.1 Saprospiraceae bacterium
GCCCCTGTCGGGTCGGGCTATCCGGCTTACGTTGTGCCGCCTTCTATCCCTGACACAGATGGTAAGTGAAAAGTGAAAAGTGAATGGTGAAAAGTAAATAGTGTGTGAAATGTGACAAGAAATAAACTGTTTTTACCTTCAATTTTATTGAATTGTACATTTAGCTTCATTCCTACATAGTTTCAGGTTTTTTTGTTACATGTATCAAGCATGGGTGCACCACTCACTTAGCTAAGCCTTCAGTTTCTAAATTACGTCAGATTTTCATTACCTTTGTATTTCTCAAATTAATATAGGATGCAAAAACTCCAAAATTACATAAACGGACAATGGATAAGCGGTACAGATGACGGTGAGTTACTGGCAGACGCATCAACCGGCGAAGTAATAGCCTCAGCAAGTACAGCAGGTCTTGATTTCGGAAGCATGCTCGCTTATGGTCGTACCACAGGCGGAAAAATTCTCCGTAGAATGACTTTCCAGCAACGCGGGCTCATGCTCAAATCACTGGCACTTTATTTGCTCGAGCGCAAAGAAAAATATTATAAACTGAGCTATCAGACAGGTGCTACCAAGGTCGATAGCTGGATAGATATTGAAGGCGGCATAGGCAACCTTTTTGCCAATGCTTCACTTCGCAGAAAATTTCCGGACGAACCGTATTACGTAGATGGCGATTACGCCCCACTAAGCAAATCGGGCAGTTTCATAGGCCACCACATCATGGTGCCGAAGCAAGGTGTAGCCATCCATATTAACGCATTCAATTTCCCCATCTGGGGAATGCTCGAAAAAATTGCCGTCAATCTGCTGGCCGGTACGCCATCTGTTGTGAAACCTGCTACGCTCACTTCATACCTTACCGAAGCAATGGTACGCGATATCGTGGCTTCAGGTATTTTGCCGGAAGGCTCACTACAGCTCCTCTGTGGTTCGGCAAGAAACATCCTTGACCACGTCGAAAGCCAGGATGTCGTTACATTTACCGGCTCGGCAAGCACAGGCAGGATGCTTAAAGCACACCCACGTATCATTAGCGAAGCAGTCCCATTCAATATGGAAGCCGACAGCCTCAACTGCTCAGTTCTTGGTACAGATGCAGCACCCGGCACCGAAGAATTTGACATCTTTATCAAAGAAATCCGTAAGGAAATAACCGTCAAATGCGGACAAAAATGTACAGCCGTCCGCCGGATAATTGTACCCGAAAAATTCCTCGGTGATGTACAGTCAGCTCTGGTAAAAGCATTGTCTCAGACTACCATCGGCGACCCACGTGTGGAAGGTGTGCGTATGGGCGCACTTGCCGGTCGTACACAACTAAAGGAAGTACAGGAAAAAATCAGGCTGCTTGCCCAAAATGCCGAAACACTCTATGGCAATCCGAATGATGTAGAAATAATAGGCGGCAGCAAGGAGAAAGGTGCATTCATATCCCCGGTACTGCTGCTGCAAATGAACCCTTTCAAACATACCGAAGCTCATGAAATAGAAGCATTCGGCCCGGTATCTACCATTATGCCTTACACATCTACCGATGAGGCAGTAGAGCTTTCAAAAATGGGCAAAGGCTCGCTGTGCAGTTCTATTATTACACACGACAACGCTGTAGCCCGCGAATATACACTTGGTGCAGCCAGCCACCACGGCAGGATACTGGTACTCAACAGGGATTGTGCCAAGGAAAGTACCGGCCATGGCAGCCCTATGCCACTGCTTGTACACGGTGGCCCTGGTCGTGCCGGCGGAGGCGAAGAGATGGGTGGCATGCGTGGTGTATTGCACTATATGCAGCGTTGTGCCATACAAGGTTCACCATCAACTATTACAGAAATCACCAGGGTCTATCAGCCGGGTGCAGAATTCAAAGACCCGGGTGTACATCTGTTCAGAAAATACTTCGAAGACCTCCAGGTAGGCGAAACGGTCATCACACACAAACGCACCGTTACCGATAGCGATATTGTCAATTTTGCCAATGTAAGCTGGGACCACTTCTATGCACATACAGACGCTACATCGCTTGATGGTACCATATTTACCCAAAGGGTAGCTCACGGCTATTTTGTACTCTCAGCTGCAGCTGGGTTATTTGTTGACCCGGGCAAAGGACCCGTATTGCTCAACTACGGCCTCGAAGAATGCCGCTTCACCAAACCGGTATATGCCGGTATGACCATTGGGGTCAGGCTAACAGTTAAAGAAAAAGTAAGCCAGGAAAAGAAAAATGAAGAAGACATCGCCAAAGGAATTGTAAAATTCATGGTAGATGTTTATGATGAAACAGGTGAAACGGTAGCCATTGCCACCATTCTCACTATGGTTAAAAAACGAAATCAGGAATAAACTATGTCACTCAACTCAACAGAAGGCGGATACGTCAATCTGCAGACAGATAACGGTATCGGCACCATCACCTTCTTTCACCCTTCACACAATAGTATGCCCGGCTACCAGTTGCAGGCTCTTGCCAATACCATCACTCAGGCTGGCAATGATGATAGTATCAAGGTGATTATACTACGTAGCGCAGGCGATAAAACTTTCTGCGCAGGGGCAAGTTTTGACGAACTCATCAACATCAAAAATATTGACGAAGGCCGAATTTTCTTCTCCGGCTTCGCTAACGTTATCAATGCCATGCGTACCTGTCCCAAGTTTATCATAGGTCGTGTACAGGGCAAGGCAGTTGGCGGCGGGGTAGGTATTGCAGCAGCCGTAGATTATTGCTTCGCCACCAAAGCTGCCTCCGTCAAACTCAGTGAACTCGCTGTTGGCATCGGCCCCTTTGTTGTTGGCCCGGCAGTAGTGCGAAAGATTGGCATCTCTGCCATGTCACAGTTATCCATTGATGCCACTTCATTCTATAGTGCAGACTGGGCACTGAACAAAGGCCTCTATGCCGGTATATACGAAACGGCAGATGAAATGGACACAGCCATTCATGCACTCGCCGACCGCCTGGTCCAGTCCAACCCGGAGGCTATGAAGTCGCTCAAACAAATATGCTGGGAAGGTACCGAAAACTGGGACACACTGCTCGCCAACAGAGCAGAAATAAGTGGCACACTCGTATTATCCGATTTCACCCGAAACGCTATAGAGAAATTTAAAGCTAAATAACAATCATGGCATCAAAACAGATAGTGAACAAAGAAACCCTCGAAAAAGCATTCAGGCTGATGGCTACTGCCAAAGCCATGACAGATATTTATGAAGAAAATTTCAAATTCGTCTCTAAATACGTACACGCCACCTCTCGTGGACACGAAGCCATACAGATAGCCACAGGCCTCCAGTTGCTTCCGCAAGACTACCTCTCTGCTTATTACCGCGATGATGCTATGTTGCTGTCTATAGGTATGCGTCCCTATGACCTCATGCTCCAACTCATGGCCAAACGCGACGACCCATTCTCCGGTGGTCGTTCTTACTACAGCCACCCAAGCCTACGCGATGATGATAAACCAAAGATACCGCACCAGTCTTCTGCTACGGGCATGCAGGCTATTCCCACCACGGGTGTAGCCATGGGCATACTGTACAAGGAGAAAACCGGTCTCGCAGAACAACTGGATATCAATCCTGTAGTAGTGTGCTCCCTGGGCGATGCTTCCGTCACAGAAGGTGAAGTAGCCGAAGCATTCCAGATGGCAGCTCTCAAACAACTGCCCATACTTTACCTCGTACAAGACAACGAATGGGACATCTCAGCCTATTCTACCGAAATCCGTACCATGGATGCTGCACGCTATGCACAGGGCTTCCCGGGTATAGAGGTGCGTAGTATTGACGGCACCGATTTTATACTCTGCTACAATACAATAGAAGAAGTCATCAACAAAATCCGTACCGAGCGTCGACCTTTTCTCGTACATGTCAAAGTGCCCCTGCTCAACCACCATACCAGTGGCGTACGCAAGGAATGGTACCGCGATGACCTCGAAGAACAAAAACTGCGCGACCCGTACCCAAAACTGATAACTACACTACTAAAAAACGGTTTTACCGAACAGCAGATAACCGCATTCGAAACTAAAGCAAGAGAAAGCGTACTGGCCGACTACGAACAATCAAAAGCAGCACCCGACCCAACACCGGATGACCTCTTTACGCATGCTTTTGCCCCTACACCGGTCACAGTAGAGTCGGGTACACGCACACCAGAGGGCGGCGAAGAGAAAGTAATGGTTGACTGCGCCCTGTTCGGTGTACAGGAGCTGATGGAAGTCCACCCCGATTGTTTGCTTTATGGCCAGGATGTAGGTGCCAGACTCGGAGGCGTATTCCGTGAGGCAGCTACACTTGCACAAAAATTCGGCAGCGACCGGGTTTTCAATACACCGATACAGGAAGCCTTTATCATCGGCAGCACAGTCGGTATGTCGGCTGTCGGCCTCAAGCCCATTGTCGAAGTCCAGTTTGCCGATTACATCTGGCCAGGTCTTAACCAATTGTTTACCGAAGTAAGCCGCTCTTGCTACCTTAGCAACGGCAAGTGGCCTGTCAGTTGCATCATCCGTGTTCCCATCGGTGCTTATGGCAGTGGCGGTCCTTATCATTCATCAAGTGTAGAGACGGTAGTAGCCAATATTCGGGGCGTCAAGATCGCCTACCCGAGTAACGGAGCCGACCTCAAAGGTATGCTCAAGGCAGCCTATTACGACCCCAATCCTGTTGTGTTTTTTGAGCACAAAGGCCTTTACTGGTCTAAGGTCAAAGGTACCGATGCTGCACGCACCATCATGCCTGCCGATGACTACATTCTGCCCCTTGGTATGGCAAATATCGTGCTCGAAGCAGATGCAGACAAAGTTTCAAATGGGAATACCTGCGTAATCGTAACGTATGGCATGGGCGTTCATTGGGCACTCAATGCAGCTCGTAGCTTCAACGGTCGGGTAGAGATAATCGACCTGCGCACCATTTATCCACTCGACACCGATACGGTATTCAACGCTGTCCGTAAGCACGGCAAATGCCTAGTCGTTACCGAAGAATCCATCAACAATTCCTTTGCCCAAAGCCTTGCGGGACGCATTCAGGAGGCGTGTTTCACCTCACTCGATGCACCTGTCATGACCATCGGCTCAGAGAATCTACCGGCCATACCGCTCAATAGTACACTCGAAGAGACCTTCATACCATCCATCAGCAAAGTAGAAGCCGCCATACAGCGTTTGTTGGATTATTGATCAGCCGGGTTGGTTTATTATTTGGGCGCCTCCCTGCCGGGTCGGGCTGTACGGCTTACGTTGTGCCGCCTGCCATCCCTGGCGCAATGTAGTTATACAATCAGTCATTCATTCCGGATAAAGCATTATCAATTTTAACGAAAATGATGAGTACATAAGATCCATAAAAAAGGGGTAGAAGCGTAGTGACCTAGGGTTGTTGAGCTTTTGGGTTAAAGTAGATTATCTCGATGGCAAACCTACTTGACACAGCAGTAAACATACATTTACCATAAACTTACGATTAATTTACACTATAATCGTAATATTACGGTAAATAATCCTTTTATCAACACAATCACCACGATATGAATGTATTACACCTTATGTTTGACTGATAATCCCAGATAATCCATTAGGTTATGAGATCTAATATGATCGGATTTCTCTAATCCAATGAAGCTGGGCATTCTCGAAGATGCACATCCAATTTCCTTATTGAAAAAGTTGTAAGATTTCCTTACAGGGAAACCAAAAGTTTTACCTCGCTAATATGCTCAGTAATTATCTGATAAACAGTTTTTTATGTCGTTATTTTTCTAATGGCATTCAATAGAGATTTTACACTATTGAAGTTTTTGGGATAATATTGTGTCATGAAAAAATTAATTATTTACAAAATAATATCCGGCGATGCCAGAACTATTAGTCCATAACAGCATCAAGACCACCACCATTTATATCCACATCACCGACCGTATGAAGTCCAACACCCATAGCCCTCCGGATGATTTGCATCTATGAAAAAAAAGGAATAC
>JAIBCG010000010.1 GCA_019694295.1 Saprospiraceae bacterium
TAAAGTAAAATTCCCATAAACAACATCATCTCCACGAATCCCGTAAATCCTAATTCTTTAAATGACATTGCCCATGGATACAAAAAAATAAGTTCTATATCAAAAACTACAAATAAGATAGCAGTAAGGAAATATTTTATCGAAAAAGGCATACGAGCATTGCCTTTTGAATCAATACCACACTCGAAGTTGTCAAGCTTTTCCGCTGTATTTCTTTTTGGGCCTAAATAATGCGTTGCAAGGATGGTAGTGATGACAAAGCCGGCTGCTACTGCCAACTGAAGTAAGATTGGAATATATTCCCGAAGTACGTTTGGTGTTTCCATTCCGGATATTCTTTGTAATTATCCGCAAATTTAAAATTTTACAGTTTACAAAACAAAATATCGGGTCGATGTTATTAAAATTTTCTATTTTAGAATGATTCTAAATTGCCGCATTGCTTATTTTGCCTTGTTTTATATTGTTTAATTGCCAAAATATCATTCACACGTAAGACCGGATATAGGCACTTACATCAAATGATGACCGGTAATACTAAGGCCATAACCTTCCAGGCCAATACGTTTTTGCATATTATGCGTGATGAGCTCGATCTTTGAAATGCCCAGGTCTCTAATAATTTGTGCACCAATTCCAAAATCGCGCTGACCCAGAGCAGCATCTCTTTTGGGCCTTCCAGTTTGAAAATTATTTCCAAGGTATTCCATTTCCTGTTGAGGGTTCTTGAAATGATCCTGTTGCTTCATCATCAAAAACAAACCTTTGTGCCTTTCTACTATGATGTTAAAAGCTTTGTGTACATCACTTGAAGTAGGATGTAGTAAAAATTTCAGTAATTCTGCGAATGACCGGACACTTTGGACTCTTACAGGTACGACATCATCATCTTTCCAGTCTCCGTATTTTATAGCATAGTGTGTATCATCTGTGGTTAGATCGTGATACAGATGTAGTTCCATTTCGCCATACTCACTGGAGAGTTTAGATACGAGTTCTTTTTTTATGATCCGCTCATGAATCATCCTGTAAGCTACAAGATCTTTTATTGAAATAATTTTAAGGTCAAATTTCTTTGCTATCTTCAATAGCTCTGGAAGTCGGGCCATGCTACCGTCGCCGTTGAGTATTTCGACCAAGACACCGGCAGGGTAAAAACCGGCAAGCTTGGCAAGGTCAACAGCGGCCTCGGTATGTCCTGTTCGCCTCAATACGCCACCAGTCTTGGCAATCAACGGAAAAATATGTCCGGGGCGGGCAAAATCTCCTGCTTTAATATCAGGGTTGGTAAATGCTTTGATGCCCGTTGCTCTGTCGTAGGCAGAAATGCCGGTGGTACATCCGTGACCCAGCAAATCAACCGACACAGTAAATGCCGTTTCGTGGGCGGCCGTATTATTACTTACCATCATATTGAGATTAAGCTCTGTAGCCCTGTGTTCATCTATCGGGGTACATATTAACCCTCGCCCATGAGTAGCCATAAAATTAATAATCTCAGGTGTTATCTTTTCTGCAGCACAAATAAAATCACCTTCATTTTCACGGTCTTCATCGTCCACCACGATGATTACTTTTCCTTGCTTTATATCTTCAATAGCTTCCCGAGGAGTATTGAGTTTAATATCGTTTAGTTGGTTGCCAGACATTGGTTTTTATTCCTTTGTAATAGTTAATGATTCCTTTCAGAAGTGCAAGATTCATCCAGATGAAATAATTCAGATTTTTGACCGGCAAAACTACTATTTTTAACTTATTTAATAGAAATTCGACCAGAGGAATTCCTGCAGTAGCAAAAATTAAAACTAATAAAATCAAAAAATATGGGTTTGGTTCAATCATACTCAATCCAGTAAGAGTAAGAAATACTAAAATGGCCAAAACAGGTACAAACCACCTGATCACTTTGTGTGAATAGATAAAAAAGCTAATTGGTAAAAATGGTTTGGAGAGAAAACTATGGAAGTAAACCATATTTTGCAAGTTGCCGGCACCTATACGTACTTTTCTTCTGAATTCTTCTTGTATTTCTTCAGATACAGATTCATAACTGATTGCATCAAGCGCATTTATAGCATGGCCACCTTTTCTGAAAACTTCCATACACAAGTAAAAATCATCTACCAGGAAATTATTCGGTATGGGTGAAAAGAAATCACTACGCAACGCAAAACAACCTCCGAATGGACCTATCATTTTTCGATTGATTTTGCTTTCCCAATGCTTCAATTTTACCTCAAGTGAAACATATCTGCTTTCTGCTGCAGAAATGTTATTTTTGTTTACACCTTTATTAATCATGTTAGCATCTACAAGCCCCATATCGGGGTTTTTAAAATGCTTTACAAGATTAATCAGGCAATCGCTGTCTAGCATCACACTTGCATCTGTAAACAATAATATGTGCTCTGCACCGGCTGCATAATTGGCAATAGCTTTTTCAACAAGAAAATTGACCATTCCGGGTTTTCCTGTTCTTGTATTTTTGTAAAAAACATGCTGACGGTCTTCCCATGTACTAAGTATTGCATTCGTCTGGTCTGTAGAAGCATCCGATCCGAAATACCACTTTATTTTGTGAGTGGGATAGTTCAGATTTATGAGTGACTCAATCTTTTGTCTTAGCACTTTTTCTTCATTGTGTAATGGCATGATAAATGACACGAAAGGCAATGCGTTTATATCAGAATGAATGTTATTTGGTATTGACTTTATTTTGCTCCATACAAAACAAATCAAAGGATACAAAAGATAAGTATGCAAGATAAGAGTAAACGAAATAATAAGTATAACCAGTAATAAAAGTTTCATCTATACATATACATCATGATACTGCAATAAGGCTTGGGCTTTTATATCTGTTCATCAGCCGTTTTGCGAGTTCGAGGTTATGGTGTTGTTCAAAAATAAATGACTGGGCATTCTGGCCTATTTTTGCAAGATTATCTTTTTGCTTATAACAATATTCAATACAGTCAACAAAATCATCTGTATTATCTGCAACCAGTAGATGATCTTTATGTCTCGCCTCATTGCCTTCAAGTCCTATGGTTGTAGTGATGACTACTTTGCCAAGCGCCATACCTTCCAGTATTTTTGCTCTCATACCGCTGCCCGACAATATTGGTACAAGCATTACAGAATGTTTATTCAAAAATTCGACTGCATCAGCAACTTCACCTTCAAATACTACACCTGGCAGATTTTTTGATTTGAGTGATTCGGGTGTATTCCTGCCTGCAACGTGAAATGTTAGTTTGGGGAATTTCTTGTGCAGTACCGGCCATATTTCATGTAGGAAAAAATTGAGACCTTCGATATTTGGAAGCCAGTCGAGTGAACCTATGAAAGATAAACTCAATTCCCTGTCAAACGAACTGTTGTTGGCTACATAATCGTTTTTATCTATTCCGATCGGGACTACCTGCATTTTGCCTTTAAAACCTAATGAAGCGAATATCTTAGCATCTCTGTCAGTAATGGGGACGAGTATGTCATAGTTAACAAGTTGGGCTATTTCATATTTCTTTAATTTCGAAGTAAGGTGATTCAGGTACCATTTTTTGAGTGGATTAGTGGTGTGTTCGGTTATTCGTTGCCATATTTCAAACTCCACATTGTGGGCACGCATACTTATTTGAGCCTTAGAATGTTTCCTTATGGCAGGAATGTAAGGTGCCAGATATAGTGTCTCAAGCTGTATGATGTCAAATTCGTTTTTCTGAAGTATTTGTATTAACAATTTCTCAAAACTCCTTGAAATATAGCGAGATATATGAAATGATTCTGATGAAAAAAGATTGAGAAATGCACTCACCGGATTGATACGGTTGTCTATTTCTGTAAAATAGACTGATTCGTAATGATTGAAATTTTTGGGCAAATTAGAAGTGTCCACATGATGTTTTGTGGTATTCATTGCTAGCAATGTGACTTCTGCCCCAAGCTCGGTCATAGCTTTTGCTAAATGCGTAATAGCTATTGATTCACCATCTTTTAATGGAAATGGGAATTTTTTACAAATCTGAAGAACTCGCATACACAAATTTTTTTTCCAGTGTCAAACAATACAAAATCGAAACAAAAGTCACTAAAAATATTGTGTAGAGTTTCGCGATAGCGTTGATTTAAGTGATTGAATTAATTCCTGAAAGCAAATTTAATGAAAACTAAAATATTTTGCATGTTTTATCCTTTATTTTTTCAATTATTTTAAGATTTTAATAAAAAAGACTATTCTTGCATTGAAAATAGTAGCGGATGTTTCTCTTGGCAGAAAATATAAAGAAATCGTACGGAACAGTTAATGTGCTGAAAGGTATTGATGTGAACATTGAAAAAGCTGAATTCGTAACAATCATCGGCAAATCGGGTGCCGGCAAAAGTACCTTGCTGCATATATTGGGTACGCTGGATAAAGCTGATGAAGGTAAGCTAATTATATTCGGTGAAGATGTAACAAGGTATTCTTCAGACAAACTGGCTGATTTTCGCAATCGCCACATTGGCTTTGTATTTCAGTTCCATCATTTGCTACCTGAATTCACTGCTTATGAAAATGTCATTATTCCGGCTATGATAGCCCGAAGACGTGAGACAGATTACAGAATAAAAGCTGAGCAATTACTTGATTATCTCGGACTTACAGATAGAATGGGACATAAACCAGGGGAGCTGTCAGGTGGTGAACAACAACGGGTCGCTATAGCGCGTGCGCTTATAAACGATCCTTCTATAATAATGGCTGATGAACCTACCGGCAATCTCGATAGTACAACCTCGGCCGAAATCCATGAACTGATAGCTCGTTTGCGCAAAGAGCTTGGCGTTACTTTTATCATCGTCACACATAATATTGAGCTGACCGAACTCAGTGACCGAAGCCTTAAAATGTCTGACGGACTCATTATCAAAACGTAGAATCTATGATAACATATTCCTGCAAAATTGCTTGTGCCCCCATTCGCCTCGAACAAAGCGACAAATCTGAGATGATTTCCCAGTTACTATTTGGCGAAACTTTTAAAATCATCAAAACAACAAAGTCTTGGAAAAGAATAAAAACGCACGACGGTTATGAAGGGTGGATAGACCCGCGTGTCATTGCCAATACCAAGGCAGTAATTAAAGAAAAATGTTATGTAAACAAACTTTGGGCACATGTCATTTCTAGTGGAATGGAGATGTTTGTGCCTTATGGTTCTGAACTTAATCCTGAAAAGGATGAGTTCAGTATCCATGATTTTACATTCGTTACCAAGTCTGGCCCGGAGAAGATCATACAAGATGCTTTGCTGTTTTTGAATACGCCATATTTGTGGGGTGGCCGCTCGTCCTTTGGGGTTGACTGTAGCGGACTCATGCAAGTGTTGGCAAAAGTAAATGGTTATACACTGGCTCGTGATGCTAGCCAGCAAGTTAATTCGGGAAAAGCTGTAGAATATGGCAAACACAACATCGGAGACCTGGCTTTTTTTCAAGACGAATCCGGCAAAATTGTACATGTTGGTATCCTGTCAGCCAAAGATGAAATCATTCATGCTTCCGGATGGGTAAGATCCGATTTATTTGATGAAAAAGGCATTCTGGTCGAATCAAGCAGTTTGTACTCACATCATTTGGCCTGCATTCGTAGAATTTTCTGAAATTAAATATCCGGAGCTACCGAAGATTGATATCATCGTGATCAATCAAGTAATTCAGGAAAATCAAGGTGAAACTGTACAAGATCATCAATGGGTGAACGGATGATTTTTCCGGTGCTCATACCATATTTTTCAGCTACAGAACTTAGAATATCGGCAAAATTGAAGCCAACTGAGCCTACACAATTAAAACTGTAAGACCGATATTCGGGATATTTACTTACAAGATTTTCGAAGAATGAGGTAAACCCTTCATGAACAATATTCGAACAGTAATCCAAATGGCGATTATCGTTGACAAATTTTGCGAAGCTTGCAAGGAAGCGGTTTGGCAATGGTTTATTGTACAAAGCATCAAGGATGTCTTCGTTACTAAGTCCGAATGTGTCTAAAAAAGTCTTATGAAGTTCTGCCGGCAAGAATCGACGCATATAATCACGAAGCAGCTTTCTGCCAATGTACGAACCACTTCCTTCATCACCAAGGAAATACCCAAGTGAGTCAATATTGAGGGTGATATTTTTTCCATTGTAAAGACAAGTATTGGTGCCTGTGCCTAGGATGGCTGCAAATCCGGTAGTGTTGCCAAGTAGTGCCCTGGCTGATGCCAGCAAATCGTGTCCGACAAAAACTTTTGCGTTTTTGAACACATTTTGCATGGCTATTTCCACTATTCTATTTTTTTCGGGTGTAGAACAACCAGCTCCGTAGTAATATATGTGCTTGATTTGGTACTTGTTCAGCTCTCCAGGCAAACTCGATTCGAGCGATTTGATAATACTTTGTGTATCAGCAAAATAGGGATTATAACCTTCAGTATTAAAATAATCATTCGGCAAACCGTCACCTTTTACAAGACACCAGTTGCTCTTAGTACTACCACCGTCTGCTATCAGCATCATAATTTTCCGTTGTTTTGATTGTTGTATAGATTAAACCTGAGCATCGTAGTCAATTCCCTGGTTTTTTAGAATTCGTTTAACAATAAATGCAAAAAATGCAAGATAGCCAAAGCAAACAACTGTCACCCAATAAGACTGGTGTATTCCAATAGAGGAAATATCGGCAAGCTTGCCCTGAATAGGCGGGATGATTCCTCCACCGAGTATCATCATTATCAGAAAAGCCGAACCTTGGGTAGTATATTTGTTGAGACCTGCAAGTGAAAGGGAGAAAATATTTGGCCACATAATAGAACAAAACAAGCCTCCACTCAAGAAAGCATAAATAGCAAATGTGCCTGTACTAAAAATGCCTACCAGCATAGCCACCACACCCAAAACAGAAAAAAGTAACAACATCAGAGCTGGTTTGTCTTGTGAAATGTAAAATGCCACCATCTGAATAAAGACACAAATTATGTACCAATATAAGGCAGACATATCTTTTTGAGCAATAGAATTTACAAGAATGATGAGACCGAAAGCTACAATAGGAACTACTACCAGAAGAAGATTTTTCAAACTTTTGCCAGGACTGAACACCGGGATGGCACCCACCCACCTGCCTATCATCAGGCTGCCCCAGTACATAGAGATGTAGGGCGATGTTTCGGATGCCTGTTTGCCTCCAAACTCAGGGAGTTTTAGCAATTCACCTAAGTTGCTTTGAATAGAAACTTCTACACCAACGTATAAAAATATGGCCAGCATACCAAGTACGAGTTGCGGGTATTTCATTGCACCCCAACCGGCCTGATTTTTCTTAGCAGACTGCCATGAACCAAGCAAACCAAAGACTACAACAGCAAGTGCGAGAAGCAACCATTTCAATCTACCTGTTTCTAGAAGGTGCCTGGCATCTTCTGAAATGTCTGTATTGACACCAACATAACTTTTAAAGACAGGAATAAAACAGAGAATGAGCAATGCAGTAATAATCAATAAGGTACGTGTTGCTTTATCAGCTTTCTCAAGTTTTTCATCAATAATGCCTGACGGTACTTTTTTAGAAAAAATGAAGAGCAAGGCACAAAGCAAAAATAAACCACCTACAAAAGCATATAATATTGTAACTGTACCCAATCCAAGTGACTGAATCTCACTGTCAGAATAAACAGCTGCGCCGAATAAGGCATACGATACAATTATTGGACCGATCATAGTGCCAAATGAGTTAATACCACCTCCAAGGTTTATTCTTTGAGAGCCGGTAGCCGGGTCGCCTAATTCGATCGCAACTGGTTGGGCTGCTGTCTGTTGTAACGAAAATCCGAGAGCTACGATAAAAAGTGCTACCAAAATACCGGTAAAGCCTCCAAAATTGATTGCCAGAATCATTGCAATGGCACCCAATAACGAGAACAGCAAACCGTAAATAATACTTTTCTTATAGCCCCATTTACCAACCAGGTCTTTTCCACCCATGGTGCCAAAAAAGAATAAACCTAACGCTCCTAGATAATAGGCACCATAAAACGCAAAGTCTATTAGTTGGCTTTGAAACTGGTCGAGATGAAAATAATGCTTACAAAATGGAATAAATACACCGTTGGAAGCGGCAATGAATCCCCAAAAGAAGAATACGGTAATCAGTGTTGTGAGAGCACCCGATTGGGTTTTAACATGTTTGCCTGTTTCCATTGAGTATGTTTTTTGGTTTTGACTGGTTTAATTTGTTTAGTTGTTCATCACGAAGCCCAAATATAAAAGCAAGTGATGATAAAAACAAAGTGTGTTACCATCTTTTGTATTAATATTCTGATTTTGCCCAAATAGTCGTTTGGCGTTGAGGTATAATATGACTAGGATTAGCATATATATAATACAAATAAAAACCATTACGTATTACGGAACCAGTAATTGTCAGAGCCAAGAAGCGAATATATTGCAGATGTGGTTTGGATAATAATTGTGTAAAATAAAAAAAGCCCGTTATAAGAACGAGCTTTAAAAGGAAGCGGAGAGACAGGGATTCGAACCCCGGGACCTGTTACAGTCAACGGTTTTCAAGACCGCCGCATTAAACCACTCTGCCATCTCTCCAAAGATATTTTTACAATCAGATAACGTTCTATCGTTTGTGCGTACAAATATATAACCATTTTGTAAAAAAAGAAATCATAGATAAAAAAAGTTAAAAAAATTTATTTCAAAAGAGAACAATCACATGACCAATTAGTGTGAAGACTCGAGGCACATACATCAATCATATTTGAACGAAGCATCTGTAAAGTGAATAAACAATATTGTTGTTCAATCTAGTTATTGAAGCTTAATTTTGATGGAATAATTGCTGAACTGTAAGTGCGCAAAAAATGAAAGAGCAGGTTTTATAAATTTGGTTAAAATAGAACTCAGAATTTTAGTAAAAAATATTTGAAAAAAAAATTTTTAATTTTGTTTTATTTGAATATTAGAAATAAAATATTGATTTTGAAATTTTCTAAATAAAATTTGCTAAAATTATACAGAAAATCTAAATTTGCAATTGTACTAACGAACTATTTTAAATCATTTTAAGCAAAACCAAATTTATATGAAACGAAATCTACTTGCGTTTTTCATGTTCGTTTTGGCATTAGGTTTTTCTAACCGAACAATGGCTGTATTGCCTGATGGTTCGGATGCCAAAGACTGGACATTGACAGACATTAATGGTCAGACCTATCATTTGTTTGACTTATTGAATCAAGGCAAAACTGTTTTCATTGATTTTTCAGCTACCTGGTGCGGGCCATGCTGGAATTATCACAATTCAGGAGCTCTTGAAAATCTCTATGAAAGTTATGGCCCTCCGGGCAGCAACGAAGTTATGGTATTTTTCATTGAAGCTGATTTGAATACTAACCTCGCATGTTTGTACGGACTAACAGGTTGTGTTGGTGGCACACAGGGCAACTGGGTGGCTGGTACACCTTATCCAATTATTGATTTGGTACCATCTACAGGTTATGTAGCCAGTGATTACAGCATTTCTTATTATCCGACTATTTATGCAATTTGTCCACAGACAAAGAAAGTGTACGAATCCGGTCAGGTACCTGCTTCTGTACATTATTCTTATGTTTCTTCTTGTGCACTAGATTTTGTAGTAGATAATGTAGTTGACGCCAAGTGTAATGGCAGTAAAAATGGTAGCATCAGTATCTCTACCCAGCAGGGTAGTGCGCCTTTTTCTTATAAATGGAGTAATGGTGCCAAGACACAAGACATCGTTAACCTTGCTGCAGGTTCATATTATGTAACGATTACTGACAAAAACGGTATATTCGTAGAATCTCAGGAAATCATCGTCGGTGAACCTGATGCTGTTGAAGTGCAGGCTACAGTAGTAGATGAGGGCTGTGAAGGAACAGCAACTGGAGAAATAACAGCAGATGGCTCGGGCGGTAACCCCGGATATACATATTCGTGGAGTAATGGAAAAAATACAGCTACTATCACCGGACTGACACAGGGTGATTATACTGTCATAGTTACCGATGCCAATGGATGTACCGCGACGAATACTTATAGTGTGTCTGCTCAGCCATTGCCGGAGGCCTATGCCGGACCGGATGACTTGCTCAACTGTGTACACAATACACTGATACTTGAAGGTGAAGCTGATTTTGGTTCAGAATTTACTTACGAATGGTCAACCTCCAATGGACATATAGTAAGCGGTGGAAATACGCTGAACCCAGAAATAGATAAACCCGGAACTTACAAACTCCTAGTAACAAATACTTCGACAGGTTGCGCAAGAGAAGACCAGGCTGTGATAACAAGTGATTATACCACTACCCAAACAGATGCCGGAGACGATGGACTAGTCAATTGTACTTCGCCATCTATTGTTCTGGACGGGAGTAAATCATCAAAAGGTGCCAATATCCAGTACCTTTGGACTACCAGCAATGGCCACATTGTGAGTGGGGGTAATACTAACAAAGCTACTGTCAATAAAGGTGGAACTTACAAACTTACTACCACACATGCAGTGAGTGGTTGTACTTCTGAAGATGAAGTCGTGGTTACCGAGAATCTAACAGGTACAACAGCTGTACTTGCACCAGCAGGAGAAATTAACTGTGAAAACCCTGAAATCACATTGGACGGAACAGCTTCAAGCCAAGGTGCGGATGTAGAATATTCATGGACAACGAATGGTGGAAACTTCACTAGCAGCACAGATACTAATTTTGTAAAAGTAAATGCTGCAGGTGAGTATTTCCTCATTGTAACCAATAAGAACAGTCTTTGTAAAGATACTGCAAATGTTGTTGTTGTATCTGACGGTGAAGTGCCAGTGGCAAATGCAGGATCTGGCTCTGAGTTGAATTGCAACGTTACTACTATCCAGCTTGATGGTACAAAATCAAGCCAGGGTGCGGATTTTGATGTTAATTGGAGCACACAGGATGGCAACATTCTTTCTGGAGCAGATACCTATTCACCTACGGTGAATGCGCCTGGTACATACGTTATTGCAATTACAAATACTGTTACAAACTGTACTTCTTATTCATCTGTAGTTATAACAGAAGATGACCTTACCAAGGTACCTGACGCTATATATAACTATACGGCCAATTTGTTAAATCTTAACTTCCAGGATGCTTCAACGGGAGTCCCTTCAACATACGCTTGGGATTTCGGTGACGGTCAGACTTCAACAGAACAAAATCCTACTCATACTTATTTACTCGAGGGCACTTATACAATATGCCTTACAGTAACCAATGCCTGCGGTACAGACCAGAGTTGTCAGACCATCACTGTATCAAGCAGCTTAAATCTGCCTACCATCAGTGACCTGAAAATTACTGACGTTACTTGTAAAGGTGGTAGCAACGGATGTATTGACATAACAGTAATTAACGGTATTCCGCCTTATACTTTTGCTTGGAGTAACGGTCTTACCACCGAAGATCCTTGTAATATTCCTGCAGGATCTTATGCTGTTACTATTACTGATACAGACGGCAACCAAACTGTTTCGGCATCCATCAGTATCAACGAACTGTATTATATCAATGTTAATAATACGTTTGTTACAGAACCTGATTGTAATGATAACAATGGCTCGATAGCTCTTGATATCAACAGTAATGGAGGTCAATTGACTTACGCTTGGTCACATGATTCTACTTTAAACAATGCGGTGGCTGAAAATCTACCTGAAGGCAACTATTCTGTAATCATTACTGATGCCAATGGTTGTACAAGTCAACAATCGGTAGTCGTTACTGATAATGGTCAGCATTTAGATGGTAGTGCTTCATCTCTTCTTTGCTGGGGTGATCAGAACGGTCAGATACAACTGACTGTAAGTGGAGGAACCCAGCCATACACTTTCCAGTGGAATAATGGTTCTACAACTGAAGATCTTGCCAACTTGTCAAGCGGCACTTATACTTGTAATGTAACCGACTCATTGGGTTGTGTTAAAACTATTCAGCTTGTGGTGTCATCTCCAGATCAGATTACTGCTGATATGGCAACTGTAAAACCACAAAAAGGTAAAGATAACGGTTCGATTACGGCTACGGTTGCCGGTGGTACAGCACCATTCCAGTATTTATGGAACAACGGCTCTACCGATCCTGTTATCACTAATCTTGCACCTGGCACTTACACACTTAAAGTAATTGATGCAAATGGATGTATCAGAGACTTTGATGTAGTTTTGGAAGAGGCAGTAGGTACTTTATCACTTGATATTCTCGAGCAAGTGAATGTTTACCCTAATCCAAGTAACGGCAACTTCTGGATCGAAGCTACTTTTAGCAAAAATACAGTTGTTGACTTAACGATTCTTGATCTGCTCGGTAGGGAAGTGGTGAACCAACAATTTGAAGGAAATGAATTCAAATCGCAGATTGATATGCACAACTTCAACAGTGGAACCTACTTCATTAGAATCTCTGCTGATAACGGAATGCACGTAGAAAAGATGAGTATTGTCAAATAACATTTTCACTAAGCTACGGCTAATATTAGAAAAGTCCCTCTATTCATTTAGAGGGACTTTTTTATTTTAAGAATATTTGCTGATGTGTTTTATTCGTAAGTGCTTTACTCAGAATATTAGTACAAGCAACAGATTAAAAAATCATCTGAAATCATCATTTACTTCTGCAAGTTTTGCTGACCCCGGCGACAATTCATTAGCTGAAAATTGATGTAATGGTTTTTCGTTGGTTGTGTTTAACATGGTATTAAGGTCTGTAGGATTTTGCTCAAAATAAATCAATCCGGTAAGAATTTCCTGACTGTTACGAGCTTTTTGTAAAGCAGCAAATGATGAATCACGTTCGAGAGGATTCCAGTCTGTGTCGAGTTTATTAAATTGAAGGTATGAGCCGTCGTGCATTTTGATATTCGTCTGTGTACCTTCCTTATAGTCAGCTACTATTTCATTATGTGTAGGGACGAAATCTATTGTACCTGTGGCATCTATGTGTTGACGTACATAATCGTAAGCCTTTGTAGAACCGACATTATTATTGAACGTAACACATGGAGAAATAACATTAATAAATGCAAAGCCTTTGTAATTCATGGCTGCTTCAATAAGTGGTATCAGTTGGGTTTTGTCACCAGAGAAACTTTGTGCAACGAACCCTGCGCCGAGTTCAAGTGCCAGACCTGCAAAATCTATTGGTTGAAAGATATTTACAGAGCCAGCTTTACTTTTTGAGCCAACATCAGCCGTAGCTGAATCCTGCCCTTTGGTGAGTCCGTAGCAACCATTATTCATTACAATATATACCATATTAATATTGCGTCTGACAGCATGTACAAACTGCCCCATGCCAATAGAAGCTGAATCGCCATCACCGGAAACGCCAAAATACATTAGATCCTGATTAACAAGACTGGCTCCTGTGGCCACCGAAGGCATACGTCCATGTACAGAATTGAACCCGTGCGAATTGCCAAGAAAATACGTTGGAGTCTTTGAAGAACAACCTATACCTGAAAGTTTTGCTACCTTGTGTGGTGCGATATTCTGCCTGAAACAAGCTTCAACAATAGCAGCACTTATAGAATCATGCCCACAACCGGCACATAATGTTGACAATCCACCTTCATAATCCTTGAAGGTATATCCCAGTGAATTTTTTGGCAAATCCGGGTGTTTGAAAGTTGGCCTTAGGTACGTCATGATATATTAATTATTGACTGTTTTAGCAATTGTTGATTTAGATTTTTCGAGAATGGCTTTTGATATCTGTTCGGCTGTCATTGGCATACCGTCATAATTCAAGATAGAAACAAGCTTGGCGGGATCAAATCCATGTTCTGTAACCAGAAGTGTTTTTAGCTGTGCATCCCGATTTTGTTCGATAACATACACCTTTTCGTGGGCATTAATAAACTCTACGATATCATCATTGAACGGAAATGCTTTTATTCTAACAGCATCTAATTCGATACCATTTTCTTTCAGTACATCAAGTGCTTCTTCTGCCGGGTACATTGAGGTACCAAAGAATAGCATTGCTTCATCCGATTTATTGGATTTTTGATAAAAATCAGGTTTTGGTACAAGCTTTTTGGCTGTTTCGAATTTTACAAGAAGTCGTTCTACATTCCTTGTATAGTCTGCACCATCTTCTGTGTAGCCGGCATATTCATTATGCGACGTTCCTCTTGTGAAGAATGCGCCTTTCTTTGGGTGAGCACCAGGATAAGTACGATACGGAATACCATCACCGTCGATATCAAGATATCTACCGAATTTTTCAATTTTTTCCAGATCTTCAGCATGATATACCTTTCCTCTGTCGTATTTTCTGTCATCATCCCATTCGAATGGATCACTCACATGATCATTCATGCCAAGGTCTAGGTCAGTCAGCAATATAATCGGAGTCTGGAGCTGTTCGGAAAGATCAAAAGCAGCAGCAGTCAATTCAAAACATTCCTTAGGCGTACTCGGGAAGAGTAGTACGTGCTTGGTATCACCATGGGAAGCATAGGCAGAAATAAGGATGTCTGATTGTTGTGTTCTGGTAGGCATACCTGTGGAAGGACCTGTGCGTTGAACATCAATCAGTACAGCCGGTATCTCGGCAAAATAGGCCAGGCCAAGAAATTCGTTCATCAGTGAAACGCCAGGACCAGAAGTAGCAGTGAAAGCCCTTGCCCCGTTCCAGGTAGCACCGATGACCATACCCAAGGCAGCAAGTTCGTCTTCTGCCTGCACGATGGCATATTTGTTTTTGCCAGTTTCGGGATCAACTCTGTATTTTTTAGCATATTTTTCAAATGCCTCCACCACAGAGGTAGAAGGTGTAATCGGATACCATGCTGCTACAGTGGCTCCTCCGTATATTGCACCCAAGCCACAGGCAGTATTACCATCTACCATTATCTTATTCTTTGTATATTCTCTTCTTTCAGTTGTAAATGGGAAGGTATGATTAAAATTTTCCTTTATATAATTTATGCCGAGCTGCAATGCCTGAATATTCGGAGCTATTAATTTCTCCTTTCCTTTAAATTGATCTGCAAAAAGGTCTTCATATACATTGAATTCAATATGCAACAGTTCGGTAAGTGCGCCTACATATATTATATTTTTAAATAATTGTCTTTGTCGAGGGTCAGCGTATTCGCGGTTACACATTTCCATTAGCGGAATCCCGATGTAGTTGATATCTTCTCTTACAAATGAAGGATGTAGTTTTTTTGTATTATCGTAGATAAAATATCCACCGGTCTTTACACTTTTTACATCTTGCATCATACTTTGTGGGTTGACACAAACCATCACGTCTATTCCTTCTCGTCTGCCATAATAGGCTTTATCACTCACTCTCACTTCATACCATGTAGGTAATCCCTGAATGTTAGAAGGAAAAATATTTTTTGCCGTTACCGGAATACCCATACGAAATATTGCCTTTGCAAACAGATAGTTAGCACTGGCAGAGCCTGTACCGTTAACATTGGCGAATTTTACAACAAAATCATTTACAATTACACTGCTTGCCATGAATATCCGGGTTTTGATGTTATGTAAGAAAATTTTTGCATATCCCAAGCTGCGGTAGGGCACCTTTCGGCACACAATCCACAATGCAGGCACATATCTTCATCTTTTACCATAACCCGTGTGGTTGGTAATGCTTCAGATACGTATAAGTCCTGGTTAATATTATTGGACGGAGCTTTGAGTCTGGTTCGCAGATCGCTTTCATCACCATTGGTGGTAAATGTGATACATGAAGTAGGGCAGATATCCATACAAGCATCACATTCTATACAACGCTTGAAGTCAAATACTGTTTGTACATCGCAATTAAGACATCTTTGCGCTTCTTTGAATGCCGATTCAACATCAAAACCAAGTTCGACCTCTTTTTTAAGATTTTTCAGAGTGATTGATTTGTCGGCTTGTGGCACCACAAATCTGAAATCATTTGATATATAATTATCATAGCTCCATTCGTGAATACCCATTTTTTGGCTTACCAGATTGGTCACCGGTGAAGGCCTTACATGCACATCCTCGCCCGAACAAAATAGGTCAATAGAAACTGCTGCAGCATGACCCTGAGCTACGGAGGTAATGATGTTTTTCGGTCCGAAGGCGGCATCACCACCAAAGAATATATGCGATACAGTTGACTGGTGTGTTGTTTTGTCCACTACGGGCATATTCCACTTATCGAATTCTAGACCAAGGTCGCGCTCTATCCAAGGAAATGAGTTTTCCTGTCCAATAGCTACCAACACATCATCTGCTTCTACAAATACGGGAGGCTCAGCAGTGGGTACAAGTGATCGTTTGCCATCTTCATCGTACACGGCATGCACCTTGTCGAACAACATACCTTTCAGTTTGCCATTTTCAATCACAAATTCCTTAGGTACATGGTTTTCAAGTATCGGAATATCTTCATGGATGGCATCTTCAATTTCCCACGGTGAGGCCTTCATTTCAGTGAACGGGCTTCGTACTATTACTTTTACTTCTTCACCTCCCATTCTCCTTGCTGTTCTGCAACAGTCCATTGCAGTGTTTCCACCACCCAGTACGATGACTTTTTTACCTATTTTGTGAATGTGTTCAAATGCCACGCTGGCTAGCCATTCAATACCTATGTGAATATTGGATTTTCCTTCCTGGCGACCGGGCAGTGAGGCAAGATCTCGTCCACGAGGAGCACCCGTACCTACAAAAATAGCATTGTACCCATCTTCAATTATTTCTTTCAGGCTTGACACATATTTGTTAAAGTGTGTATGAACACCCATGTCAAGTATATATCCTACTTCTTCGTCGAGTACTTCTTCGGGTAGTCTAAATGAAGGAATTTGCGATCGCATCATTCCGCCACCTTTCTTGTGTTCGTCAAATAAATGGATTTCATAGCCAAGTGGAGAGAGGTCGCGAGCTACGGTAAGCGAGGCCGGGCCTCCTCCTATGAGGGCAATCTTTTTTCCGTTTGGAGCAAAAGGTCCAGCAGGCATGTATTGTTTTACTTCATCTTTGTTATCAGCAGCTACACGTTTCAGACGACAGATGGCTACTGGTTTTTCTTCAACCCGACCACGTCGGCAGGCAGGCTCACAGGGCCGGTCGCATGTACGCCCAAGCACACCAGGGAACACATTTGACTCCCAATTGACCATATATGCTTCTGAGTATCGTTCAGCTGCAATAAGTCTGATATACTGAGGCACTGGTGTATGTGAAGGACACGCATACTGACAATCCACTACTTTGTGGAAATATTCAGGATTTTTGATATCGGTTGGTTTCACAATTTTTTCTGTTTTAATAAGTGTTAATTCTTAATGGCTCAAAAGTATAAAATATATCCAACAAAGCCAATCTGATAAGCCTCGAAAATGCAGTTATGTTAAACTTTATTTTATCGGCATGTTTTTTTGTTAGGATTTAGTTAAAGTTCTTGATTTTGAAATGTAAAGGTGGTTAACTTCGTTGATATTTTTGATAATGGTTTTCAGTTGGTTTGTTTGTTAGTTTCCAGGGCATCATTTCTTGACCCCGGATTTTTTTTAGAGTCTGCTTTCACCTATTATTTCAAGCAAATCATCCTTATAATTTTTACCTATTGGTAATTGACGCAATAGGGCCTTGTATTCCACTTCTACCATATTGCCGTTCAATGCCTTAATTTTATTAAGATTGACGATGAATGAACGGTGTATTCTCCTGAAATTCTTTGAATCAAGTTTTATTTCCAGACTCTTCATGGTTTGCAGAGTAATGATTCGGGTATCGCCTAACCATAGAATGACATAATCTTTTAGGCCCTCAACATAGGTAATATCATTGTAATTAATCTTCATCAATTTTTTATCTGCTTTTACAAAGAAGAAGTCTTTATCCTCATTGAGTTCGTTGTCGTTTTCTTTTTGAATAGAATGATGATCTTTAATTTTATGTACTGCCTTCATAAATCGCTCAAGAGATATTGGCTTGAGTAAATAGTCGAGTGCATTTAGTTCGAATCCTTCAACAGCATAATTAGGGTAGGCTGTAGTAAATACTACGAGAGGAGGATCGTCAAGACTTCGCATCAATTCAATACCCGTCATGTGTGGCATTTGAATATCAAGAAACATGACATCTACCTTGTTGGCGTCAATCATGCTAATTGCTTCTGCAGCATTGTTGCACCGGCCGATAAGTTCAAACTCCGGCACTTTTTTTACAAATGTCTCGAGAATATCGAGTGCAAGTGGTTCGTCGTCCACTATGATTACGTTAATTCTGCTCATGAATCCTGTGTTAAGTTTATTGATAAATCTACTGTAAATATTTCTGAATTTTCTTCTATGATGAGCACATGTCTTCCACCATAGATAAGGTCAAGGCGTTTCTTAGTGTTCTGCAATCCGATACCTCCGGGTTCTTTTAGCTGGTCTGTCTTTTGCTTTGGTTTTGAATTTTCGATTTCCAAATTGAGATTTTTGTCTTTGATTGCAATGCAGACATTGACATGAGCCTTACCAATACTCCTTGACACACCGTGTTTGAAAGCATTTTCTAGGAATGAAATAAGTATAAGCGGTGCAATCTCTAGGTCGGAAGGGTCTCCTTTTACGGTCATTTTAATCTGTACTCTGTCAGGCTGGCGAAGTTGTTCAAGGTCTATATAATTATGAAGATAATTTAGTTCCTTTTCGAGTGGAACATATTTTTCATTACATTCATAAAGCATGTACCGCATCATTTCCGACAATTTTACCACCACATCAGGCGCTTTATCGTCCTTTTTGAGTGTCAAGGCATACAGACTATTGAGCGTATTGAACAGAAAATGCGGATTAATCTGCGATTTTAGAAAATTAAGCTCCGTCTGCATATTTCGGTTTTCGAGTTCCCTTTTTTCTCGCTTTTGCAATATCCAGTCTTTTATGATTACAAAAACTGTACTTGCACCAATTATAAACAGATTGAAAAAGTAATAGTAGTTCTTTAGTTTGAGGAGTTCTGCTTTTTGAAATGGATCATCAAAGGCAGCTATGTATAGAAAAAATGAAAAAATGGGCGTAATAATCAATACATACAACACAAGAATGAGGAAATATGACTGGTAGCGTTTTTCGCGGAAAAAATTAGGAATCAAATAATAGATATTGCCATAGACCATAATGGCATAAAAGGCTATATTTATTAACTGCTTCAGCAATATTGAATGAAATGTTCCTCTTGTAGTAAGGTATTCCATGAAACACAGGAAAACATAACTAAACAACCAGAACAACAAGTGCTGTCCGATTTTACGTCTGGTCAGAAATGATATAATTGTCTCCAACATCAGAGTAAAATTACGAAAATATTAGTCAATACATCATACCCTTTATGAACAATAGACCAAGTAAACCATTATTTAGATGAAGGTAATGATTTGGTTTTTGAAAACATGGCTTATATTTGCTTTAGTATTATTTTTAATAAAATATAAATAGAATGAGTTTAGAATCTGAAACACCAATGAACTCTGAAGTACTTCAGATGAAGGATAAATTCAGAGACATCATTGGTTTGCTTGGTGATGATGTTAATAGGGAAGGATTGCTCAAAACTCCTGAAAGAGTAGCAAAAGCAATGAAATTTCTAACAAGTGGTTATGAACAGGACCCAAGCGAAATACTAAGGTCGGCACTGTTTCATGAAGATTATAATGAAATGGTCATCGTGAAAGATATAGAACTATATTCCATGTGTGAGCATCACATGTTGCCTTTTTTCGGCAAAGCTCACGTGGCATACATCCCAAACGGTAAAATAGTAGGCCTGAGTAAAATACCTAGGGTAGTGGATGTATTTTCCAGAAGGTTACAAGTACAGGAACGACTTACACACGATATTCTTAACTGTATTGACAATGTCCTTAAGCCTCATGGTGCTGCCATTGTCATCGAAGCTCACCACATGTGTATGATGATGCGCGGTGTACAGAAGCAAAATTCTGTTACTACTACATCCGCTTTTACCGGAGAATTTAAAAGAAATGAAACAAGGAACGAATTCCTGAAATTAATAGTAGCAAAATTGGACTGAATCCGTATTTTTGGTCTTTAAACATAAATAAATTACACAGTATGAGAGCATTTGTGTTTCCCGGGCAGGCTTCACAGTTTGTCGGTATGGGCAAGGATATGTACACGAACAATGAATCTGCAAGAATTTTGTTTGACCAGGCAGACGAAATTCTCGGTTATCAGATTTCGAAAGTAATGTTCGAAGGTACAGAAGAGGAATTAAAAGAAACCAGAATAACCCAACCTTCTGTTTTTCTGCATTCAGTTATAAAAGCGTTGATTAATCCTGATGTTGTACCTGATATGGTCGCCGGACACTCGCTTGGCGAATTTTCGGCACTCGTAGTGAATGGTTGTCTCGACTTCGCAAGCGGATTATTGTTGGTAAAAGAACGTGCAGAGGCCATGCAGCAAGCATGCGAACTTGAACAAAGTACCATGGCCGCCATACTTGGTCTGGAAGATAATAAAGTTGAAGAAATTTGCAATTCTATCAATCATACGGTCATAGCTGCTAATTATAATTGTCCGGGCCAATTGGTTATCTCCGGTAGTATTCAAGGTGTAGAGGAAGCAATGAAAGCCTGTATGGAAGCTGGTGCCAAACGAGCTATCAAATTAGCTGTTGGTGGAGCATTCCACTCGCCATTTATGCAACCTGCACAAGACAGACTCAAAGCAGCTATAGAACAAACACAGTTCTCCGAACCTTTCTGTCCTGTTTATCAAAATGTCAATGCAACCCCATCCACTGACCCTGATGTCATAAAGAAAAATATCCTGATACAGTTAACTGCCCCGGTATTATGGACTCAGATTGTCCGCAATATGATTACTGATGGTTGCGATCATTTTACCGAAGTAGGTGGGTCGGGTTCGGTTCTCAGAGGCATGATCAGACAGATAGACAGAAATATATTATCTGACGCCTTATAAGATCAGCATTGGAACATCAAAAGATATCACAAGGAAGTTTGCTTCTCGCTGAACCATTCATGTTGGATGTTTATTTCCGCAGGGCGGCAATACTCATTTGTGATAAGCATGAAGAGGGCACTCTCGGATTTATCCTTAACAAGCCATTGGATGTAAAGGTTGATAGTATTATAAATGACTTTCCGGAGTTTGATGCGCTTGCTTACTATGGCGGACCGGTACAGACAGATTCGGTACATTTTTTACATACTGCCGGCGACATCATTGATGACAGCCAGTTTGTTTGTGATGGTATATACTGGGGTGGTAATTTTGAAAAGGTAAAAGTCTTGATTACTCAGGGTTTGTTGCATCCGGGTAATATCAGATTCTATGTAGGATATACAGGGTGGTCAAAATATCAGCTCGAAGCAGAAATTGAGGATAAAACTTGGATAATTGACGAAATGGATCCTAATTATCTCTTTGTTTTCAAACCCGATAAACTATGGCAGGTAATCCTTGAAAATAAAGGAAACACCCATGCGATTCTCGGACAGATAGATGATTTCCTGAACCTCAACTAAATTTTACGGATTGTCATCCTTGGTTTCTGATTGAATACTCTCAGTAACCGGTTTGTGTTTGACAATATTCAGTTTTCTTACCACTTCATCCCGTACTTTGAAGAATTCTGGAAGATCGGCCTTGTTCATCACAGGATTGCTGCTCACCTTCTCCTTTAAATGATTGCATTGTACGCCGTTTTTCCAGAATCTGAAACATACATGCGGACCTGTGGCAAGGCCTGTAGAACCGACATAGCCGATGGTTTGCCCCTGAGATACCCTAACACCTTTTCTGATGCCTTTCCCGATTCTTGACATGTGAAGATACTGTGTGGTATAGGTGGCATCATGTTTTATTTTAACATAATTGCCATTGTATCCGTTTCTGCTAGCTTCAATTACCACACCATTACCTACAGACATAATAGGTGTTCCGGCAGGTGCAGCATAATCAGTCCCAAAGTGAGGTTTGTTATATTTTAAAACCGGATGAAAACGTCTTAGACTGAACCCCGAAGAGATACGGCTAAATTTGACAGGAGCTTTCAGGAAATATCTCTTCATAGGCCGGCCTTCCAGATCGTAATATCCTTCGCGGTCACCTTTCTTATAATATATAGCATAATAGTCTTTGCCGTTCTGCTCGAAATAAGCACCGTACATTTTACCTACACCTACACTTTTGCCATCTATGCTGTGATCTTCATATAGTACTTTAAATTTATCATCTTTCTGAACGTGATAGAAGTCCACAGTATATGCGAGGGCGTCCTCCATTTTGTCAATCAGGTCATAACTCAGACCACCTTCTGCCATGCTTTCAGACAAGGTCGAATTCACGATTCCTTTTGCAATTTTAATATTCGTCTGAATATTTTTTTGAATATAGCTTGCCTGCATAGTATCCCTGAAGTCAAGCTTCACATAGCCGTATGCATCTGGTTCATATATAAGGTAGTATGGCTTCTCGGTCATTTTTTTGCACATTACGCTATATTCTTTCCCTGCACGAAGTTTGGTTAGGTCAAATACTTTAGCTGCCTTTGCAACCATATTATTGATCTCATTATCACTTAGCTCGTAGTTCTTCAGGATATCTACCAAAAATTGATTTGGCTTGATTAAAGTTGTTCTTACCTCCATAGTATCCAGCAAAAGCTCGTATTTGACATTAGGCATTTCGAGTGGAAATGCGCTTAATTCACTCAAAGAAGCTTTCAGACTGAAGTCGGTGGAACTGTCTTTGACTGCATAATTGACCAGGTACATGAGCAGACCTGAAACAAGTGTTATGGATATTGGAGCCGGTATTAATCTTACTTTGTTTAATGTTTGACTTACTATGTTTGTTAACTTCACCCTCTACAATTTTACTTTATTTAATTTGGTTTTCCGGTCATCTCTAAACGTTAGATGAACAAAAATATTATTTCCTTTTCTAATCACAAAAGCTAATTTAATATTATTTTCAATTTTAACATTTTAATATTTTTAATATGTATTGAAAATATGCTCTTTAACCTGCATGAACTGTGCCAATTTTACCCATTCATAGACATCATTTCTTCATAGTTATTCATTTCTTTTTACCTTTACAGAAATTTTTCCTGATCACAATGATTTCACCGGTTACAAGTTTTAATTGCAGAGGGAGACTACTGGTTTTTGAGGATCCTATTATCATGGGTATTCTCAACATTACACCAGATTCGTTTTACGCTGCAAGTCGTGTTACTGGCACAGATGAGATAATCGACAAGGCAGGACAGATGATTGAAGATGGTGCAACCATTCTTGACTTGGGTGCTATGTCTTCAAGACCTGGAGCAGTAAACATTGATACAGATGCTGAAATTTCACGCTTAATGCCGTTCCTTTCTGCAGTCAGAGATGCTTTTCCACAAGTATTTATTTCTGTCGATACTTTTCGGGCTGAGGTGGCCAAGCAGGCATGCTCGGCTGGTGCTGACATTATCAACGATATCTCAGGTGGTCGATTTGATGAAAATTTGTTTCGTGTTATTGCAGATGCAAATGTGCCTTATGTGTTAATGCACAACGGTGCAACTTTCGAATCAATGCATTCAAAAAAAGGTCTTGGCGATCCGGTTGCTACTGTGTTTGATTTTTTTACTGAAAAAATACGCCAACTGAATGAATATGGTATTTATGATATTTTTCTCGATCCGGGTTTTGGATTTGGAAAGCTGATGCAAGAGAATTTTTCATTATTAAAGAGTATCGGCTACTTCAATATCCTCCATCTGCCCGTACTGGCTGGGGTAAGCAGAAAAAAGATGGTTTATACCAGTCTTAATATTTCTTCTGATGATGCACTCAATGGAACAACTGCACTTAATATGTATGCGTTGGCACAAGGTTCTAAAGTACTCCGCGTACATGATGTAAAAGAAGCATCACAATCAATAGAATTATATAAACTTATCCGTGATTCGGATAAGGAAATTTGTGCTGAATCAACATTGTATGAATAGATTAAAAACAAAATGTTTATATTGTTAAAGAGCAAATTGACTATAATTATTTAATTATTAGTTAATTCTCTTTTATATTTCTTTATTTGTATGTCTATAATCATAAATTGTCGGTCGGATTCGTTTGAATGAAAAAGGTAAACCTTAAAAAATATCTCTTTAAACCATATCACGGTGGCGGCTTTTTACAAAAGTTTGCGCTGTGGGTGTTCAGGATATTTGTACTTTTTCTTTTTCTCAATTTTTTTCTTTTTCTTTTTTTTCAAATCCCATCTGTCCAACGCAAAGCAACGAATTACATTACAAGTTTTTTAGAATCCAGATCTGGTACAAAGGTGGAGCTCGCCAGTGTGCGTTTCAATTTTTTTAATAACTTCGAATTGCGTGGATTCTCAATCGATGATCTGCACGCTAACCCTGTGATATATGCTCAACAGCTTCAGATAAATTTTAGCGTCAATCCAGTTAACTTATACAGACAACGTATTGTATTGGATGAAGTGGTACTGAAGAATGCTGGAGTAAATCTTCGGAAATATCCGGGTGAAACAGAGCAAAACATTGATTTGCTGATACGGAAAATGTTCCCTCCTAAGGAGGATAAAAAGAAATCAGACACGAAACTTAAGCTAATAATAAAAACAATTCAGCTGGCAGTCGTAGAATTTACAGACTACAATGAGCACAATGGTAATTACTTAAGTATAAGTACCCAACGTGGGGAAGCAAAAGTAGGAAAAATGGACTTTGTCAATAAAGAGTACATCTTTTCAAGTGTAATATTTGATATGCCGGTGTTCAGGCTACAATACAGGAAATTATCCATGGAAGCTATTGAAGCATCCGGTAAGGTAATAAAAGAAACAGATAACCCGAACGGGAAAGTTTTGAAACTTGTCTTTCAGGATTTTGAATTAAATGACGGTTCTCTTTTTGTTGACAATTACCAGCGGCCACCTGACCCAAATATTAAAATTAGCGTTGACGACATTGACTGGTCGCATTTTGCTTTCAATGATGTACATGCAATCGGCAAGAATCTAATCATACACGATGGTTCGTACAGTGCTTCACCATTGAAGATTTCACTTAAAGAATCAAAAGGTTTTGAAATAAAGGAGTTGACGGCCGGGTTTGCAGGTATTAATAATGAACAAATACGGCTGGCTGAGTTAAATTTACAAACCAAGGCAAGTGTCATCAGAGATTCTGTAATACTCAACTACGAAAGCCTGTCATCATTGAGTGATGACTTTGCAAACAATGTGGGCATCAAAATTGGGCTTAATAAATCAATGATTTCTGTTAGAGAAATAGCTCATTTTGCGCCCTCATTAAAGTATGATAAATTTTTCGTCAATAATTTTAATGAAGTCCTGACTGTATCTGGTGAAATATACGGCCGTATCAATAGTCTGAAAGCTAAAAACCTCATTGTAGAAATACCATCAAAGCTATACCTCCATACAGAATTTAAGTCTAATGATATTTCTCAAACAGATAATGCTATTATCAACCTTGATATAAAGCAGCTGAATAGCAATGTGCAGTTTCTAGAAAAGGCAATCCCCAATCTTGTTCTTCCACCTAATTTTTCAAAACTGGGAGAATTGTCTTTCAAAGGAAACTTTGACGGCTTCTTCACTGATTTTGTCACCTATGGAACATTAAAAACCAACCTTGGCGATATTGGGCTTGACCTTAGGATGAATCTGCAGAATGGAAAGGATAATTCAATTTATTCTGGTGGAATGAAACTGAAGAATTTTAACCTCGGTAGCTGGATAGATCAAAATAAATTTGGCAATCTGTCAGCAGATTTCAATGTCAGAAACGGGCACGGATTTACAGCCGATAAAGCTGAAGCTGACCTTGACGGTAAGGTACATTCCATAGAATACAATAGTTATACTTATCATGATATAGTGTTGAATGGTATATTCAAAAAGAATACGATAGATGGCTCAATTACCGGATCCGATCCAAATGCTGATTTTACCTTTACAGGAAAGGTGGATCTTGGTGCCGATATTCCCGAGTATGATTTCCTTTCTGAGATAAAAAATCTTGATCTGTATAAGCTAAACCTTTCTTCCAAGCCACTCGCTGTTTCTGGCAATCTTGATATAAACCTGCTTACAAGAAATTTTAAAACACTTGATGGAACATCCAAAATTAACAATCTGAGATTTACAAATGGTCAAAAAACCTTATTTGAGCTTGATGAAATTTTGCTGAATGCCAGCCAAACCGGTAATGTCAAAACGATTGATGTAAAATCGGATGTGGCAGATGTTTACATATCCGGCGAATTTGAAATTGATAATCTACATCAGATATTTTTACAAAATCTGAAGAAACTTTATCCGAGATATTATGACGACATTAAGCTCCCGAAAGTAAATTTACCTTTTACAAGGACCCAGTGCAGCTACAAATTCGACATTAAAAAAACGGAGCCTCTGCTGGCATTGATTGACAATCCTGTAAGTTTTGACGGCCCATTGTTGGTGAGTGGCAAATTTAATAACTTGACTAACCAATGGAATACTTTAGCTACTACTGAAGGTATCAAAGTGGGTGACAAAGTTTTTAAAGGCATTACTATCAATTATATTCAATATGATGAAGAGGCCAATTTTTCGGGAATACTCGACAAAACTGTTGTAATGGATAAAGTACTCGATAATACAAGATTTACTTTTGTGATAAACCCCGAGAATATTAAATTTGATTTTAATGGAATAAAACTTTATTCTTCTGACCTGAGTGTGAACGGCACGCTCAAACCAACAGATGATGGCTACAATCTTCATTTTAATAATAATAGTATCAATCTACTCGGCGAAAACTGGGAAGTCAATCCTGACAATCTACTAATAATCAATAAACAGACCATCATACCTGAA
Organism: Saprospiraceae bacterium; assembly: GCA_019694295.1. Lineage (GTDB taxonomy): Bacteria > Bacteroidota > Bacteroidia > Chitinophagales > Saprospiraceae > JAEUUM01. The sequence continues at coordinate 26,993 of JAIBCG010000010.1, forward strand.
TCATTTGTTCTTACCAATGAGAATAGGCAAATAATACTGAACCAAACAATCAATGACGGACTTGAGTTCGCTATTATTGGATATGATGTTTCCAAGCTAAATGAGATCATTAAGTATGACAAACTGAAGCTTTCAGGCAATCTTCAAATCTATGCACGTGTCAACGAAGTTTACAAGCTTCGGAATTTTGGACTCCGTGTGTACAGCGATTCGCTCAATATCAATAAAGACCATTGGGGAAAATTATTGGTCAATGCATCAGCAATTGATTTTAAAGAACTGCTAAATGTTGAATACCAACTTGAACACGACACAATTGCCATGTCTGGAAGAGGTTTTCTCAACATAAGTGACCGAGAGAACATCAGACTAAAACTCGATAATAGATTTAATTATTTACCGCTTCGCACACTTGAATATTTTATCGGCAATGGTATCAACAATACTTCGGGTTCGCTTAAGGGAAATTTTACTGTTGAAGGCCCGTTGCATAACATGGGCCTATCGGGTAAGGCAGACATTGCCAAGGCTGGCTTTCATTTGATTTATACAAATGTTGACTATACAATTGAGAACGGCAAAGTGGCCTTCTCCAATACCAAAATTGATGCTACCGGAAGTTATATCACCGACCCGCTTGGCAATAAAGCGCTCGTAACGGGTGGTTTGGTTCATGACCATTTCAAGAAATGGGGGTATGATGTAAAAATTCAGTCGCCGGAGTTTATCGCCCTCAATACAAGTGTGCTGAATAACAACATTTACTATGGAAAAGGTGTGGGAGCAATTCTAATGACCATAGGCGGCACATTCGGTAATACCAATATATATATAAATGCTACCACAGCAAAAGGTAGCAACCTTACCATACCATTTGGCTCAACAGAACAAGCCAAAGCTTCTGGCTTCGTTAGATTTGTCAATAAAAATGTGGATACCTCACGTACCAATGCAGAAAAACGAAAACCTGCTGAAAGCTCAGGCTTAAATATCGACATGGATTTGTCCGTGACCGAAGATGCTTTGATACAGCTCATTCTCGATCCGAAAGCAGGTGACTACATCAAAGGTTATGGCAAAGGCAATATCCAATTGGCATTTTCTTCAACAGGTGAGTTTAACATGTTTGGCGATTATGAAATAGTGTCAGGCGAATATCTTTTTACTTTACTTAACCTTGTAAACAAACCATTCAATATATCAGGGGGCAGTACAGTTCGCTGGACAGGTGATCCTTATGAAGGCGAAGTAAATCTTACCGCTTCATACAGAGATCTTTATACTTCTCCATATAATTTTATACTCGAATACCTTGGTGCAGACAATAATGCTATTACTGAGGCAAGAAAAACCACTAAAGTTGACCTCGACTTGTCGCTTTCTGGCCGATTGCTAAGCCCCAATATCAAACTCGATATCAACTTTCCAAATATTTCACCCATCATCCGCAATTATGTTGATTCGAAATTGCGCATAGTAAGACAAGATCAGAACGAAATGAATCGCCAGGCAATGGCACTAATAGTTACCAAATCATTCATTCCGCCAAATAATAACTTCCAGGGTACACAGTATCTTACATCTATTAATACCTTGTCTGAATTGATGTCGAATCAGCTGTCTGGGTACATTACTGAGCTACTATCCGATTTTATTAAAGAAAATGGTGTCATCTCCGGCATTGATCTTAAGGTTGGCTATAATGTCTATGATGCATCTACCGTAAACCCATTTTCTACAAGCGAATTGCAGTTGCGTATGAAAAACAATCTTTTCTCAGACCGCTTGTCAATCAATATCGGTGGTAATGTTGGTACCAATGCAAGTTCAGCTGTAAGTTCACAAACTTATTTTGCCGGTGACCTGGAAGTAACGTACTCCATTACACCCGACAATAGATTGAAAATAAGAGCATATCAACGGACTGAACCTTCGTTGGAGGGAGGTAGAAAAAATAAATCAGGTATCGGTATTAGTTACCGACGTGAATTTAATAATTTCTCTGAAGTGATAACAGATCTGAAAAGTGGTATTCTGAAGAAAAAGGATCTGACAAAGTCAAACTGAGCTTGAATTTACATTTCCTAAAAAAAATCAATCATCACACACCGTCAGGATTGAAAGCAATCAACGAAAAGCTCTTGTTATTTCGCGTTTTCCTGGCGGCCCCGGTAATGATTCTACAACGAACCCAACATCCTTCAAAGCACGTTTGAACGAACCTTTGGCACAATATGTAATCAAAAAACCATCATCTGCCAGCCACTGATAGCATTTAGTAAGAAAATCTTCTTTCCAAACTTCAGGATGCGAATCTGGTGCAAAAGCATCATGGAAAATGACATCATATTGACCGGATGGTCGATAATCAACAAAATCTATCAGGTATTTTGTAAAGCTGAAATGATGTCTTAGTCTGATGCCCAAATCCCATGGGGAGGTGTGCAGTTGAAGATATTCCGAATGAAACTCCCTAAGTTCTGCTGTGTTGTGAAAATCAAGATTGGAGTATATTTCTTCTGTGACCGGATATTTCTCAAGAGAATGATACTCAACTAGTCGTTGTTGTTGGATAGATTCCTTGAGGCAGAGCAACGCATTTAACCCTGTACCGAATCCAAGTTCAAGAATTTTAATCAAATCAGTCTTTTGCTCGAAAGCTTTCATTAAGCCATTTTGTACAAACACATGCTGACTTTCACCCATAGCACCATGTACAGAGTGATAAGTGTCGCCACTAATAGTATTTCTAAGACTGTTACTGCCGTCTTTTGTTTCGAAAATTTCTAACAAACCGGACTTAGATTTGGGGTTCAACAAGCCGCAATTACCTCTTCAATCTCATCTGCCTGAATATCAAGATGACTTGCATCAAGAATACATTCATCATCCTTGATGACGAGGATTTGTGGTGATTCATGGTGGACGTGATATTTTTCAGCGATCTTCGCAGAGATATCGCGGTGATTGAGCAAATCGAGGTAATAAAAGTGTACCTGACTACCAAGTGTCAATGCATCTTCTTCTAATCGCATTTTCGCTATAGAACTGATATTGCATCGTGTGCTGTGTTTAAAGATGACAACTGGCATTTCAAATGACTTTTTTGAAATTTGCTCCAGCCCGTCCATACTCGAAAGTTGGTGCCAGGGAAAAGTTTCCATACTCAAATTAAAAATTAGAAACTACTTTTGCCAATGATTTTAGTGAAAAATTATTCGGACATCCGGTACCTCGGTTGCAAGAAGTGAATGTAAGGAAGAATACTGCAACAGTCGCCAAAGTCAGAAATCTTTTAAATGATTTGTTTTTCATGAAATTTGAATTAATTTAAATCTACAACGCAATTTTTATGGATTGTATTATACTACTTAAACAATATGATCGAATCCGGTTGCAAAAATAATATTAATTTAACAATTTTCCTATTATGAAAATTCATTTGATTGCAATTGGTGGTGCTGTCATGCATAATCTAGCGATTGCACTGCATAATCTGGGTCACGAAGTTACCGGTTCGGATGATGAAATCAATTCGCCTTCCAAAGAAAGATTGCTGGCCAGGGGGCTTTTACCTGAAAAATTCGGCTGGTTTCCGGAAAAAATTTCTCTTGATCTTGATCTCGTAATTCTCGGTATGCATGCCAGGCTTGATAATCCTGAGCTCAACAAGGCAATTGAACTCGGGCTTAATGTTCAAAGCTTTCCGGAGTACATAGGTAAATGTTATGCCGGGAAAACACGTGTAGCCATTGCCGGTAGCCACGGTAAAACGACTACGACATCCATGATTGCCCATATTCTCAAAGCGAATGGCCGCAAATTTGATTACCTCATCGGTAGTAATATTGAAGGCTTTGACACTATGGTGAGTATTTCGGATGCTCCTATTGCCATTTTAGAAGCCGACGAATACCTTACTTCGCCGCTTGACAGGCGCTCAAAATTTCTTCATTATCATCCTGATATTGCCATCATTACCGGCATAGCCTGGGATCATATCAATGTTTTTCCGACTTTTGATGACTATCTAGATACTTTCCGTGAATTTATTAAAACCATTCCAGATAAAGGTCACCTGATCTATTACAAAAATGACCAAAACTTAGCCAACATGCTAGCAGAACCTTATGATGTAACTGACCGTGTTGCCTACGCTGAATTTCCTCATCATATTTTACCAAATGGTGATTTAGTTTTGTCAGATACCTCGGGGAAAGAATACCCGATACAGTTTTTCGGGAAACACAATTTAGAAAATTTTCAGGCTGCCTTTCATGTTTGCCGTCTGCTCGGGTTAAGTGAAGGAGCAATATTACAAGCTGCCACAAGTTTTGCTGGAGCAGGTAAACGTATGGAACTCATCTGCCGCAACGAACATTTTGCAGCGTATCTCGATTTTGCGCACGCACCATCCAAATTAAAAAGCACTATCGATGCAGTCAGTGCCCGATTTCTGGATTTTACAAAAATTGCCATTTACGAATTGCATACATTTAGCAGCCTGAATGTTGATTTTCTGAAAGAGTATAAAAACACAATGAAAAACGCCGATGTAAAGATCGTTTATTATAGCAAACATACACTTGAAATGAAAAAAATGAACATGATCGAACCTGAAGATGTAATTAAAGCTTTTAATGAAGAAGACGTACATATATTTTCTGAAAAAGAAGAACTTATGCACTTCATTAATCAACAAAAAATGTATAATACTGTTTTACTTTGGATGTCTTCCGGTAATTTTGACGGACTAGATGTTAAAAATATATCTAAATCTTTTGTGTGAGAGATTTCATTCAAACATTATATTTATATAACTTTGGGAAAATTTTGAAAAATAATGGCTTTAAAACTATTACTCAGAGACGGACTGCGCGAAGCAATGATTGAAGAAATGCGCATAGACGAAAACGTTTTTCTGATGGGCGAGGAGGTCGCCGAATACAATGGTGCTTACAAGGTAAGTAAAGGTATGCTTGAAGAATTTGGTGCAAAAAGAGTGATTGACACGCCGATTGCCGAGCTTGGCTTTGCAGGTATTGGGGTAGGTGCTGCTATGAACGGACTAAGACCAATTGTAGAATTCATGACCTGGAATTTTGCCGTCCTTGCATTTGACCAAATCGTAAATAATGCAGCCAAAACCTTATCACAGTCAGCTGGTCAGTTCAAATGCCCGATTGTGTTCAGAGGTCCATCAGGCTCTGCAGGACAGCTCGCACAGCAACACAGCCAAACCTTCGAAAGCTGGCTTGGTAATGTACCTGGTGTCAAAGTAATATCTTGCGTTGACCCGATTGAAGCCAAAGGATTGATGAAAGCTGCCATACGTGACGAAAATCCGGTATGTGTAATGGAGTCTGAGGTCTTTTATGCTATGGAACTTGAAATAACAGATGACGGAAAACGTACCTACAGCTTTGGTGGAAAGAAATTTGAAGCAGACGGACTTATGCCACAAGATGGTGAAGACGTGATAGTACCAATCGGAAAAGCTGCTATAAGAAGAGCAGGTACAGATGTCACCATTGTTACCTTCAATAAAATGGTATTTGTGGCACTCGAAGCAGCCGAATTACTTAAAGCAGAAGGTATAAGTGCCGAAGTTATCGACCTGCGAACCATCAGACCACTAGACCACGATACAATCCTCGAATCGGTTAAAAAAACCAATAGGCTCGTAATCGTTGATGAGTCATGGCCGATGTTTGGGGTAGCTTCAGAAATAGCTTACCAAATACAAAAGTACGGATTCGACCATCTGGATGCTCCGGTTACAAGGGTTAATTCGGCAGACACAAATCTCGGTTATTCTTCTGTTTTTGTTGAGGAATATTTGCCAAATGCACAAAAAGTAGCTGAGGCTGTAAAAAATGTAATGTACGTAAAATAATATTCTGTAGAATATAAAAAGGTGATTCCCGGCCTCAGTATTTCAACAGGCTATAAACAGTTTTGTTGAAATAAAAAGTCTGGGAATCTTCATTTTTACACATTAAATCTGAAGTGCATGATATCTCCATCCTGCACAGTATATTCTTTACCTTCTACCGACATTTTGCCAGCTTCTTTTACAGCAGCTTCTGAACCATAATGGACAAAATCGGCGTACTTGATGACTTCTGCACGGATAAAGCCTTTCTCAAAATCTGTATGAATCACTCCGGCTGCCTGAGGCGCCAAAGTACCACGGGTTACTGTCCAGGCTCTTACCTCTTTTACACCTGCTGTGATGTACGTGATAAGATTCAACAAATGATAGGCTGCTCTTATAAGTTTGTTGACACCAGGTTCGTCTAGACCCATTTCTGCAAGAAATGCTTGTCGGTCTTCGAGCGAATCGAGTTCTGCTATTTCAGCTTCGATACCAGCCGATATTAAGATAATCTCAGCATTTTCGTCCTTGATGCTCTCTTTGAATCGCTCCGTATATTCATTTCCTTTGATAGAAGATGCCTCATCAACATTACATACGTACAATATCGGTTTGTCTGTTAGTAACATCATTTCTCGGAATACACCTTCGTCCTGATCTTCTCTCTCAAATGAACGAGCCGGTTTACCCGATTCAAGATGCGACTTTAAGTACTCGAGAACTTCTACAATGCGTTGGTCGTCTTTGCTACCACTTTTTGCTATTTTTTTCTGTCTGTCAATTCTTTTATCAATACCTTCCAGATCTTTAAAAATAAGCTCAAGGTCAATGATTTCTTTATCACGGACCGGATCAACACTTCCGTCAACGTGTATGACGTTGTCATTGGCAAAACATCTCACAACATGAATGATGGCATCTACTTCCCTAATATTGGCAAGAAACTGATTGCCAAGTCCTTCTCCTTTGCTCGCACCTTTGATGAGCCCGGCAATGTCAAGTATCTCAATGGTTGTAGGTAGAATCTTTTGAGGATCAATTAATCTTGCAAGTTCGTCAAGTCTTTTATCCGGTACGACAATGACGCCCAGGTTAGGCTCCTTGGTAGCAAAAGGATAATTGGCAGCCAAAGCTTTGGCAGATGTAAGTGCATTGAACAAAGTTGACTTACCAACATTAGGCAGTCCGACGATTCCACATTTTAATCCCATAATTTGATTTTTTTTAAAACGGCGCAAAGTTAGATTTATTAATTTTGTGAAACAAACTTAATTTGCAATTTGAATTATTTAGCGCATCTGGTACTCTCAGGTGATGATCCGGAAATAATGACCGGCAATTTTATGGGGGATTTCCTTACAAGAAGCCAGCTTAAGGGAAAAACTGATAATTTCGTCATCGGTTATGACTTGCACATGTTTATTGATAAATATACGGATGCCGATACTGATGTAGATGCAGTTATCAGTTTATTTCGGCAAAAGCATGGAAAATATGCAGTCGTAATAGCAGATATTATTTTCGATTTTTTTCTTTGCAATAACTGGCAAATGTTTTACACTACAACTTTGGATGAATTTATGAATAGCGTTTACCATAAAATTGAAACACAACTTCATTTAATTCCGGAGAAAGTAAGTTCGCTCATTCGCAGAATGATAGCAGGTAATTTTATCGAAAAATATAAAACGCTCGATGGGTTGCACTTTATTATGCAAAAAATGGATCAGAGAGCAAGCTTTTCTGCAGGATTTGTTGAATCTCTATCAATTGTCAAAGACAATGAACTATTCATCAACGACAAGTTTTTAACATTTTATCTAAAACTTAAATCAGCTACCGAACAACAATTGCTTATCCTTCAAAGTGGAATGAAATCGTAAAACCGGAGGAGAGTATCTTCTCGAGAATGTTAGATTCTTTCAGGTCCTTATCAAATATCAGAATATTGCTGATGCCTCTTGAAAATTTGATTTCGGGCGAGAAAATGAAATACGGGAAAAACATCTGAATACCTGCTCCAAGTTCTACAGAAAAATCTGAAGGTGACACTTTAAGTAATTCTGCCTTTTGCCTTGTTCTTGAATTACTTGCAACATCTACTGAATATTTAACACCACCTAGAATAAATGCACGGATATCTTTATATGGATGAGACGTATAGCGAAGATGAACGGGAATTTCGAAGAATACGGACTCTATTTTCTGAAGGTAAGGCGGCCTTCGGTTTTTCGGAACAGCGTAGGTGATGTTTCTTTCAGCAAACGAAAGAGTAGGTAAGAGGCGTAGGTCGAAATACTCATTTATTTTGTAATTGGTAACTATGCCAAGGTTAAATCCGGGACCTTTGACTGACTCAGCCAAACGTATGCTGTCATTACCGATAAAATTCTGCGATCTGAATAATTTGTAATCTGATGAATTGTAGCCAAGTGTTATACCAAAATAGTAAGGTTTGTTTTTAAACTCAAGGTAATTCTGATTGCTGCCAAACTTTTGGGCAGTGGCTGATGTATAAATCAGGCAAAATAATACTATTTGTAGGCAGTATATAAACTGCAGATTCCAAAACTTAATTTTCTGCATTTCGATTTTTGATATCCGGTTGATTCTAATATTTTTAAAAAATTTTCGCCTTCAGGAAATGCCTGGACACTTTCATAAAGGTATTTATACGCTTGATTGTCCTTAGATGTTATACTACCGGCTAATGGAAGTATTGTTTTAAAATACAAATTGAAAAAAAATGCAAAAATACGGTTTGATGGTTTAGAAAACTCCAAAATACCTAACATGCCTCCGGGCTTCAGCACACGCAATATTTCTGAGAGTCCTTTCACAAGCGTTTCAAAATTCCTGACTCCAAAGGCAACAGTAATTGCATCAAAACTATCATCCTCAAAATCGAGATGTTCCGCATCACCCTTTTGTAAAGTAATTCGGTCAGTCAGTTTTTGATCCATTACTTTATTCTGCCCTAAATGTAACATATTCTCAGACAAATCAATGCCTGTAACCTTTGCTGAATGTATCTTTTTCGCCAATCTGATAGCCACGTCACCTGTACCAGTCGCCACATCGAGAATGTAACGAGGATTAGTTTTTTCTATTGTGGAAACTAAGATATTTCTCCATATTCTGTCAATACCAAGGGATAAAATCTGGTTATTAAAATCATAGGCAGAAGCAATATTGTCAAACATTTCAGCCACCTGTGTTTTCTTCGATCCATGTTCTGAATAAGGTTTGACCTTGTTATCCATGCCTTACTATGTATAGTGTTATTTGTTTTTTTGAATTCGGGCACAAAATTAAGAACATTTTAATATTAAAATGTTATTTACCAGCTCCATGATCTTCATTTAGCTTAAAACAATGGTTAATAAATTATGTCATAAATAGGATTGGTCTGCTAAAAATTTTCTAAATTTGCACATTAATTTTTAATACAAAAGAATTTCTTTAAACATATATGTCAGAAAATCAGAAAATTATACCCGTAAACATAGAAGAGCAAATGAAGTCTGCTTACATCGATTATTCAATGTCGGTGATTGTAGCAAGAGCATTGCCCGACGTGAGGGATGGACTAAAACCGGTACACCGCCGTGTTTTGTTCGGGATGAGTGAATTGGGTATGAGTCATACCAAACCTTATAAGAAATCTGCCCGTATAGTAGGTGAAGTGTTGGGTAAATATCACCCACACGGTGACAGTTCGGTCTATGATGCTATGATCCGTATGGCACAAGAATGGTCTCTGAGATACCCACTCGTAGAAGGCCAGGGCAACTTCGGCTCGGTAGATGGCGATTCTCCGGCAGCTATGCGTTATACCGAAGCAAGGTTACAGCGAATATCAGACGAAATGCTCAACGATCTGGACAAAGAGACTGTTGACTTTGCATTGAATTTTGACGATTCACTCGAAGAACCAACTGTACTCCCTACAAAGTTCCCTAATCTTCTTGTAAATGGTGCAACAGGTATTGCCGTAGGTATGGCTACCAATATGCTGCCGCACAACCTAACAGAAGTTGTGGATGGCATATTGGCAACAATGGATAATCCGGATATTACTACAGAAGGTCTGATGGAGCACATCAAAGGGCCCGATTTTCCTACAGGTGGCATCATTTATGGTATTAAAGGTGTCAAAGAAGCATTCGAAACAGGACGTGGAAGGGTAGTGGTCAGAGGCCGTGCCGAAATAGAAACCAGTGAACAAGGCAGAGAGTCTATCATTATTACCGAAATACCTTACCAGGTAAATAAAGCTAATCTTGTAATTAAAATTGCAGAGCTGGTCAATGAAAAGAAAATCGAAGGAATAAGTGATATAAGAGACGAATCGGACAGAAAAGGAATGCGCATAGTGGTGGATGTAAAACGCGATGCCATGGCCAATGTCATATTGTCTAAGCTTTATAAGTTTACACCTTTACAATCTTATTTCGGTGTCAATAACATCGCTTTGGTCAGAGGCAGACCGGTCGTACTGAATCTTAAAAATCTTATTACAGAATTCGTAAAATTTAGACTCGAGGTAATAGTCAGACGAACCAGATATGAACTCCGAAAAGCTGAAGAACGCGCACATATTCTGGAAGGATTATTGATAGCACTTGATCATTTGGATGAAGTCATCACTTTGATTAGGAATTCGCAGACGGTAGAAGAAGCCAAAGACGGTCTCATGTCACGCTTCGGTTTATCTGAGATTCAGGCAAAGGCCATTCTCGAAATGAGGCTACAGCGCCTCACAGGTCTTGAAAGGGATAAGATTAAAAATGAATATGACGAATTACTCAAAACTATTGAAAGACTTAAAGCCATACTTGCAAGTGAAGCTCTACAGATGGACATCATCCGTGAAGAACTTACAGAAATAAAAAATAAATTTGGTGACAAACGCAAGACAGAAATCACATTTGACGATGCCGACATAAGTATTGAAGATATGATTGAGGACGAAAGTGTGGTCATCTCCATTTCACACCTTGGCTATATCAAACGAACCAAAGCTACTGAATACAAAACGCAAGGCCGAGGTGGACGAGGTGCAATGGGCAGCCGTACACGAGACCAAGACTTCGTTGATCAGATATTTGTAGCCTCCAATCATGACTATATTCTGTTCTTTACTGAACAAGGCAAATGCTATTGGTTGCGTGTGTACGAACTACCTGAAACTTCAAGAACTTCTGCCGGAAGGGTCGTTCAAAACTTGATGAATATTGATAAAGATGATAAGATAAAAGCATACATCGTAGTCAAAGATTTGCAAAATACTGATTTTATTAATTCGCATTATATCGTTTTCGCTACCAGAAAAGGGGTTATCAAAAAGACCATTCTTGAAGCATTCTCCCGACCTCGTGCTAATGGAATTAATGCCATTACCATAAACGAAGGTGACGAACTGTTGGATGCCAAACTAACAACCGGCAACTCTGAAATACTTATGGCAATAAAGTCAGGTCGGGCAATCAGATTCCCTGAACGTACCGTACGCCCGATGGGCAGATCAGCAACTGGTGTACGTGGTGTTTCTTTGGCGGACGATAACGACAAAGTAGTTGGCCTTATCTGTGTGGACCCGGAAGATGCTACACAAACCATTCTGGTGGTTTCAGAAAATGGTTTTGGAAAACGATCATTACTTGAAGATTACAGAATAACTAATCGGGGAGGAAAGGGCGTAAAAACAATCAATGTGACCGAAAAGACTGGAGAGCTTGTGACCATAAAGGTTATCAGTGACGAAGATGATCTGATGATTACCAACCGGTCAGGTATCCTTATCCGTATTGCCGCATCCGGCCTAAGGGTTATGGGTAGAGCCACTCAGGGCGTCAAACTTATACGTATAGAAGATGGTGACTCTATTTCTGATATAGCGGTAGTAAAACACGAACCTGAAGAAGAAACGGGCGAATCTGATAATAGCACATTAGATAATGATGTTACTACAGACACGGATAACGATTCATCTACTGAGAATGCTGATGAATAATTTAACATTTTGTAAACAATGCAAGTATCACATTAATTTGTTACTAACAATAACTAAATAAATTAAAGAATGAGAACCTTTCTATTTTTCCTTACATTGCTGATTACTACAGGTGCATTTGCACAGGAAGACCCTTCAAAAGCTTATAAAAAAGCTTCAAGAGAACTTGGCAATTACAATCTAGACCAGATTGCTAACCGCGCTCAACTTGATGAAGCAAAAACAAATATTGATTTTGCAAGCTCCATGGAACCCACAAGTACCCAGGCACAGACTTGGATTACAAAAGGTGAAATATATAATGAGCTTTGTAACCGCGACCTCAGAGAGCTTATGACTAATCCCAAACACAAAATTCAATATCCGGATGCTGCTAAAATAGGAAACGAGGCTTTTAACAAGGCTATGACTCTGACACCTAAAAAATGGGAAGTAAAAGATGCTCTCAAAGGACTGTTTGAAAATGCCGGTCACATGAATAACTACGCAGCCGGTATGTACGCTGCACAACAATATACCAATGCATATTCCGGATTTAGCGGATTGCTTAATACGCATGAAACGCTCAAAGCCAACGGTCAGAAAAGTCCGCTGGAAAATGATGAAAAAACTTTGGGCGATACAAGATTTGCAACGGCTATGTCTGCCCTGAATGCAAATATGCCTGAAAAAGCACTTCCATATTTCGAACAGCTGTACAAAGACCAATATAATGCTCCGGAGATTTACAGTGCATTGTATGAGTTGACTTCAGGAAAAGATATGAATGCCTCATTGCAATATCTTGAAGCTGGAAGAAAGAAATTTCCGGAAGATATCGGTCTGTTATATACTGAAATCAATTACTACCTAAAGGTGAACAAAACTGACGTATTGATTGATAAACTAAAGCTGGCAATAGAAAAAGAACCTGCCAATGTATCATTATACTCAACTTTAGGCAACGTATATGACAATCTCTTCCAGAAAGAAAAAGATGCAACCAAAAAGGCGGATTACTTGAAAAATGCTGAAGCCAACTACACTAAGGCAATAGAAATGAAACCTGATTATACAGATGCAATCTATAGTATGGGTACTATTTACTTCAACCAGGCAGCCGAAATGACCAAAGAACTCAATGCAATGCCTGACGACTTTTCAGCAGCCGGTCAAAAGAAATATGACAAGAAAAAATCTGAGACCGATGAAATGTTTAAAAAATCACTCCCTTACTTTGAAAAAGTAGAATCTATTGATCCAAATGATAAGAATACGCTGATAGCTCTAAAGGAGATTTATGCTCGACTTAGCAATCTTCAGGTATCTAACGAATTTAAAAAACGAATCGAAATCCTTGAAAAAGGTGGTAAAAACGATAGCTCTTATTTTAAGAAATAAGTAAATTATAAGTTCAATCAATCAGGACAGAGAATATTTTCTGCCCTGTTTTTTTTCTAAAATTTTTCTGCTCCTATATTATGTAGGAAAGTATTCAACCTAACAACTATGAAAGAAGCTAAAGCACTCAAGTCAGTATCCAAATTTCACAATTTATTTGATTTGCCGGTACTTACAGAACCCGTGATACCTGCAAAGGAACGTTGTCAACTCAGGATAAATCTCATCGAAGAGGAACTTAAAGAGCTCAAACAAGCCATTGAAAATAACGACCTTGTAGAAGCTGCCGATGCGTTCTGCGATCTGCAATACGTTTTGTCAGGAGCAATATTGGAGTTTGGACTTGGCAAAAAGTTTCGCAAATTATTCAAGGAAGTACAGCGGTCCAATATGAGCAAGGCTTGTAATACAATACAAGAGGCCGAAGAAACCGTGAAGTATTATAAAGAAAACCGTCAGACAGAAGCCTTCATTAAACCTAAAGCTGATAAATTTCTTGTTTACCGAACTGAAGATACCAAAGTGCTCAAATCTGTAAATTACAGCGAAGCAGACCTTAAAAACATACTCTTTGAATAAGTGTAAAATCAGTTTAACTTATCCAGGAGATTTACCATTTCGGTATAATTTGTTTTCTGCGGTGTAAGCACTACAGTAGAATCATTATGGTATTCTGAGAACTCAGTTTTCGAAGCAAAATAAGAATATTGCATATCTGAAGCTATCAATACCGTAAGGTTTTTTAAGTCGTGTATTCTTTGAGAAAAAATATTCGGTACGCCATTGCTTCCATCACATAGGTAAATGATATTTCCTGACTTGTAGGATACCGAAGTCATTGTATTAAATGAACGGAAGGAGGCTGGCAATTCCAGATGCAGGCTTTTATTTTTTTCTATTTTTACAGGTGTGGCGATACATACCCAGCCCGTTTTTTTAACCTTGAATTCGATTCCTTCAACAATAGTACCGGTTGTACCATCTTTCCAAACTGCTGATTTGATTACAGCGTATTCGTTTGGCAAAACCTGAAACATTCTTGTACTGTAATAAGTACCGTTAAACAATTTCCAGTTTGGTGATATACTCGTTGTAGGCAGTTGTACAGTTACCTGACTGTCATTCTTCAGCAGTAGTTTTTTTCCGGATAATGTAGTTACTTCAAAATTAATATTCTTAAACCAGTCAAGGACAAAATCACTTGTATTGCTAAACTGAGAATATTTGATGAAATCAGATTTTTTTGAAAGCTGTGTGATTTTTACAATAATATCGTCTTTGACGGTTACTTCAGTTGAATCTGTAAATGCCGATGCCGGAATAAGCACCCTTAAACCTGTGGAAGTAGTCACGACATTTTCGACATCAGGATGAATGGTGAAAACCTCAGCAGGTACAGTATTCCTTACAGAAAGGTAAAAATTATTGATATTACCTTTGAGATTATTGATATCATCTTTCGGGATAAAAATATCTGAATTCTTTCCACATCCGGCAAAAAGTAGCAGACCTATGATAGTAGCAAAAATATTATATTTCATGTAGGGTTTGTGTTCTAAGTTAAAAGAGTGCATAAGAAATCAGTTTGTTGCCTGAGCAATTTAAATTTTTAATCTCAATCCGATATTTATACCATATACCAACAACTTTTGTCTCAATGGATATTCGTCCACAGTAATGATTGTAGGGTAGTACTTCAAATATGGTTCGACCAAAAAGTTTAAATCCGGCGTTAATTTGTATCCAAATTGTGCAGAACCTAGAAGACCGACACCAAGGGTTCGTTTGTACAAATTGTAATGTCCGTTGACGGAATCCGAAAATTCAACTGGTTCATTGGGTAAAACAGGAGAAAGTACTTTTCCGGTCTTCATGCTCACCAGTTGTAGGCTAGCACCTGCATTGATGCCCACTGTCCATCTCAAAAATTCTTTCTGATAACCTATCCAAACTGGCAATTCGATACTCTTTAAGGAATTGTAGTGTCTTACTGTTCGTATTCCTTTTTCAACATAAGCAATCGTGTCAAACACATAAGCTACAGTTCCGTTTCCATGGATGGTATCGGATGGTACGACTTTGTATTTTAGTACTTCAACATCTTCTTTCCTATAATCAAATCTGTAATTAACAGCTGAATAACTCATGCCTGCCTTCAGGTTAAGACCGTTCCTAAAATTCATTCCTGCTCGCAGACCAATTGTATAGCCGGGAAGTGCGGTTTCCGAATTCTTTCTTGAACCGAGATAACCCGTCATTTCACTATCTTTAACACTCAGGTAGCTAGTGTGAAAATCCGGTGAACCGAATATTTCAAGAAAATACTCTGGTACATTTGTATGAAACTTCGGACAATTTCCCTTTGGATCAGAAATGAGACCAAATATAGGGCCTGCGTTGGGTAAGCCTGATTCGACAGACATAACTCTGGAAGTTAAAAGAGAACGGACAACAGCTTCTCTGGCAATAACTGATTGATCAATAGCGTATTCTGATGAAGATGATTTGTCAGATTTGCCGGAGGCGCTTGATAGCCCGGCGGATTGTTTTGTGCTTGTCTGAGTAATGAAATTCGAAGATAAGGAAGAATGATAGGTGCCTTTTGTAAAATTATTTGAAGTTGTTGATTTAGAAGGATTTAAAGCTGTAATATACTGTGTGCGAGTCTCTCGTACAGTACCTGATGAACCCGAGGCTTGGATTTCAGACGCTAAAGTTTGATCATTATTAGAGGTAGTAGTGTTATGAGTAGATGTATTATTCTCTAAGGAAGCAATGTCTTTTTGCGTTTGTAAAGTCTCAGTTTCTTGTGGTTGAATGGTCTTTTTGTTGTCGTAAAGCTTATACACATTATAACCAACAGCGGTGAAAATAACCATAAGAGAAGTCAGGAGCAAAATGTTTTTTGCTGCCAGATAGGGGAGAGCTCTTGTACCGGTTTTTTTGTCGAGCTCGAGTTCAATATTGTTCCACAATTTTTCAGAGAATCCTGATTCATAATGTGACATTTGGTCTCTGATGATTTTGTCAAAATCCTTCTCTTTCATATTCTAACTTTAGTCTGCTCTAAAATTTTTTTCTGTAGTTCGCGTCGTGCTTTTAACAACTGAGAACGCGATGTACTTTCAGTGATATTGAGCATTTCGCTAATTTCCTTGTGCGAAAAGCCTTCTATCACATTTAAATTAAAAACCGTTTTATATCCATCCGGGAGTTCCTGTATTGCATGCAGAATTTCCTGTTCGGACATTGATGAAATCACAGAAGGCGCCTCAGATTCTTCAATGACTACTTCTGCTCCGATGAGTTCATTTTTGAAGCTCATTTTTTTTATATTTTTGAGGGCGATATTGATAAAAATTCTTCTCATCCAGCCTTCAAAAGAACCTTCAAATTTGTACTGATCGAGATTCTGAAAAATTTTTATAAATCCATCTTGCAGAATATCTTCGGCCTCCATGTGGTGGCGTGCATATCTCAGGCAGAGTGTCATCATTCTACCTGCATAATATTCAAAAATTGACTTTTGGCATTGTCTATCATTCTTTAGACATCCCAAAATCAATTCACGCTCCATACTCGAATCCATCATTTCAGAGATTCTGTTAACTGTTAAAACGTTGCCTGAGGAAAAATACCTGACAAATATAAATTATTTTAGGGCTATATCCAAATACTAGTAATGTTAAATTAATTATCTTGCGATATACGATTAGGTTTCCAGCTGAAAAAAATTGACCCTTTGCAAAATAAAACTGTATATTATAAATCCTATAATTTATATTATGTTAAATAGAAAATTCGGCTTATCACTTTTCTACCAGACGTCAATGTATTTTGTGTAAAGTTGGACTAAGTTCGCAGCATCGTAAATGGCTCGGTGTTGTGTGCCAACGAAATTCATTCCTTCCAGCTCGAGCGCTCTCTGAAATCCAATCCGCTTCTTTAATTGTTTCAATCGTTTGTATTCATCTTTTAGATCAATATGTTTTCCGTCAAGCCAGCCCGTGTCAATTTTATACAATTCGCAGTCATCCTTTAGTAAGCGTATGTCCGAACGGCCCCAACTGATGAGTTTATATTCATCTTGATCTATCCAGGCAAGAAATAAATCCTGCACAACAGGAAAATATTTTGCTCTGTCCACATTTTTTTGGCTAATACTGGTAAGTTGTGTACAATACGATGATAGATACGGGTGCACCTGAGGCCTGACAAATTGTTGAAATTTGTCAATTACTTCGCCGTATTCATCCAGCTTGTAAGCACCTATTTCAATGATTTCCTGCCTGAAATTTTTGTTTTGTTCCAGCCAGCAAGTAGCTTCCAGATCAAATACAATTCTTACCATTTAAACTCCTTTTCAAACAATTTCGTTTAGCTAACTTCTTTCAACCATTTTATCTGACCTTCCAACTCGTAACCATCTAATCTGTTGGCATAAAAAATAACAACAGGTAAATCATTGATAATTAATTTATTATTGCGTTGTTCTTCCTTCATTGGTTTAATGACATGATAATTACCTCCGAAGCGTAATGCATGTTCAATTATTTTATCTGCAGTCATTTTAAAATGTTCTGAAAGATGAAAAATGCCTTCCTTTTCCTTTTGTCTAAATATTTGCAATAAAAGTTGAGCATTTTCATACAACAAGGCTCTATCCACCCACCATCCTTTTACCGGCATACGAAGAATGTCGAATATTTCACTTGTATCATGCCTTTCCTTTAGAAGATTGACAACTAAATAGCATAGAAAATTTGTAGGCAAAAGAATATTTTCCCTTAGAAACATCTCTCCTATTTTCTTACCCAAAAGTTTTGTGTATTCCGACTCGCGTTGTTCGTCTTTATTGACCTTTCCGTTTAGTTCAAAATATGATTTGACCTGAATGATATTTCCGTATTTGTCCATGCTGCCGCCATTGTGGTCAACCACATTTCCAATCACATCAATAGGTTCTCCAAATGAAAAGAAAACATCATTTTTTCTAAAAATCAGATTTCTGGCAAACTTCAAGATCTTAAAGAAATCACAATTTCTTTTAATCTTAGAAGTATATTGTTCGCGACCAGAACGTTTAAGGTGTTGTTCTATTAACATTCCGGCTTCTAGAACAGTCTCGTATGAAACTACCAGCGGTACGATAAATATTTTGTTATTGTGCCCTTTTTCAAGTGAAGAACGCTGAGCATCGATGACGCTACCAAGCAAGCCTAGTTTAAGTCGGGTCTCTACTATTCCATCACGTGACCGTGTGCCACCAGGGAAGAAAATAGAATTGGTACCATCTTCTACCGAGATACTTGCCATGTTTTTAAGTGTGTCAAGATAAATCGGATTCTTTTTCCTTCTGTCCACACGGTATGCGCCAAGTCGATTCATATAAAAAGCTGCCAAGCTATTGTTGTATAAATTAAGTCCGGCACCATACGAAAATGCAGGTAGTTTGGTGACTTGGTCAATCATATACCCAATGAGTATCGAATCGAGATTAGACGAATGTGTAGGCAGAATGACAACCGTACCGTGTTTGAACAGTTGTTTTATTTTTGAGATATCACCTTTTACATGAAAATGTCTGAGGCATCTGATACGTGCTCTTCTTTGGGCGAAAAAATCAAGAAAACTAAAATGATCAAAAAGACCTTTAAAAAATACTGTTAAAAATTTTCTGGCAAAGAAAAAAGTTTCGATATTAAAGTTCCCAACGATTTCTTCAGTATATCTTCTTATGAGTTTTTCTATATTCTCTAATAATTTTTGCTTTTGCTCTTGTTTATCTTCAATGCGAAGTGCCTGTTCCAATTTTCTTTTCGATTTGTTCCAGAAAACATGTTCATTGGGTGGATCGACTTTCCAGGGTTCGGCTTTTAATCTTTGTCTTTCGAGATAAATAGATTTATTGATAACAGATTCGAGCGATTCGTTGTCCATCGCTTGATATTTGCTAAGTGTTTCCTCAATAATTTCTTCTACCAGCTCTCCCCTTCTCTTATCCTGGATGGCTATGGGCCATTTTTCAAGACCCAGGTGTTCCTTTGATTTGAGCGGATTAATTGATTTTGTTTTCATGAATGTGTTTTTCAAAAGCAATCAAAACATTTTCTATATAGTTCCATACTTCTTCTTTTCCTCGTTTATTCTCTGCTGACGTAATGATTATATCAGGCATGTTCTGAAAATCCTGTTGCAAAATACCTTTCATTTCTTGAATATTCTTCATAATTTGGTTCATTTTAATCTTATCGGCTTTTGTATATACCAATGCGAATGGGAGACCATTTTCTGCACACCATCTAATAAATTCAACATCAATCTTTTGTGGCTCAAGTCTGCAATCAATCAAGATAAAAATGCAAGTCAGATTTTCTCTGTTCAATAAATAATATTCGGTCATTTTGCTCCATGACTCACGCAGTTTTTGAGAGACTTTGGCATATCCGAAGCCAGGCAAATCAATAATCTTTAAGCGTTTGTTTATGTCAAATACATTGATGAGCTGAGTTTTGCCGGGTGTTGATGATACCTTGGCTAGCTTGTCATGATTGCATAACATGTTTATCAGAGACGATTTACCGACATTAGACCTGCCTATAAACGCAAACTCCGGAATCAAATCGGAAGGCATTTTATCCGCTTTTGGAAAAGACCCAATAAATTCTATTTCTTTAATAATCATGGCCATGTAGATTTAATATTAATTCACTTTTATTCTAGGGTCAACTTTGGTATATAACATGTCAACCACAAGGTTAATAATAATGAAAAATATACATACTGTAATAAGTGTACCCAAAATGACAGGAATGTCAAAACTTGTCAATGAAGAAATGGTCAAATCACCGATACCTTTAAAATTGAATATTGATTCGACAAAATATGAGCCGGCAATTAGGGTCGCCAACCAACCTGATGAAGCAGAAATAATGGTAATACTTGCATTGGGCAATGCATGTCTGTACAATAGACTTACTAACCGAACACCTTTTGCCTTTGCAGTTTTGATATATTCCTGGTTCATGACATCGAGAAATGCACTGCGGGATAGTTGAGTAATCATGGCTACCGGTCTGATGCCAAGTGCCAATACTGGTAAAATGAGGTTGCGAATACGAATCTCTTCGTTCCCCAAATCATTCAATTCTATTATACTGCCTTGTACATCCAAACCTGTAAGACTAGACCAAACGTATCCGAAAAATACTGCGAACATTATGGCCGGAATATAACTTGGTAGGCTCACACCAAGGGTTGAAAAAGCAATAATTGCCCTGTCGGCCATTTTGTCTCGGTTTAATGCACAAATAATGCCAAGTGGAATCCCGATCAGTAATGCAAATAATAAGGAAGCAAACGCAAGAATCAGCGTCTTGGGCAAGGCCTCTCCTATCAGTTCTGAAACTTTTCTGCCTGATTGGAACGACTCTCGAAGGTAAGGCATTTTCAAAACCAAAGAATGTGTACTTGACAAACTAAGAGCCGATTTTGTAACCGGTAATTCTGACAGTTCTGAAGTCCTGTAAATAGATATCGGTGAAATGTCATTTATATAATACATTAATTGTACAGGAAGAGGTTTGTCGAGGCCGAGTCTTTCTTTTTTCTTCTCAATTGTTCCGGCATCAGCCATTTGCCCAAAACTCAATCTTGTAGGATCTACCGGTGCCAGATATATAATAGATGATACCGTAATGATTACCATCAACAATACAACTATACTATACATCAACTTGTAAATCAACTGACTGAACATGATATCTTAAATGACTGATATAAGTGTTTCTTTTTTCTCTGTTATATAACCTACCGGCTTTAACTGGATATCAAAATTCTGTATAAATGCCTCGAATTCATTCTGCCTTTCTTTTTGAACAGCAATCAGTAAGCCACCACTCGTCTGTGGGTCACACAATATGGCTTTACTTATGTCTGTAAGGCCGTCAATTTTGTGACCGTATGAATCAAAATTTCTGTTCGTGCCACCCGGAATACATTTTTCACTAAGATAAAATGCGAGTGCGTCCTTGTCAAGCTGAGGTACATCTCGATATACTACTGAAGCTGATACATTGCTTGCTACGCACATTTCACTCAGGTGACCCAGCAAACCAAACCCGGTTACGTCTGTCATTGCTTTTACATAATCAAGTTCTGCAAGATTCTGCCCAATTTTATTTAATTGAAGCATAGATTCTGGAGCAAGCCTCCTGTGTTCCTGTTTAATTTTTCCTTTTTTGACTGCTGTTGTAAGAATTCCAACGCCCAATGGTTTGGTAAGATATAGGAGGCAATCTTTAATATCGCCACCATTTTTCTTCATTTTTTGAATGTTTACCCGGCCTGTTACAGCAAGACCGAATATTGGTTCCGGACTATCGATACTATGCCCGCCTGCCAATGGAATGCCAGCTTCGGTACATACTTGTCTGGCACCTTCAAGTACTTCGGATGCTACTTCTGGTGAAAGTTTGTCAATGGGCCAGCCAAGGATAGCAATCGCCATCATGGGTGAGCCACCCATAGCGTATATATCACTTATGGCATTGGTAGAGGCGATTTTTCCAAATTCACAAGCATCATCTACTATTGGCATAAAAAAATCAGTAGTGCTGATGATAGCCGTTCCGTCGCCAAGGTCCATGACTGCTGCATCGTCTTTTTCGGCATTCCCTACTAGTAAATGCGGAAATACAGGTACATTGCCAACATTGTGGTTTATGATTTTGTCCAGAATTTTGGGTGAAATTTTGCAACCACAACCAGCTCCATGGCTATATTGTGTTAGTTTAATTGAATCTGATATTTCTGTCTGCATAATCTATGATTGTCTTGGTTTGTGCTTCAATATTTTCCCCATCAAGTGAAAGCTTATGAATATCCGGTGAAGTATTCACACTGAGATTATAGTCGTATGTTTTATCATAATATTTCAATGCTACTTGTATGGCTTTCGTAAGGTCATCCACTTCAATGGCTTCTGTGGCTATTTTAAGATTTTGTCCTCCTATCCGTTTTTCAATTTTTTTGAAACTAGCTATCAGCTCTTCCTTTGAAAAATGTCCGTAATCATTCAGAATATTATTCAAGCGCTGCTTTTCACTCACTTCGATATTGAGTAAAGGAGCAGCTTTCATTTTATTCCATAACTCTTGAGCTATCACTATCCCGCCTATTAGACGGCTTTCATTTTCTACCCAGATTCTTTTTGCTTTGTCAAATTTTTGGAGAACAGCTGCCACGTTATTTTCGAACTGTTCATTGGTAGGCGGCGACGATTCACCAAGGTGCCCGAATGCTGATCCTTTGTGTCTAGCTAATTCTTCCAGGTCTAAAACTTGCTCGCCCATATCACGGAGTGTGTGTATAAATCCAGTTTTACCCATACCGGTTCGCCCACCAAGTATGATTATTTTAAAGTCTTTGAAAAATTCTGAATTGAGTATATTGCGTCTGTATTCTTTATATCCACCCTGTATATATTTCACATTAAAACCGGCAAAGCCTAACAGCCAGGCCATACTTTGACTGCGCTTGCCACCACGCCAACAATGTACTATTACGTCCTGAACTTTATACTTCTTAACTTGTTTGATAATCTCAGACATTTTTGGCCCAATGATATCCAGACCCAATAAAAGTGCTTTTTCAGGCGACCTTTGTTTGTATTCAGTTCCGACCTGCGCCCTTTCGTCATTGGTGAACAAAGGAAGATTTACAGCACCAGGTATGTGGCCGGCTTCATACTCAGCAGGTGACCTCACATCAAGTAGCAGGGCATCTGAGGGATTTAAAAGGAACTCATGTAGTGCAATATACTCCAAGCTTTGTATTTTTGTTAATTTCGAGCCATAAAGTTATAAAATAATTGACCAATGAAGGTTGTCAAAACATCGTATGATAATATTACTGCCATTTCAAAGTTTGATCTGCAGTTTTTGAAATCTGACCAAGTACTTAAAAAATATTATGCATATACTTCTGATTTAGATGGTATTAAACAAGCTATATTAAACAAAAAATCGAATTATAAATTCCGCAAACAATTAAGTGAAATTCTAAAAAGGCAACATGCAAATACAGAAGATAGTCGGGTCTTGGAAGCTATTCACACGCTGAAGCATGACAACTGTTTTTGTGTAACAGCAGCACATCAGCCTTGTCTGTTTGGAGGTCCCGCCTACTTTATTTATAAGATAGCTTCTACCATTCATCTTGCCAATACGCTTACGCATCATTTCCCGGAGTACAAATTTGTACCCGTATTTTATCTCGGAAGTGAAGACCATGATTTTGAAGAAATTAATCATCTTAATCTATTCAATAATCGTATTGTCTGGCAAAAGGAAAACCATTCAGGAGCAAGTGGCAGACTTACAACAGAAGGCTTGACTGATGTAGTACAAACCATTCTGAACCTTTTCGAAAACCAAACTGAAAAACGCGAAATCTTAAATATACTGCTCAACACATCACTTCATGAGCAGACATACAACTTGGTGATAAAACATTTTATTTACCAGCTATTCGGAGAATATGGACTTGTAGTCGTTGACCCAGATGATGTAGAGCTCAAACGTTTGATGATTCCTGCATTTAAAGATGAATTACTAAACCAAACTTCATCAAAATTATTGCAGACTACTATATCACAGTTGGAAAGTGATAAAGTAAAGGTTCAGGCAAGAGGACGTGAAATCAATCTGTTTTATCTTAGAGATAATTTGCGTGAGCGAATCGTTATGGAAAATGGGCTTTTTCGGGCACTGAACACTGAATATTGTTTTACTGCCAGTGAAATGGAGAGCGAATTGCAGAATCATCCTGAAAGGTTTAGCCCCAATGTCATCCTTCGGCCCCTTTTCCAGGAAAGTATCTTACCTAACGTTGCCTTTGTTGGCGGAGGCGGAGAAATAGCATATTGGACAGAACTTAAGCCAATATTTGAATATCATACTGTACAATATCCTGTATTGATTCGTCGGAATAGTGTTGCCATTATTGATATAACTACGCTCAATCGTCTTACAAAGGCTGGGATAGAAGTCAGTGACCTACAATACCCGTTTGAGAAAATCGAGCAGGATTATTTGCGAAAAAATTCGGAGATGCTGGATTTTTCAGAATACGAAAAAAGCATCAACACTATCTTAGAACAAATGTATGACATGGTGCAAATCTACGATCAGAACTCAACAGGCCGATTAATGGCTGATAAAAACATGATGGTTAATAAAATAACCGAATGGGAGAAAAAACTCAATAAGCAAATAATTTTGAAACATGAAACCAAACTGAATCAAATGAAATCTGCTTACGAGAAAATTTTTCCCGGTCAAAATTTACAAGAAAGAACCGATTCGTGTATTTGGTTAATCGCGCATTTCGGTACTGAAATTATTTCATTTCTTGTTCATAACCTTAATCCACTTGACAGACAGTTTATGTACTTGGTTCAGCAACCGGATGTTGAGTAGTTGTTTCTTTTTGTACAAAATAATTGAGTAGGTCTGACAATGTTGCTTTTAGACTTTGTCTGTCAACGATTAAGTCAATGAACCCTTTTTCAAGGAGAAATTCGGCTGTCTGGAAGCCTTCCGGCAAATCTTTTTTAATGGTTTCACGAATAACACGAGGCCCTGCAAAACCAATGAGTGCTTCTGGCTCAGCCAGGTGTACATCACCTATCATTGCAAATGATGCTGTAACTCCGCCTGTAGTCGGGTCTGTCATTAATGAAAAATATGGTAGCCCGGCAGTTGACAATTGTGTTAACTTGGCAGTAGTTTTTGCCATTTGCATTAGGGAAAATGCTGATTCCATCATTCTGGCACCACCCGATTTGGAAATTATCATGAATGGGCATTTTTGTTCAATAGCATAATCCACTCCTCTGGCTATTTTTTCTCCCATCACCGAGCCCATCGAACCACCGATAAAGTTAAAATCCATTGCTGCAATGACCAACGGCTTTTTGTCCACTTTACCGTAAGCAACAGTCATGGAGTCAAGCAGATTAGTTTTTTTGACAGACTCTTCGAGCCTATCAGAATAACTCTTCATATCAACAAAATGAAGTATATCAACGGAAATGATATCTGCAAATAACTCTGTGTATTTCGAATTGTCGAATATCAAATCGTAATAATCATGAGAACCTATACGGAAGTGATAATTGCAATTGGTGCATTTGAAGAAATTTTCCTCAAGTTGCTTTACTGAAAGTGTTGTTTTGCACTTGGGGCATATATTCCATAAACCATCAGGAACCTCTTTTTTGTTCTTGGTGTTAGTAGTAATCCCCTCCTTTAATCTTTTAAACCATCCCATAATCTAACAGTTGCAATATTAACAATTGTCAAAGGTATTAAAAAATGCCAAAAATTAATTAACTGGCTATGTTTTATCTTTTTAAAAGAATCTCAACGAAGAATCAATTTGTTGACTATTGCGCGCACTGATTAGTGAAACCCAACATGCGCACATTTCGAAACAACACGTAGATTTCAAACTTTTTTAAAAACCAAGGACTGCTAGTCTTTTCCTTGCTTGGTGTTAACTTTAATTTTGTTTTGCTTACCATCTTCACCAAAAAGCTCCATTGACTTCTTATTGTAAGCCATAGCAGCCTCTTCAGCTGTGTCATACATGCCAAGGTGGATGGTTTTCTTGTTCATCGAAATGACTGCACGGAACCTTTTGTTCTCACGATATACACCGGTGTAACCTTCTCGACTTTTAGTGACTCTCATCCTGCTGGCTACTGCCCTACTTCTGTAAGCAAGATTTTCAAGTCTGCAATCAAGTTTGTTACCATTCAATGCACCTACCAACTTTTTTTCTTTAGTTTTGGTCTTGGCAAGAAATTTTTCAGCAATTAGTTTGTGTAGGTAAATGGTTTCGTTTCTATAATCTCGGTAGCCTTCTTTCCAAGTGCGCTGAAATACTGCACAGCCGCTTGAATGCTTACGAAGATTGTTGATGAAATCGATTTTTACCAAATAAGGATCAGTAGTAAGGAATTCGTAAACCTGATCATCCAGAAGTATTTCATCTTCTGCATTTTTTAGATTAATTTTGTACAGCACTTTTTTTAATTTAGTGGGGTTATTAATAGTGTTTTACAAAATTATATATTTGACATCATAATTGAAATGAAAAAACCTTACTATTTTTTAAAAAGATGTTCAGATTTGTCAAAGTATGCGATTGGCAATGTTTCACCAAATCCAATGGTAGGAGCTTTAATCGTTCATAACCAAAGCATTATAGGCGAAGGCTTCCACAAACACTTTGGGTCGGCTCATGCCGAGGTAAATGCCATAGATTCTGTAAATATTACAGACAAAAGTTTGATACCTGAATCTGATTTATACATCTCATTAGAGCCATGCAATTTTTTTGGAAAGACTCCACCTTGTACAGAACTTATATTAAAACACAATATTAAAAATATTTTTGTTTCAAATCTTGATAGAACATCAGGTATAGACGGACAATCACTGTTATATCTTCAGAAAAATCAAGTAAGTGTAAGGCTGTTGCAATGCGAAATCCCACAGTACAACCCTGTTCGCTTTCGAAATGTATATGCGGCGCACAAGAGACCTTATATCGTTATTAAATATGCTTCCAGCCTCGATGGCTTTATCGGTAGAAGCAATGAGAGAATTAAGCTGAGTAATTCTCTGTCCGACAGATGGGTGCATTTGCTGCGTTCATATTGTGATGGTATTTTGATAGGCAAGAATACAGCCCTTTCCGACCAGCCTCAATTAACTAATCGTTTGGTACCCGGAAAGTCTCCGGTAAAAATATTAATTGACACACGACTAGATGTTCCTCCGGAAAATGGCTTTTACAATTCACCCGGGAAAAAACTGGTATATAATTTCATCAAAGATGAACAAAATGGCGAAATACATTATATAAAATTGACTGATAATGATGATTTCTTATCCCAACTGCTAACAGATTTATACCACAAGAATATCGGTATCTTACTCATTGAAGGTGGGAGTTATACCATCTCAAAATTCCTGGAAAAAGAATTGTTTGACGAAATCTATGAAATCCGCACCAGAAAAGTTCTTAAAACAGGAATTCCAAAACCGAAAAACATAACTGATTTAAAACAGGAGTTCCAGTTTAGAGATGATATTGTGTTAAGAAAATATGTTCAACGTGACCGATTGTGTTAAATTAAATTTAAAGTCATGCCTTGCGACCACAAATCTTTGTTTATTAGGTTGAAAGCATGGTAACTTTGTATAACGTATTCAAAGATTTATAATTAATGATAACACGTATTTTCATATTTCTTGTAGCCGGATTAAACCTGAGTAGTGTTGCAGAAGCACAATCTGCAGTGAAATGGATGAGTCTTGAAGAAGCTGTTGAGAAATCAAAAACTGAAAAAAGGAAAATATTTATTGATATCTATACCGACTGGTGTGGCTGGTGTAAGGTAATGGAAAAAGAAACCTTCCAAAATCCTTGTATTGCCAATTATCTAAACCGCAACTACTACCCTGTCAAATTCAATGCTGAACAAAAGAAAGATATTGTATTCAAAGGTACTGTTTACAGCTATGTAAAAACCGGTAATGGAGGCTACCATTCGCTGGCAGCAGCTATTATGAGGGGGAAGCTAAGTTACCCTACGTCTGTATTCCTAGATGAAAATCTTAATCTTATCCAACCACTTGATGGCTATCTCAATATTAGAGAGTTTGAAAAAGTAATGGTTTACTTCGCTCAGGATAGATACCGTACTACACCATGGCCTAAGTACGAAAGAACTTTCGAGTCGCCGGTTAACTGTAAATAAATTGGTTAGATATTTTATCTGCGCCTTCTGCCTCCCAGACCGAGGACATCCAGTATTCCTCTTGTTATCTCGCGAGCTACGGTATTTCCAATTCTTCTTGTAATTGGATCTTTCAATACTTTCCCAAACCAGTCATCTTTAGGCTTTGTAGGCCTGCTGTCAGGCTGAGGTGTGTTAGGCTCAGTATCTTGTTCTCTGGCAGGAGGTTTGGCGGCTGATTCGAGTTTTCCAAGAAGTATTTCTCTGGCACTTGTCCGGTTAAGTGTCGGGTTGTATTTTTCAGCAATAAGTGAATATCTGCAAATGTCTGATATTTCTGCATCTGTAAGTATATCCATCCTAGATTGTGGAGCACGCAACATGACATGTACTAATGGTGTCGGAATTCCCTTTTCATTCAGTGCGGTAATGATTGCTTCACCTATACCCAAATTCGTTATCAATGCTGCTACATCATAGTATTCTGTGAGCGGATAATTCTGCGCTGCAAGGTTAATATTCTTCCTGTCTTTGGCGGTAAATGCTCTAAGTGAGTGCTGAACTTTAAGGCCCAGCTGGCTTAGCACTGCATCAGGTATATCTGTAGGGTTTTGCGTAATGAAATAGACGCCAACGCCTTTTGAGCGTATGAGTTTAATGATTGTTTCTATCTGTGACAAAAGCACTTTGGAGGCTTCTTGAAATACAAGATGTGCTTCATCAATAAATATTGCAAGTTTGGGTTTGTCAAGGTCACCTTCTTCTGGAAAAGAAGAATATATCTCGGCTAACATTTGAAGCATATAGGTAGAAAAGAGCTTGGGTTTGTCTTGTATATCCGTGAGTCGTACAATCGAAATGATGCCATTTCCATTCTCATCTTGTCTTACGAGGTCAGAAACTTCAAAAGATATTTCGCCAAAAAATTTCATCGCCCCTTGTTGTTCAAGCTCAATGATTTTGCGGAGTATAATACCTGCCGAAACGGTAGAAACCACACCAAACTCTTGTGCAAACTGTTCTTTTCCATCTGAAGTGATGTGTTGGAGTACAGCTTTCATATCGCTGAGGTCAAGCAAGGGCAGCCTATAATCATCACAATATTTAAAAATTACTGATACAAGGCCACTTTGAGTATCATTCAGCTCAAGAATTTTGGAAAATAATGCAGGACCGAATTCAGACACCGTAGCCCGAAGTCTTGTACCTGCTTCATCCGAAATGGTAAGGAATTCGACATGGTTTCCTTCAGGTGCAAATGGAATACCAACCTGCGCACTTCTTTCAGCTATCTTCGTATTAGTCGATTCTGGCATTGCAATACCACTCAAGTCTCCCTTTATATCCATTAATAATGAAGGAATACCGTATTTGGACATTTGCTCTGCAAGAATCTGTAATGTTTTGGTCTTTCCAGATCCGGTGGCTCCGGATATCAACCCATGACGGTTAAGTGTTTTTAGAGGGATACTAATCTGAGTTTCTTTAATTATTTCTCCTTCAAAATTAGCAGCACCAAGCATGATTGAAGGACTTGCAAAACTATATCCTTGTTGTATATTATTGATGAATGAATCTCTATTAGGCATACCCGATATTAATCAAAATTCCATTTTAGGTTTCTGAGTTCAAAACGTTTTGGATCAAACTTCCAGTACTTCCTGACCGTCTTGATATCCGGATAACTGTAATGAAACATCTTCAAAAAATGTTTTACATCCGCCGAGCCATTAAAATCTTTTGGAAGTACAAAATCAAGCAAATGCTGTGTAGTAGAGCGACATGGAATCAGGAAAGCCACTTCGGCTTTTAGTTGTTTTTCAGGAGAATTATTTCTCTTTTTTAAATAGGAATGCAACAGAATAAGCAAGTCAGAAGAACCATCTTCTCTTGGAAAAATCTTTGACAATACAATTACGGAATTATACCGTTTCTGCCAGCTTTGGATATTTTCTATCAGTTCCCTATAAATACCTAAATAAAATCCACGGCTCACATTTGTCTTTAACAGATTGAAATATGGCTCATTAGGAGAAAAATCAACGAGCGCAATATTAAAGCTATCTAATTCTTTTTTCGCTTTATTCTTTTCAAAACCTTCAAAGAAGTGGTTGAAGTCTGTTTTTACGTTAATTAACTGATTATGGCTGATTACTTTCCCGGCGGTAGTATCATATACTATTATTGAATTGCCGCCGCCCAAGCGGATGGTATTCGGGATTTCTGCTTCGAAATGATAAAAGTCGTCCTCAATCATATTGCTTATGACTGCCTCTTCTCTGGCTTTTTTGAGGGGCATTTTATCAAAAGGTACTATATGATTATGCCTCGCATAAATGATGAAGCCTACCAAACCAATTACAAATACCAAGAATAGTTTTCTCAATTTGCTGTGTCGAGTGTGAAACGCAAAGA
Source organism: Saprospiraceae bacterium (assembly GCA_019694295.1). Taxonomy (GTDB): domain Bacteria; phylum Bacteroidota; class Bacteroidia; order Chitinophagales; family Saprospiraceae; genus JAEUUM01. Next base: position 57,494 of record JAIBCG010000010.1, read on the forward strand.
TACAATTATATTTCAAAAATGATACGGACTAATTAATCTTACGAATTCGGAATACCAAAATATGACTGACATTATTAATAGTGTCGGAAAGTATTTTTACCTTTGGTTAATGAAACTTTTGATCTCAATTATTACTACGATATTGCTGATGGTGCAGGCCACTTTGGCAACTGCTCAGAATGTAACCGGCACTCTTAACAATGCCAGCTCAAATGCTTTAGGAGGTGTATCGTCTTCGTTTGCCGATGTTCGAGGCTTGGCTGCTAATCCTGCGTCTATTGCTTCTATTAAGAATATGCAGGCTCTGATATTTGCTGATCAACGTTTTGGTATTAAAGAACTCTCAGCATTTTCTGCCGGCATTGCATTACCTACACATTCCGGGTCATTTGGTTTGTCGTTGGGTAGGTTTGGGTTTGATTTGTACAATGAAAATCTTATATCTGCTTCGTATGGCCGAAAATTATTTTCGAACCTTTCGGTAGGTGGATCCATCCAGTACCAGTATTTCAACATTCCTGATTATGGCAAAAAAGGTGTAGTCGGATTTCAGCTAGGATTATATTCTGAGTTAAATAGGCGCATTTCACTCTTCTTCTCGGTTTCTAATCCGGGAAGACAAAAAATAACTGACAATGACCATCTGCCTGGTATTTTCACGGTAGGTGCGATGTACACACCCAATGACAGGCTGGCAATCAGAGGCGAATTCTGTAAAACACTCGAACACAGCGAAGATTTCCGGTTTGGTGTAGAATATGCACCTTCATCAAGAGTCATTATCCGCGTTGGTGGTCAGACGGCACCGGCACAGTTTGGTGTCGGGTTCGGTATTGTGGTTTTGGAAACATTAGTAGTTGAAGCATCAGCCAAATATAATCCGCAAATAGGATATCATCCTGGTGTAGGGCTTAGCTATGGTATCGCATTCGACCACAAGAAAAAATTGTAAATTTTCATCTCACTCTTGTTTTCGGGCAATAGATTCACTGCTTGTTTTTGTATTGAACCAACAATTCAATGAAACGGTCATAGTTGGCCTCCCCTTCTTTTATACCTTGTAATTTGAGATAATGTTCATAAAGGAAATCTCTGGCAGCCGGAAAAATATCCGGATACTTCTTCATTTTTTCTACAACTGCTCTAAGATCACCCAATGCAATATCATTGAGTAATTTTTCTTTCAATATATGCTGGTTTACAGCCATTGCCTTAATGGTTCTCCAATATGCAAATTGTGCTGAATATTTAACTAATAATTTATCTGACCGGATGCAAGCCAGATAAGCTATAAAATTGCAGGTTCCTTCGTCTCCGATACCGTACCCATGCGCACATTCATGAGCTGCTACAAAGGCTTTCTGAATGGGGTGCAGACCACTGTCTATGTAACATTCGGCAGTAAACGGAAAATAAAACCCGGCGGTACCAAACCTTAACAGCCAGCCTTCCGGTATGAAGTTTTTTAATACTACACTCTTAGGTACGCGATACCCCAACTCTTGCATCTCTCCTCTCACCAGCATAGGAATACTGTCTTCAAGGTATTCCTGTTCAAGTTCTCTAGGTGTGTCTCTACCAATCATCTCCGCAGTAGTGTT
>JAIBCG010000116.1 GCA_019694295.1 Saprospiraceae bacterium
TTTTTCTTTTTATCATCTGCACTGTTATTGGGTGCCTGTGATGGGTTTGGTTTGTTTTCAGGTTTATCTTTGGCTGCTTCTTTTCTTTTATTAGCGGGGCTTGTAAACTTATCGGTATCTATTTTACCTAAAATTTTAAGCCCTTTGAGTGTAGGAGCCTCTGCTCTGATGACATCATCCTGTTCTGGTACCGGTTCGACAGCAGGAGTAGGTACTGTAGCAGATTCTGTTTTTTCCGGTTGTATTTCTACGGGTGGTTTTACTTCTTCTACAGCTTTTGGCTCTGGTACGGTGGGTTTCTCTTTTTCAGTCTTTTCAGTCTTCTTTGGTTCGAGGTCTATTTTGCCGACTACCTTCAGTTGAGGTTTGTAGTCTTCAATATTTGGCTTTATTACCTTGGGTTTGGGTTCTTCAGGTTTTTCTTCTTTTGGCTCAGGAGTGGCCACTACAGGCTTAGGAGGTTCGGGTGTTACAGGAGGCGGAGTTGGGCGTCCAATACCAAAGCTAATCTTGTCTGCCTCTTCTTTGATGGCAGCAGATTTTTGAAACTCGCGGTATAATTCCGCCAGCATATCTTCATCTACCATAGAAGTAGGCTTGCCATCAATATCGAAACCTTTCTTGTGAAGGTGTTCTACCAATGATCCCAAACCCACATTAAGTTCTTTTGCTACCTGAATTAAGCGTTGAGCCATTCAATTATTTAAATTAACTATTAAAAATTTGTGCAAATGTACGGTTTTTTTAGTGAACCGCACATTTCTTATACTTTATTATCATTCTTCTTCAAACTCAGCCGCCAGAATAGCCAGTACTTCATCTACAGTTTCTTCTTCGAGGTCTGTTCTTCTGAGGAGTTCTTCGCGACTCAGGTCAAGTACACTTTTGGCTGTATCACAACCAATATTTTTAAGTGAATCTATGATCCAGCCTTCTATTTCATCTGCGAATTCATCAAGATCTACGTCTTCGACTTCACTTTCGTTCGTATTTCTATAAACGTCGAGCTCGTATCCGGTGAGTTTGCTGGCAAGTTTGATATTAGAGCCTCCTTTGCCAATAGCCAATGATACCTGATCCGGGTCAAGGAATACGGAAGCTGTCATGTTTTCCTGATTGATCTGTATATTTGAGATTTTGGCGGGTGTTAAAGCTCTCTGAATATACAGAGTGAGGTTATTAGTAAAATTGACGATGTCGATGTTTTCGTTACGCAGTTCTCTTACTATTCCGTGTATGCGGCTTCCTTTCATACCTACACAAGCGCCTACCGGATCTATACGGTCGTCATACGATTCGACAGCCACTTTAGCTCTTTCGCCCGGCATGCGCACAATTTTCTTAATGACGATAAGGCCATCTTCTATTTCCGGTACTTCTTGTTCCAATAATCTGCTCAGGAAGTCATTATCTGTTCGGGATACTGTTATAACAGGAGAGTTATTTCTCATATCTACACTTTTGATAACACATTTCACCATGTCGCCTTTTCTGTAGAAATCACCTTTGATCATTTCTGTTCTTGGCAGCAGGAGTTCTGTACCTGTAGCATCATCGAGTACGAGTAGTTCGCGCTTCATGATTTGGTTTACTTCACACGTTACGAGGTCGCCTACACGGTCAACATAGCGTTTGTACACATCGTCTTTTTCGAGCTCCATGATTCTTGACATGAGTGCCTGTCTGGCTGCAAGAATGGCTCTACGGCCAAATTCTTCAAGTGTGAGCTGTTCGTAACAATCTTCACCAACGTCGTATGCTTCATCGATACCCTGTGCTTCTGATACAGAGATCTGTGATTTTTCGTCTGTCACCTCTCCGTCAGGCACTATCTGTCTTACACGCCAGATCTCAAGGTCACCTTTGGTGGTATTGACAATAACATCGAAGTTGTCATCGGTACCGTATTTTTTCTTAATCAGAGTTCTGAAGAAATCTTCCAATACTCTGACCATCGTTGGTCTGTCAATATTCTTTCCGTCTTTATATTCCGAAAAGATTTCAGCTAAATTCATCATGGCTTATGAAAATGAAATTTTAACAATAGATTTTTTTATGTCTTCTAATTTTATTTCTTTATTTACTTCTTCTTTTATATTCTTTTTACCTTCTTTTCTTTTAGTGATGAAATGCAGGGTTATAACATCATCGTCATTTGCAGCTATTAATGTTCCTTCATATTTGCTGTCGTCATTGAGTGTTATTTCCAGTTTTCGTCCTATGTTTTTTTTGTATTGCCTGATAAAACTAAGCGGACGAGAAATACCCGGCGATGACACTTCAAGAATATACTGTTCACCAAGCCAGTTGTTTTCATCTATGAAAGCTTCAAGATATCTGCTCAGTTTCTGGCATCTGTCAAAGCTAAGCCCACTATCTGCATCTATATATACTTCAAGCTTATTTTGAGCTTCTTTATATACAATTTCTACCAAAAAGCAATCTTCAAACCCTTCTTCTGTGAATTTGCTCTCTAAAAGTGGTAAAATATGTTGTTCTATCGTCATCATCAGAAAATAAAAATGGGGAACTTTACCGTTCCCCACTTTTAGCAATGTTTTACTGGCACAAAGTTACGAAAACTTGTCTAACTGTGTATTTATTTTAATAAAATATTCATTGTTAGCCAAAAAATATTTAAGATAGCCTGCCCCCGACTCGGGTAATTCATTTCGCATCAGTCTATTCTAAGGTCTTCGACAGGTATGCCCGGAAAATCACTGGCCCGGTAAGTAAAATATTTATTGTCTAAAGTCTGATTGGGAGTGAATTTTGTCATGAGGAGGGTGTACCTGACACCATCTTTGTAAAACACTTTGGCTTGGAGTAGTTGCATCGTTTTCTTATCTACAGAAAGGCGGATTTTGAAATAATCCAGTTTTGATGAAACCGGTTTGAATTCTATTTCTGTACAATTCTTACCTTGGATGACGGCATCACCCGAAATGGCATACAAGTGGTCTTTACGCTCATAGATTGTAAGGAGTTCTTGTGGTGAAATAAATGGTGTACTTTCCTTGTCACCGTAGTTCGTGACCTGTATTTCCTTATTCTTTTTGATGTAGGTCCACACCGTTTTGGCATCGCTGAATGAAGTTAGCTCAGGCAACACCATTCTGTACTTTTTACCTGCTTGAAAAAGTTGTCCTTTTTTTGTATCCTTAGGTTTTTCCGGTACTTCGGTTTCAATCATAAAGTCGGCTTGTACAGTCTTGTAGCTGTTGTATTGCTTCTTGAGCTTGTTGAGCAATGCAGTAGCTTTCGGATCTGATTTTTCTGTACCTTTCTGTGCGAATGTTGATTGTGCACCAAGCATGAATACCAGAATAAGTATGTAATAAAAATATTTCTTCATGAGCTGGGTTTGGTAATAGAACGCAATATTAAAGCAATAGAACTATAACAGAATGTTAAAGCTGAAAATTTTATAAATATTGTTTAAAGTGTGTGTTAAACCCAGAATCCGCGTTAGTATCACAACCTAAAATATCGTTACACTCAAAAAAGTAACGTTATGGAAAAGTTTGAAAATCATTGTCCATCCATTGTAATAATTATTTTTGTTTACATTCTTGCTGTGAAATTCCGGGTTGAATAAAGCTTGTATGTATCCAAGGCTTCTTGATACCTCACTTCATAACCATCACTTTCTTTGAGACAAAGCCGCCGGTATCAAACTCTACTGCGGCGGCATAGCAGGCAGGTGGCAGGTATTTATCCAATATTGCTATCTCCTTGCTGTAGTCCTGATATGGTATGATGTCCACACAATCGTAGTATAGCAGGCGCCCGAGTATGTCATATAGCTTTAAGCAGGCCTTTTTGACACCTAAAGGAATATTGCCAATATCGATATATAAGCTTCCGTCAAAGTTTTTGACAGTTATGTCCGGTGTCTCAGTCCCGGTCTTACAACTACCCGCAGGCAGAGGCCCCAGATCGAAATTGGGTATGTTGTTGGCACACATGTCGCCCAAAGGAGCATAGTGGCTATCAAAACCGAATAAATTGATATTACAGGCTGCGCCACCCTGATCAGGGTCTTCTATTACCGCATACCATTTATTGGTGCCATGATCATTTGCACCAATTACGATGATTCTGCCGTCGGGCGTCAACTGCTGCTCATAAAAGTTAATATTAGGCATGAACGCATGCTCAGGTACTTTTATACCGGTGGTGTCAAATGTGATTGGATAGAAATATTCTTTAGCTACGACATACTTGGTTGCTTCAATATCATCCGCTTCGGTATCGAACTGGAGCTCTTCTTTCCACATGCCGGCGTACAGATATCTCGAGTTGGGTGAAAAGACCAGACCTGCAAAAGATAATGGGAAATAATGTCCGGTGGAATCAAACACCATGAACTCATATACTTTTTTAGGATTATAGATATGGCCGGTACAGCGATCTATTTCGTACATAGCAATGTTGCCTCTAACAACGTCTAAGGCAGCCAGCTTTTTCCCGTCACCCGAGATATTAAGTTTGAGTGCATAGGTTGGTCTCTTAGGTTCACCCAACAAAAAAGTAGAGTACATGTAATCCGATACAGACAGGTGTTGTTCCATCGGTAAGCCGTCGGGAGATATATGCACAGATAGAAAGCTGCCCGGTGTAGTCAAAGGAACGATCAGCCACCAAGACTCACCATCAGCGTGCCTGACTAACCTAATACCTCCTGAAAATGACTCAGGAAGATAAATCACACCCTCATCATACACCTCGTATTGCTGGCTTTCATTTTGCTTATTGATTCTGCTATAAATGACCGCACTATTAAACTCAGGGTCCAGGCTTTCATAATCCCATCGATTCCAGACCGAACGAAATATAGTAAAATCATTTTTACTACTCTTATTTGGAATTGATGTTGCGTTTTCTAATGCCTGTCCTATTTGGGTAGAATAAATTGTGCCGTCCGGATTTATTTTTTGCAGGCATGTTCTATCTTTTAATTATTCCAGCAATCCGAATTTATTAGATACCAAATTCCCTTCTGCATCCATGATTTTACATCCGTTTGATACAAACTGAAGCTCACCGTCTTCATTGGCTAAATATGTTCTGGGTGGATCTACATTTAACCTTTTGTATGTTGATTTCCCTGTACTAAATTTATAAATCAGTGGCGTGTGCCAAAATTCATTCCAGAACAAACTGGAATCACAACAAAGACTTGAGAGAAAATAATTATTATACAGAGATTGTGCAGGGCTCAGCCATGCACAGAACATCAGGCATATAAGCAAGATATTTTTCATGGCCTCAGTTTTCTTGTTTGATTAATTTGTGTAATTCTACTTTTCCCGATTTGGTAATTAGTTTTAGCACATACAATCCGTCCGGCAGATTATCATACTTAATGAATCTGATATCAGCAGTTTGTTTGTGGTAGCTTATATCTCCCTGCGAATTGACGATAAATACTCTTACTATCTCCTCATCACTTTCTATATGCACACCGGTGCTTGACGGGTTAGGGTATATCTTTATGAGCTTTTCAGCTTTCTGTACAATCTTTGATTCTCTTGGTTCAATACATGATTCAGGGCTGTCAGGATAATCATAAACAAAATTGTAATCATTTGCCTTTAATACCGCCCTCGCAAAATAAACCGCCTGACCAGCGACAAACGGACAGGACAGTGCAATATCCAACAGCGTATCTACAGCTCCCGAAGTCAATTCCTCTTGTGTTTTAATCTGTTGTATGTAGTATTGCCTCACTACCTTGTCATTCATTTCATAGTCACTCGCAGGCGTCCATGAATTTAAGATACTTAAAGCATCGTCGAGTATGGCATCGTCAGGCTGTGAAAAAAGTCGTTTTCTAAAAAAATATTGCTTGTAGCATCTTCACAAACGCATTCTTTTGACAATAGAGCTTGCTAAATTTTAAGCTGCAATTTTTTGTTGTAAAAAATAGAGGGG
>JAIBCG010000045.1 GCA_019694295.1 Saprospiraceae bacterium
GGTGGGACTTCATTATGCACGGAGCGCCTTGGTTTTTACTGATCGTATATCTGATAAGAAAGTTTTTGATTAGAAAATAATTATAAAGAATATAAACTCCGGTTATTGTCCGATTAGATAACCGGAGTTTTTTTAATCAGTTAATGCCAGATACCGCATTAGGACTTAAAAACGAAAATGATTAGTATAAAAAATCCGTAATAGAGCGTTAAAAGCATAGTGCCCCCTGGTTTTTGAGCTTTTGTAATGGATTTGGAGTAAAGAGCCTAATGTGTTATCTGGGTTAATCCATCCTTATAAATTTTACTGCTCTTAGACCATTGATATTTGCCAAATAAATGCCAACCGGCAAATCTCATACATCGATATTTAGTATTTTTTCGGATAAAACGTTCACAGACCGTACAGGAATTCCTACAGCATTATAAATCTCTATTTTGTATTCATCATTATGGACATTAGAAACAGGATAAATAACCAGCTGACCAGCCGAATACCATGCCTTCATGGTATTATCACTGAATGTTTTATTATTAAATGACAATATATTTCCAATATAACTTAACGTTCCGTCAAAATCGACTTGACTGAGTCTTATATAGTTCTGTCCGGGCAATGCCGGAATAGCAAGTTCGTATCTGTTGGCATGAGATGATGTTCCTGCTGCTACTACCGTACGCACTCTGTCAAACATAATGCCATCAGTGCTTTGTTCGATGATATATTCTTGATTGTTCAGTTCTTCAGCAGTCTCCCATAAGAGAAATATTTCGTTATTGTCAAGTTTTCCGCTAAAAGACACAAGCGTTACCGGCATACTTGCAGGATAAGTATAGTCAAGACAATCAACATCAAGTGTAGAAATATTTTTACAACATGAAGGATTCATATTAGCATCACCATAGCTTGGAGCAATATGACCGATACCAAGCGTATGTGTCAGTTCATGCTCAAGCATTATCTGATATACACCAGCCGAGCAATAACAACTGCCTATTTCATTGATAATAACATAGCCATACATAGCATTTAGCCAAGTTTTTCCCTGAAAGCTGTGACTGCCACCCGCATAATGCCCGCCAATAGCTAGAATACCTGCACATCCTGACAGGTCGGGTATTTCACTGCATGGGTCATTGTATATTACGCAAACGTTACGGGCACCTCCCAGGTTACTATTGCAATAACTAGTAAAATTTCCACCGGAGGCACTTCCCCCTGTACAGTTTGGCGTATAGCCTGAAAATGGTCCGTTATTATCAAGTTTAATGCCTAAATAGTTCGAATTAAGTACTGTTACAGCATCCTGTGTATAAGTAACAGCATTGCTACATTGTGCATCGCCACCAGCACGATATGAGACCGGAAGTGGTGTGCCCGGAAAGTCCTGCCAGCGAGACAGATTTGGGGCAAAAATAAACGTACAATGCGAAGGCGGATCAACCCGTGGTATAATGTCATCGGGCGGCAGCGTTACCAGTACCTTTGCTCCTTCCTTCCATTTACCGGGATTGTCTTTAAGATTATAAAGAAATTTTAACAAATCTGATTTGAGATAGGCGCGCAATGGTTCAGGTGTTTGTCCATCAGGTCTTTCGTGCAAATGCAACTCCGTACTTTCAGCTACAGGTACCAGGTATGATTTTTCGTCCTTTACCGTCTCCTCAAAACAATAATAGGACATACACAAGGCAGTGTACATCCCGGGTTGATTGCTGTGTTTGAGAAATAGCAGGTACTTCTTTCCTGATTCGGGATTCAGATCGCCCCAAACCTTGGCTTCAAGCTCCTGATATTTCCGGTGATAATTTTTTATAGTTATTTTTTCATTTAAATGGTAGTCTCCCTTGAGTATCAATAGTGGATTAACAATAAATAACTGTTGCGAATTTTCTTCCTGATGATACATGAAATCATCTTCTACTTCACCATATACTACAAGGTCAGCAGCCTGCAACACTTCACCCAAATCGCGAAAAGGGACAATGATAGTGGCATACGCATTGAAATAAAGCAACTGGAACATTATCCAGAACGGCAATAATCTTATTACGGTCATGGTGTTAAGTTTTTTGGGGTAATGGAATACTAATGCTACTACAAGACAAATATACTTATGGTTTTTACCAAATGCAATAAAAAAAGAGAGCCTTCTGTCTTAACAAAAGGCTCTCTTGATGCAGATATAAGAAAATATTCTGTTATTTTATGTTGTACACATCTTCTGTGTCAGCCGGAGTATTGTACCCAAGCGTATTTTCGATCTTATTCTTGGAGTTGTTGTCCGAATGTGAATGTCCGGCTCTCTCGCCTAAGATCGGTGCTATGGCAAGACCTACCAGACATGTCAGTTTGATAAGGATATTCATTGACGGGCCGGAAGTATCCTTGAACGGGTCACCCACTGTATCACCTGTAACGGCAGCTTTGTGAGCATCCGAGCCTTTGTATTCCATTTTGCCATTGATTTCAATACCTTTTTCGAAAGATTTCTTGGCATTGTCCCATGCACCACCGGCATTAGACTGGAAGATAGCCCACATTACACCCGAAACAGTCACACCCGCCATATAACCTCCTAGAGCTTCAGGGCCCATAATGAACCCAATCAAGATCGGAGTTATTATTGTTATTGCGCCCGGCATCATCATTTCACGTAGGGCAGCCTTAGTAGATATTTCAACACATTTTCCGTATTCAGGTTTACCGGTTCCTTCCATGATACCAGGTATTTCTCTGAACTGTCTTCTTACTTCATTCACCATATCCATTGCAGCACGGCCGACGGCACTCATAGCGAGAGCCGAGAACACCACAGGGATCATACCACCTATAAATAAAGCGGCCAGCACTTTGGCATTAAAAATATTGATACCCTGGATACCCGTGAATGTTACATAAGCTGCGAAAAGTGCAAGAGCTGTCAGAGCAGCAGAAGCGATAGCAAAACCCTTACCGATAGCAGCAGTAGTATTACCTACCGAATCGAGGATATCTGTGCGTTGTCTTACTTCTTTAGGTAGTTCACTCATTTCAGCAATACCACCAGCATTGTCGGCAATAGGGCCGAAAGCATCAATTGCCAGCTGCATAGCTGTAGTAGCCATCATGGCACTTGCAGCGATAGCCACACCGTAAAATCCGGCAAAACTATAGGCTCCCCAGATAGCAAAAGCAAAAAGTATTACCGGCAATGCAGTTGACATCATTCCGGTAGCAAGACCTGCAATGATATTGGTAGCAGCACCTGTTGCTGACTGTTTTACAATATCTACAACCGGTTTCTTACCCAGGCCGGTATAATATTCAGTAATGGAAGATATAACAGCACCTACTATCAGACCGATAATGACAGCGAAAAACACATCCATTGAAGTAACGGTAGCAGGTGTGAATTTTCCTTCATCAAAGATATTCATAGTCATTTCAGCAGGCAGCATCCACTGTATAATGAAATATGATGCTACAAGAGTTAGTATTATACTAGCCCAGTTACCAATATTCAATGCCTTTTGTACAGCAGATTCGTTAGCGTCTTTATCACTTACTTTTACAAAGAAAGTGCCGATGATGGAGAAAATGATACCGATGCCGGCAATTACCACAGGCAATAATATAGGGCCTAATCCGCCAAAACTATCGCTAATGCTTCCACCCATATCTTTAATTACATAGTTGCCAAGTACCATTGATGCAAGCACCGTTGCTACATACGAGCCAAAAAGGTCTGCTCCCATACCGGCTACGTCACCAACATTGTCACCAACATTATCTGCAATAGTGGCCGGATTTCTAGGATCATCTTCCGGGATACCTGCTTCTACCTTACCAACAAGGTCTGCACCTACGTCTGCGGCTTTGGTATAGATACCACCACCTACTCTTGCAAAAAGAGCTATTGACTCGGCGCCAAGTGAAAAACCGGCAAGTGCCTCGAGTATGATGGTCATTTTTTCGTAACCAGGCCATGTGCCACCACCTAACCAGAAAAACAAGAATGCAAATAATGCACTCAGACCAAATACAGCCAGACCGGCAACACCAAGACCCATTACTGCACCTCCTTTGAATGAAACATTCAATGCAGATGACAGACTGGTCCTCGCCGCTTGAGTGGTTCTCACATTGGCTTTGGTAGCAATTCTCATTCCGATGTTACCGGCTACAGCCGAAAACACCGCACCTATAATAAATGCAATAACAATAAACCAGTGCGATGTGCTGACCATCTGGGATAATACACCCAGTGCAGCACCCGCCAATACTACAAATATTGCCAGAATTCTATATTCTGCCTTAAGGAAAGCCATTGCGCCTTCGGCAATGTGCGTGGATATTTCTGACATTCTCGCACTTCCTGCATCCTGTTTGCTAACCCATCCGAACAAGATGAACATGTACACAAGGCCAAGGACACCAAAAAGCGGTAATAAATAAACTAATGATTCCATACTGTTTTGTTTGTCTGTCTTAAATTGATAATTTTAAAATTGCGTGCAAAAGTAATTCAATTTTTGCTAAAATACAATTACTGCGGTGTATTAGCTTATCCAGCTTATCTTTTGTCTGTAATCTGAGCGTGTACCGGTCAGTTCGCAGGGTTTTCTCCATCCCATATAGAACAAACCTACACATCTTTCACCTTCTTGCAGATCTGCCAGTTCGCCAATATGGTTTATGGCTGATGTCGTACTCAAATAACACCCGATGCCATAAGCTGAGCAAGTGAGCCAGAAATTCTCAATTGCTGCGCCCATCGCCAACAGTTCTTCTTGTTCGGGAACTCTGTTCTGTGGACCCTTTCGATAACAAACTGCGACCATGCAGGCGCTCTTCAGTGGTTTGGACAATATTTTTTTGTACTTCATTTCGGAAAATTTCTCTTCCGGAGTGCTTTCTTTATAATGCTTACCAAGGAAATTTGATAATTTCTCCAGCGAATTTTTCTTAAAAACAACAAAGTGCCATGGTTCTGTAAGTTTGTGATTGGGAGCCCAGGTTGCATTTTCGATGATGTTGAGTATTGTTTCATCATCTATCTCGCGGTCTTCATACATTTCAGGAAAAACCGACCTGCGGTTTCTGATGATTTCATCAATTATTTTTCTTTCCATTTTAATAAAAAAATTTTTAATAAAACAAAAACGCCGGGAATGTTCAACATCCGGCATTTCTGCTTTAAAGACTTATAATTATTCTCAGTTGCTTAACACGATTAATAAAACACTACACGCGATACATATTGATTTATGCCTGTTGTGCTATTTATTTTTATGAAATACATTCCTGCAGGCAAATTTTCACGCTCGATTGTCAGCTGATTATTGTTGTTTACGTTAAGAATCCTATTCACCTTTCCTATTGTATTGATCAGCTCGACTGTATAGTTACCTGCAGATGGCAAATCAATTTTCACAAAATTATTCGCCGGATTGGGGCTTGAAATAATTTCCTTCACACCGTTTGGCTCAGTAGTTGATGTGCTTGCTCCACAAACCAGATCTTCGAGAAAGCTAAAGGTATTGGTCCAAAATTCATTAAAATAACTGGCAAATTTCTGATCTGTGTAGCTATCTGTATGTCCGCCACCGGGTACTGTTACAAAGTAATTATTAACACCTACCGCATCTGATCTTTCTTTTAGCAATTTGCTTCCCTCTATATACAGAAGGCCGTTGGCTATACCACTTTCGTAAGGTACAGTACCATCAGCATCTCCATGATAACTCACAAAAGCCGGCGAATTGGCATCAATCCAGTCGGCTTCATAGAGTCCGCCAGACAAATTGATACATGACAACACGTCGGTAGGATAAGTCAGCATCAAGGAGTCACCTGTATTTCCGTTCATACCTCCATTTGCATTAATGGCATTAGAGATAAGTGGTGGCAATGAGTCCTGTGGGTCAAGATGTGCTACGTGAAGCGCAGTTACCGATCCGGCCGAATAACCGCCAACTATAATGCGTGCAGGATCTATTCCAAACTGATTGCCCTGGTCTGCATCCTTTCTAAAGTATCTGATGGATCCTTTCATATCACTCACTGCCTGTACGACGACACCAAGTATCTGCTCACCAGTAGGGAAACCTTTTTGGAGCAATGGCCATAAACGGTAATCGATGGTAGCTGTTACATAACCTTTCTTAGCAAAAGCTATGCAGTGCTGTGCCATATCAGCCCGCTGACCAACTATAAAACTGCCTCCAAAAGCCCAAATGATTACTGGTCGATTTGAAAGTGTGTCACCATCGGGTGTATAAACATCCATTTTTAACTCTTGGTTCTGGCCAAGTGTATTGATATTGTATCCATAAGTGACTGTTGTTTTTGTAACTGTTGGGAAAACATCCTCAATATACCTTGTACCATCACAACCCGGCACATTTACTTGTGCCACCGCATTGAAGCCAAAGCAAAATAACAAAATCAGTGTGTAAAAATTTTTCATCATATCGGGTTTTTTATATGGTTAAAAATTGAATTTTACGCCAGCATAGACTGTAGCAAATGTAGCATTTTTCGGACTAATGGCTGCTAAAATATTATCAGAACCAGCCTGCAATGAGACTTTCCAGATATTAAGCATACCGTGTAAGCCAATATTCAATACAGAACCGTTGATATAAGTAATATTGCTACCCAATGTGATCAATGAAACCGGAGTATAACTTACACCACCACTGGCTGACCAGATACTCTTCCCCGGTACAGATGAAAAATATACCCCTCCAAACAAGCCAAGCTTTTCATTGAGATGGTATTTGGCATAAAGCTGAACTTCTGGCGCCAGTTTCATCTTAAATGATCCTTGCTTTTTATCAAATTTGACCAAGTCCTGAAGTGAGTCAAGTAAACCTTCAACAGCAACTGAATCTTTTGTAATGTATTTGCTGAGGTCGAGACCGTCGTAGCTGATTACCTTATTAGAAGAATAAATGTTTGTATTTTTATTGAAATCTATATATCCAAGTCGTTTCAAGCTTACCCCACCACTTAGTTTTTCACTAAGTCTGGCATGAACAGACAGATCAACCGACAGGCCAAAATTGGAACTAAATGCATCTGACAGCTTGTAATTGCCAAGTGTGGCAAGAATTTTACTGGATTTCAATGAATCAAGATTTAACAGACCACTGGTGGCCGCTTCATAGTCGGTAGTAAGCCGTAGCTGATAATATTCGGGGTCGGTGTATAAATCAAGTTTGGTACGGTTGGTGTGTGCACCGGCGAGCCCTGTAAGCAGATTTAGCTTTGCTGCGATCTTTACCCTTGATAACTCAGCGCCTATACCAAAGCCGAACGAATTCATAAGTGCAGAATTTAACTCCGGTCCTAGCGGTATTGTCTTACCAATATATTGGGCATTGCCCAAAAATAAGGTACCGAATAATTCTTTAGGATATGTAAAATAGTTGAATGCTGTAATACTGTGCTGGAACCCTACGCCAACTTTTCCAAGTCTATAAGATATACCTAAAGTTTTTAACTCTGTCTGGAATGATAACAGATTTGCATCTTGTAGGTCATTATAAACATTCTGTGCATCTATTTCAATCAGATTTTCTGTTTCTGATTTTATGAAATTGTTATAGCTAATTCCACCGCTTAGTACGCCAAGTGAGTAATCGCCTGCAGTAATGGAAAATTTATTAACCGGCAGAACGCCTGACTCCTGCTTAAAAATATTGCCATCGGCATCATCAAGCAAATACCTGTATGCAGACTGTGACCTCAAAAAAGGTACACAAGAAAGTAATGTCAAACAAATTATCAATAATCTTTTCATACACATTACAGTTTATTTGTCAACTTTGCTTTAGCTCCCATTTTTACACTCAGACCCTGACTAGCATTAATGTGTACCGGCACTGTTCCGCCGGAGGTAGTAGAAACATAAGCGACAACACGTATCGTTTTAGTTTTTCGCACAGCATTGAGTTGTGCCTCATTGAACTGGATAATCGTTTCCTTTTTGCTGACACCGGTCGGTATGCCAGTAGCATCGACTTTAGCAGCCTCTATCAATAATTGTTCTTGGGTGAATGCCGAGTCGAGTTTTTGACCGTTGGCATCCAGGAAGTACATCTGCATTGTAGCATCGAGTGGTAGTTTATTTTCTGTTAAGAGTTTAAATTCGGCTTCGCGGAACCCGTCGAGTTTGCCGAAGTCTGACGAAAAATCTTCTTCAAGCAGGAAATTTTTGGCTCGACCGTATATAGGCAGATCTACAGCCACATTTACAAGAAAATAACTCGAATCTGTCATAAAACCGATAATGCTGGGGTCCGAATCCGGATTGGCAATTGCATCTATCTGATAATCGAGAGCTACCGGACTTGAGTTAAGTATTGGTACAATGTTGGAATTATTTTTATCAAATGAAAAAGATGTTATCACGGTTTTCCCTTTCTCCGTAATTTTCGGATATCCAAAATCAAAACCATTTGTCACATAAGGGCTTTCGAGGTCGTACTCTTCACCCTTGCTTCCTTTAAATTTTACAATATTTACCTTAGAGCGCACCGGAAACCCAAATGAATTAAAGACATTGACAGTCACCTTAGGGTCTTCAAAATAAAGTTCGCCGCCAAGCAAATTTTTATAAATATTCAAATGGATGGTGTCACGTGATATCGGGAATACTTCATTACCAAAGTAACCTTCCATATACGAGAACTTCAAGCCATTGACGAGCATTGCAAATGAAGACAAGGTGTCACGTTGTCCGTCCTGCTTGACGGCCTCGTAGCGTATGTGCATAGTATCATTCGGGATATCAAGCGAATAACCGGCAACAGATATGGGTAGTATTACGTCGGTAATTGGAGTATTGCCTGTATAGGGCAAATAACGGCTCGTACTCCATGCCACACCGTTCTTCTTCAGTTCAGGAATGGTAATTTTTACTGTAACGTTCTGTGTATGGTAGCTTTTATAGGTAAAAAAGACAGTACCTGCACTTACGTCGGCTTTTTTGATTGTAATGTTGTTATTCAGCTTGACAGGGACACCATAAAATGTATCAGTAACCAAGGCAGGAATAGCAGGAATGGCACTATATATTTCATCTGTAGTACGAGAAACAACATTACCGCTGTATTTAAACCGCATTTCGCCATTGGCATCTATCTGGAGTGAGATACTGTCACCGCTGTTCTCTATGAGTTTTTGGAGTTTTAGGTCGCCAAAAAAAAGTGGAAATGCATATTCGGCATCAGATTTTACCTCCAGGTCATCAAAATCTTTTTTGCAGGCGCTCAAGACTACTAGTATGGCGGCTATTGCCGGAATAAGAAGATATCGTAAATTTTTCATATTTTTACTACTTGTGCCAATCGTGGTATTTCAATATTTTTAAAGCCTGCTTCTGCCAGGAATGTCTTGTAATGTTTTTGTGTTTCTTCCTCGCCATGTACGAGGTATAGAGTTTTGAGTGATTCTTTTTGGTTTTTAATAAAATCAAGCATTTCGTGTCGGTCGCCATGTGCAGAAAACGAATCCATAATTTCCACCTTTGCATTTACCTGTTTTACTTGACCGAACAAGGTAATTTCTTTGGCACCGGAGCGCAATACCCCACCTGGAGTAAATGGTGTACAATAACCAACGATAAGGATTGTATTGTTCGGATCTTCAATATTATTAAAAATGTGGTGTTTTACTCTACCGGCATTGGCCATACCTGCAGCACTGATGATGACACACTGCCTATGGTCGGTATTGAGGCTTTTGCTCACATCTACAGTTTTGACATATTGTAGCAGATTGAAGCCAAAAGGGTTGGGATCAGTAAGCATGTAGTCGTGCAGTTCATCATCAAAACATTCCGGATGCAGACGGTATATTTCGGTGGCATTTATAGCAAGAGGGCTGTCGAGGTACACCGGTACTTTTGGTAGCTTGCCTTCATTGTACAATTGATCCATGATATAGAGTATCTCCTGTGTACGTCCCAATGAGAAAGCCGGAATAATCACACGTCCTTTATTATTTATACAGGTATCATAGATTATCTCCTTCAACCGTTCGGTATCATGTGGCGCAGATTTATGATCACGGTCTCCGTATGTTGATTCGCTGATGAGGTAATCGCACTGTGGCATTGGGACCGGATCTTTGAGTATTGGGCGGTCGGGTCTGCCGATATCACCCGTAAAACCAAGCATAATGGTACGATCTCCTTCAGATATTTCAAGTGTTACTGAAGCGGAACCCAAGATATGGCCTGCATCTCTGAACTTAACCCTGACCTTAGGATGTACGTGATACCAAACTTCGTAGTTGTAGGTGGCAAAGAAGCGCATAGCATATTGAGCATCCTGAATAGTATAAAGGGGCTTAGATTGCTTAGCTGATAATTTGTGTTTTTTTACGATTTTTTCGTTGTGGTATTTTGCGTCATTCTCCTGTATTTTGGCGCTATCCATTAACATGATGGAAGTAATATCTCTGGTGGCTGGCGTAGCATATATTTTACCCCTAAAACCATCTTTCACCAATTTGGGTATGCGTCCGCAATGGTCAATATGAGCGTGTGATAATATGAGGCAATCTATTTTGGACGGGTTGAAAAGCCATTTATCGTTAAAATCGTCCATTTCTTCATCGGCACCCTGATAAAGACCACAATCGAGCAAAATCCGGTACCCATCCTGCAATGTAATAAGGTGCGAACTTCCGGTTACTTCTCTGGCTGCACCACAAAACTTTATCTCCATTTTTATCTGGTTGAATATTCAGGTGCTAAAGGTAAATAAAAATTTCAATATTGGAAGAATTGTTGAAGAACAATGGGTGTAAGAAAGGTTTTTCTTTCCTTAAAATATCATTCAACTTTTACTGCCAGTTACTACCACCGCTGAGCATTGTCAACTTTAACTTTGCGGCTCTTGCCAGGAATGTGTTGTTGATTAATTCTGTCTGCAATTCCATCAATGAGTATTGTGCCTGCCTTAGCTCAAGTGCTGTAATACTCTGGTATTTTGCCCTACCTTGTGATATTTCTAAGTTTTCTTTTGCCAGTTTGATGTTGTCTTTTACCAGTAATATTCTTGCCTCTGCCATTTTTACATCATTATATGCCTGTGTTATCATGGTTTTGTATTCGAGTATCAGCAGATTGTAGTTCAATTGCTGGTTTTTCATTTGAATATCTAGCTGTTCGAGAACACTTTTCACTCGGCCTCCACTATAAATCGGTACTGAGATACCAAGTGATGCAGTCGGACCATACGATTGGTTAAATAAACTGAATCCACCGGTGCTCTGGCTTCTGTTGTAGCCGTAGCCTGTTCTTACATTTACATTTGGCAGTCTGACTGCTTTGGTTTCCTTTTGTGTGAGTGCCGTTACGGCAATTTGTTTGTTGGTAGCCAGTATCGTGGGGTTTTGTTTTAAGGCTAGTTGTATTACAGCATCAAGTGGTTCTGTGACGGGCAATGACATGGTTTCTTTTACTGCGGGATAGTCGCCCGGGCTCCTACCCATCAATAGTCCAAGAGAAATCAGGGTGTTTGTGTATTGTCCTGCAAGGGCTTCTCGTGCACTGATAAGCGAATTCTTATCTATCTGTGCCTGTAGTAAGTCTGATTTGCCTGAGGCGCCAACTTCTACTTTTTTCTGATTGATATCTATTCTTTCCTGAGTGATGGATATTTGTTCTTCGATATTTTTTTGTTGTTGAATGAGTTGTTGTGCCGCAGCGTATGTTAATGCCACTTCATACGACAGATTGTTGATTTGTTGAATAAGATTTAACTCACCGATCTGTTCGAGCTGTTCAAGTCTTTTTTTGGTGGTGTACAATTTAAAACCATTCAGTACATTCCAGTTAGCATTTACTTCAGCATTAAAATTTTTAGCTACCACACCATTTCTATTAATATCGAGTCCGCTTGCCAGTTTTTGATTCAGATTGCTACTCGAGATGGTTGGTGTAAGGTCGGCCTGTATTGTTGGGTACGCCCCCGCATTACTCCAGCTGTTGTTGATACCGGTAAGCACATATTCATTTCTTTCGATTGCTATGTCAAGATTATTCTTAATTGCCTCCTTTATAGCATCTTCAAGGCTAATGGGCGTCTGGCCAAATACATTCAAGCCAAAAGCCATCAAACAAATCATCTTAAAGATCTTCATGCAGTTCGTGTTTTTTTGATGAAATGAAAGAATACAAAACAGGTACTACCAATAAGGTTAAAATAAGGGAGAATATTATACCACCGATGATAACAATACCCAGTGGTATTCTGCTCGTAGAAGCAGCACCTATAGAAATGGCCAGTGGCAATGCACCAAGTGCCATAGCAAGGCTGGTCATGAGTATCGGTCTTAGTCGCATAGTAGCTGCTTCGATGGCAGCAGTTTTTTTATCTACTCCGGCAGCCTGTTGTTTATTGGCAAAGTCCACAATCAAGATACCATTTTTTGTCACAAGCCCTATGAGCATAATCATACCTATCTGAGAAAAAATATTGAGCGTCTGATCAAATATCCACAATGACAAGACGGCTCCTGCAATTGCCAATGGTACGGTCACCATAATGATAATTGGATCAATGAAACTTTCGAACTGAGCAGCCAGAATGAGGAAAATCAATATAAGTGCCAATGTAAAGGCAAAGCCAACACTTCCTGAACTTTCCTCAAAATCTCTTGATGATCCAGATAAAGCGGTAGAAAAACTCTGATCCAAAACTTTATCACCTATTTCACGCATGGCTTTGATACCATCACCAAGTGTTTTGTCCGGAGCAAGACCTGCCGAAATGGTTGCAGACTTGTAGCGATTGTAATGGTAAATAGTTGGGGTAGTCACAGTCTCAACAATTGTTACGAGGTTATCGATTGAAATGGATTGTCCTGCTTTATTCCTAACGTACAACTGCTTAAGGTCAGCAGGCTGGTCACGGTTATTTCGGTCCACCTGGCCTATTACCTGATATTGCTTACCTAATCTTGTAAAATATCCTAACCTACGGTTGCTATATGCCAACTGGAGGGTTTGTGCTATATCTTCAACACTCACACCCAGCTCTGCTGCTTTGGTTCTGTTTATTTCCACCTGTAGCTCCGGTTTGTTAAACTTGAGGTCAACATCCACTTGTTGGAAAACCGGATTTTTATTGGCCTCTTCAAGAAATTTCGGAAGCGCCTCCTTAATTTTCTCAAAATCGTTATTCTGTATAACAAACTGTACCGGCAATCCTCCTCTTCTGTTAACGGCTATGGTCTGTTCCTGAATGAGGAATGCTTTGCCTTCTGAAAAATTGCCGAGTTCTTTCTGTACCGCATTGACTATATCTTCCTGTGTACGGAGCCTCTTGTCCGGGTCCACCATTACTACTCGTACGAAACCCGTATTGGCAGAGCCCGAACCCGTAAAGGATGGTGATGTAACAGAAAGTACTATCTGCTTTTCGGGTATCGAATCTATAAGCAATCCAGATAATTTATCAACATATTTATCCATATAGTCAAACGAAGTACCTTCTGGTGCAGTCAGCATCAGTCTGAACTGGCTTCTGTCTTCAAGAGGTGCCAATTCCGACTTTAGGTTGGTACCGATGAAGAATATTATACCAAAAGATGCAGCAATGATAGCCAGCGCTACCCAACGCATCTTAAAGAATCCGGTCAACAGCTTGTGATAAGAGTCTTCCATCCACCTGAAGAATGGTTCTGTTTTATGGTAAAACCATGAATGCTTATGGTCAGATCTTGTCATTTTTACATTCAGCACCGGTGTCAGTGTAAGTGATACAAAAGCAGAAATGAGTACTGCCCCGGCAACTACCACACCAAATTCCCTAAACAATCTACCCACAAAACCAGGTAGAAAAATAATAGGAAGGAATACTACAGCAAGGGTTATGGAAGTAGAAATAACGGCAAAATATATCTCTTGCGAGCCTTCACGGGCTGCTTTGTATTTATTCATTCCTGCCTCCATCTTTTTATAGATATTCTCCGTGACGACGATACCATCATCTACAACAAGCCCGGTGGCCAGTACTATGGCTAACAATGTCAAAACATTGATTGTAAATCCGGAAATGTACATAATAAAGAAAGCCCCAATCAATGACACCGGAATGTCAATAAGCGGACGTATGGCAATTAGCCAGTCTCTGAAGAACAAATAAATGATAAGAATTACCAAAAGAATGGCAAAAACCAGTGTCTCCTCTACTTCCAGGATAGACTGTTTGATGAATTTTGCCTGGTCAAGGGCAATATTTACTTCGAATTCATCAGGTAATTCTTCCTTAATTTTCTGATACCTTTTGTAGAATTCATTTGATATTTCAACATAATTTGCTCCCGGCTGAGGTGACACAGCAAGGGCAATCATCGGTATTCCACTTTCTTTTAATA
This sequence comes from Saprospiraceae bacterium, assembly GCA_019694295.1. GTDB lineage: Bacteria > Bacteroidota > Bacteroidia > Chitinophagales > Saprospiraceae > JAEUUM01. The sequence continues at coordinate 14,380 of JAIBCG010000045.1, forward strand.
CAGTTTCTTCATTTTCCGGACCGAGTACGGCAACACCTATATCACGGATCCTGATTTCGGCACCGTTTATATTTTTTACTATCAGGTTATTGAATTCTTCTTCGGTCTGCATCTGGCCAAAGGTACGTACGGATAATTCTGTAGTATTGCCGGATAATTTTCCGGAAGGCAACTCAAGGCTTTCTTTTTGCAAAGCCATCTGGACATCACCCGGGGTCAGGCCATAAGCACTTAATTTTACCGGATTGAGCCATATACGCATGGCATATTTTTTCTCACCCCAAATCATAATACTACTCACGCCGGGTATTGTCTGTAGCTTTTCGAGTAGGTTGTTATTGGCAAATTCTGTCAGTTCGAGCTGATTTTTTGTATTGCTGCGTACCGTCATGGCAAGAATGGCATCAGAACTCGCATCTGCTTTGCTCACTACAGGTGGAGCATCAAGATCTGAAGGTAATGAACGCACAGCCTGTGATACTTTATCACGTACATCATTGGCAGCTGCTTCCAGATCTTCACTTAGCTCAAATTCGACGTTGATGGAGCTCGAGCCCTGGCTACTCATGGATGAAATATTTTTTATCCCACTGATACCATTGATGGCTTTTTCGAGAGGCTCTGTTATTTGCGACTCAATGATATCTGCATTAGCTCCCGGGTATGATGTTCTTACTGATACTATTGGCGGATCAATGGCCGGATAGTCCCTTATACCAAGCGATTTGAACCCGATGACACCAAAAAGTATGATCAACAGATTTAATACTATTGCAAAAACCGGCCTCCTGAGACTAAAATGAGAAATATTCATCTTCTGTGGTATTAATTTTTAACGGAAGTCAGTTCTATTTTCGAATCAGGTTTGGCAGTCAGGATACCTGTAATCAATATTGTGTCACCTACGGTAAGGCCTTCGATTATTTCAACATTACTGGCATCGCGTATGCCCGTCACAACAGTTTTGAACTCCGCTTTTCCTCCTTTGTAAACAACAACCTTTTTATCACGGGCTTGTGCTATGATGGCCTGGCTTGGTATCTTTATCACATTATTTTTATCACTGAGCCCAACATCAACACTCGCAAACATTCCCGGCTGAATGAATTTATCAGGATGGATTATTTCTGCACGTACATTAAGGCTTCTTGAATCCTGTGATATAATGGGTTCTATCGCATATATTTTTGCTTTATAAACCTTGCGTGAACTATCGAGTTTCAGGTTTACGATTATACCGTTACGGATGACAGGAAGATAACGCTCCGGCAATGCAAATTCAAGCTTGAGTTTATCAGTTTGTGATATGGTGGTTATCTTGGTTTGTGGTGAGATGTATGCCCCCGGACTTATCATTTTGAAGCCAAGTACCCCTGCGTATGGTGTACGAATTTCTGTTTTCCTGATTTCTGTTTTCAGTATTTCAATATCTGACTGTAAACTTTTAAAATTAAGATCAACAGCATCAAATTCCTGCTGCCCGATAGCATTAATCTTTAGCAACTCGGCCTGGCGCTTTACCTGTGCCTGTGCTATCTGCAACTGTATCTTCAACTTACTGAGTTTGGCCTGCAGATCATCATCATTGATTTTTGCTATAAGTGTACCCTTTGGGTAAAATGATCCCTCACGGATGTTGAGCGAAACGATCTTGCCCGATGTTTCTGACTGAATGTCAGTAGTCTCATAGGCAAGCACCGAACCCGGCACCTGGATCTGTTCACTAAATGTGCCCGAACTGACAACATAACCATCAGCCTTTGACGATTTGGGTGGCCCGCCGAATGCTTTAAAATCTTTTTTGCTCTCGTTTTTACAATAAACAAAAGTGAGTGGCAACAGTAACATTATTATTTTCTTCATACACCTGTACTCAAAAACTTACTTGTGAATAATCAAAACTAAACTACAAACTATGAGCAATTTTGTTCTAAAAAATTGATTCTAAAATCATTACAACGACATTTTATCCGACTAAAATAACAAAATCCGGGTTTGAGGAATCCTTGTATCAGACGAATTATGAATTGAATCATTCAATTTTAATTTATTTTGAAAAATAAAATATATAAATTGCCAATTAAATCTTGAACCCTGATTAAACCTTTACAGAATATTCTGTCTAACCGTTATTATAAACTGAATGCTTATGAAAAATAAATCAAACTTTGCCCCGCCTCCGGGAGGAGGTATCAGTACCTTCACTGGTAGTTTTGATCAGGCAGCATTACAACATTTGCTCCGTCGTACACTTTTTGGTGCTTCGAAAGATGATTTGGAATACTTCAGTGGAAAAACCCTGACACAAGTAGTGGATGAATTATTAAATGTAAGTACTGTAGCACCTGATCCGCCGATTAAGGCATATTCTTCAAAAGCCGGTGGTGTTGCTACTGACAACATCGACCCCAATGTACCATTCGGAACCACTTGGGTAAACACTCCATTCAACCCTACAGGCACACCGAATGCAGATGTATCGAGACGTGTAAGCTGGAAAGCCTGGTGGATGGGTCTAATGGTAAACCAGCAACGCAACCTGCGCGAAAAAATGACCTTGTTTTGGCACAACCACCTTTCTACAGAAGCCGATATTGTCAATACAGGAATAGCCATATATAGACATCATGCCTTGCTCCGACAGCACGCACTCGGCAATTTCAGAACCCTGATGTATGATATAACCATTGACTGTGCCATGCTTAAGTACCTCAATGGTGATAAAAACAGCAAAACAGCGCCTGACGAAAACTACGGTCGCGAGCTTCAGGAATTATTCACCGTAGGAAAAGGACCGGATTCGGGCTATGTAGAAGACGATGTTAAAGCGGCTGCCCGAGTATTGACCGGATGGCAGATCAACAACAATAATTTCAACAGCCCGCCTGTAAGCATTTTTAACCCCAACAGGCATGATACCGGCAATAAGAGTTTTTCATCATTCTACAACAATAAAGTTATCCAAGGAAAAACCGGCCCTACTGCAGGTACCGATGAAATAAATGAACTGTTGGATATGATATTCGCTACACAAGAAGTAGCAAAATTCATTTGCCGTAAGTTATATACTTTCTTTGTGTACTATAATATTACACCAGAGATAGAATCCAATGTAATCACACCGCTTGCCGATTTGTTCCGCAATAATAATTATGAAATAAAACCGGTTCTCAAAGCCCTGTTCGAAAGTGAGCATTTCTTCGACCCCGAAAACCGTGGCTGTATGATTAAGAGTCCGGTGGATTATGTTGTTGGCCAAATCAGAGAATTAGGAATGCAGTTACCAGATGCTTCAAAATACGAAGCACAGTATAAAATGTGGGGCGAACTCCGTGCAGCTGCCAGCAATATGGGTCAGGACCTTGGAGATCCGCCTAATGTTTCAGGCTGGCCTGCTTACTATCAGGTCCCACAATTTCACGAAATATGGGTTGACACTTCCACCTATCCGGTAAGAAAAGCCAATACTGAGTCGTTGAACAAATATGGCATGTCAACAAATGCGGTGATGTTTACCGATGAGAGTAAAAACTTAAAGGTGAAATTCGATTTTGTGGCATGGGCTCAAAAGCTGGACGCACCCGACGATCCAAATGCCTTGATCGAAGAAGCGGTAAAGTTGTTGTATGGTGTGGATGTTTCACAAGAGGTAAAGGACTATTTAAAAACTTCATTCCTGCTACAGGGGCAAGCATCTGACTATTACTGGACCAACGCATTTAACCTATATGTCACAGACCCAAACACCAAAGACCCCGATGCCATGAAAGTGCCGGCTATATTGCGCGATCTGATATTGTATATGCAGTCAGCAGCTGAGTATCATCTATGCTAATGAAGACGCATTGCAATTATTATTAACAAACGCTTCAAAAATCAATAAAATGAAAAGAAGAAATTTCCTCAAAACTATACCTGTAGCCATTGGTGGTCTTACTGTTCACGCCTATGGCGCAAGCCCTTTGCTATCTGCCCTTTCTGCCAACCTCACCAACACCGACCACGTATTGGTTATTGTGCAGCTGAGTGGTGGAAATGACGGCCTTAATACAGTCATTCCGCTTGACCAATATAGTGCATTAAGCCAATTAAGATCCAATGTACTTATAGAAGAAAGCAAAGCGTTGGTGCTATCCGGCACAGGAGGTAAAACGGCTCTCAATCCTGCAATGACCCGCTTTGCTGAGATGTGGGAAGAAGGCGAACTGGCCATTGTGCAGGGTGTTGGATACCCTAATTTTAACTATTCACACTTCAGAGCTACCGACATAATGATGACCGGGTCAGATTCTGACCAGATTCTTAACTCAGGGTGGGCAGGCAGATATCTAAACTACGAATATCCTAATTTCCCGGTTGGCTATCCGAATGCTACCGTACCACATCCACTCGGCATAAGAATTGGTGGAAATGTAGGACTTGGCCTGCAGAATATGGGTGTCAACATGGCCATTTCTATCAATAATACCAACGATCCGCTTGATTTGTCGGGAAATATTTTTAAAGACCCAACAGATGGCAATATAGCTGCAGGTAAGGAATTGCTCTACATTAGGGAGGTACAAAGACAGACAGATGTATATGGCGATGTGGTACAGGAAGCAAGCAATCTGGGCAAAAATCTCTCTTCTCTATATCCAACCGGTACAGCTCCGGGCACTTCTCTGGCTAATGCCCTGAAGATAGTAGCCAGGCTCATTGACGGCGGGTTGCAGTCAAGAATCTACTGGGTGAGTACCGGCGGATTTGATACACACTCCAATCAGGTCAATACTAGTGACACTTCAACAGGTACACATGCTACACTTTTGCAAGGTGTATCTGATGCCATATACGCATTCATGGATGATATTAAACTTCTTGGTAAAGAAGACAGAGTGGCCGGTATGACATTCTCTGAGTTCGGCAGACGTATAAAATCAAACGGTTCGGGTGGTACAGACCACGGATCAGCACAACCAATGTTC
>JAIBCG010000046.1 GCA_019694295.1 Saprospiraceae bacterium
GATGTTACAGGTCATTCGTTCAGTGTCGATCTGATTGAAGGCATACAACTCGACAAACTCGACAAGGCATGTCTGGTGTTCAATACAGAGAAAGAATCCGGTTATCGTATTGCACTACTTGACCGTTCTAACAAAATAACAGAGGCACAATACTGGCGCGAGCAGTTTCTGAATGTAAAACCAGCTGAAGATGCCTATCACCAAACGAGAGATTTCCTACAGGTTACAAAAAATTTCATCACCCGCGAACTGCCAAAGGAAACGGGTATTGACAAGTCCGAACAAGCCGAATTACTCAACCGGTCAATTGGATATTTCAAGTCCAATACCAATTTCAATAAAGAAGAATTTGAAGAAACCGTATTTCAGGACCCGGTTGTACGCGAATCATTCAGGCATTTTGAGCCGGGCAATAACAAGCCATCGATGCACGAATTCGCTGATTCGTTCGAGATTTCGGATAATGCTGTCAGGAAGCAATCAAAAGTGTACAAATCGGTTATTAAACTCGATAAAAATTTCCACATTTACGTACATGGCGACCGTGAGCTGATAGAACAAGGCCGTGACCCGGACGGCAGAAAATACTACAAGATCTATTTTAATGAAGAGACCTGATATACATTGTTGTGCAGATCGGCTCATCCTTTTGTCAATGTTTTGTGCGCTTTAGGCGATTTTCGGCTTGAGCAATGCTAAAAATTTCATTTCCATTTATAATTTAGTGGTTTATTATTAAAAATATTATGATATGAAAAAACTGAATTGTGCCTTACTGATAGTTTTTACTTTGTTGAACTTAACGGTATCTGCACAAAAAAAATCAAATGAAAAGAAGGCCGTAAAAGAAACAGTAAAAGATGAATTTCTAGAACCGGGCACGTACAGCGGTCTGTCATTCAGAAGCATCGGGCCGGCTGTCACATCGGGTCGTATAGCTGATTTTGCAGTAGTTCCATCTCACCCGGAGATTTATTACATAGCCTCTGCCTCAGGCGGGGTATGGAAAACAACCAACAAAGGAACTACTTTCGAACCAATATTTGATAGTGAAGGATCGTATTCTATTGGCTGTGTAACATTAGACCCAAGCAACTCAAATGTTGTGTGGGTGGGTACCGGCGAGAACCACAACCAACGTTCGGTAGCCTACGGAGATGGTGTCTATAAAAGTGAAGACGGCGGTAAAAGCTGGACGAATATGGGATTAAAAAATTCAGAACACATTTCGAACATTATAGTTGACCCTACTGACCCAAGAATCATCTATGTAGGAGCCTATGGTCCTGTATGGAAGGAAGGTGGTGAAAGAGGCGTGTACAAGTCAACCGATGGTGGTACCAGTTGGAGTCTTGTAAAATCTGTTAGCCAGTACACTGGCTGCAATAATCTGATCATGGACCCGCGCGACCCGAAAGTACTATATGCCGCATTTCACCAAAGGATGAGAAAAGTATTTACTTACATAGGTGGCGGACCAGAATCTGCATTGTACAAATCAACGGATGGTGGTGTTACATGGAAGAAGCTCGAAGGTGGTCTTCCCGGAGGGGATGTAGGAAGAATTGGTATTGCCATTGCCCCTTCAAACCCAGATGTACTCTACGCAGTAGTTGAAGCCAAAGATGGAAAAGGTGGTATTTATCGTTCGTCTGACCGTGGTGCCAGCTGGACCAAACAAAGCGGTGTATTCACTTCAGGCAATTATTACCAGGAAGTAGATGTTGACCCAAAAAATGAAAACAGAATCTTTATTACGGATACTTACAACAAAGTAAGTGATGATGGTGGCAAAACAGTGAGGAATCTGGGCGAAATAAACAAACATGTGGACAACCACGCCATCTGGATAGACCCCAACAATACAGATCACCTTCTCGTAGGTTGTGACGGCGGTATTTATGAAACTTATGACTTTGCCAAAACCTGGGAATTTAAATCAAATCTTCCGGTGACACAATTTTACAAAGTATCTACAGATAATGCTGTGCCGTTTTATAATGTGCATGGTGGCACACAAGATAATTTTAGCCTTGGTGGACCGTCGAGGAATATTTCGGCAAACGGTATAGTAAACTCTGACTGGATAGTGACATCTGTAGGTGACGGATTCGAAACACAAGTGGACCCCACCAACCCTGATATCATTTATGCTCAAAGCCAGTATGGAGGCTTGGTTCGCTTCGATAGAAAAAGTGGCCAATACCTCAACTTGAAACCAAGCGAGAAAAAAGGCGAAGCACCACTTCGCTGGAATTGGGACGCACCTTTGCTCATCAGCAGCCATGACCCATCAAGATTGTATTTTGGTGCCAATGTATTGTTCCGCACCGACAACAAAGGGCAGGAATGGAGAGCCATAAGTCCTGACCTAAGCAGACAATCAGACAGAAACAAATTTGAAGTGATGGGTATGGTACAAAGTGTAGATGCCATAGCCAAAAACCAAAGTACAGATATATATGGCCAGCTGACTACCATTGCCGAGTCGAGGATAGACCCTGACATTTTATATACTGGCACTGATGACGGGCTTATACAGATAACCACAGACGGGGGCAAGACCTGGACAAAAATTGACAACATACCTGGTGCACCGACACAGTCTTATGTTCATCAAATCATCACCTCGTGGCATGACAAGAATACGGCTTATGCCTGCTTCAATCATCATCGATACGGAGACTTTAAACCCTACATATTTAAAACTGTTGACGGAGGCAAGAGCTGGAAATCTATCAGTGCCAACTTACCAGAACGAGGCAGTGTGTACAGTATAGCAGAAGACCACGTAGATGCCGGTTTGCTCTTTGTAGGTACAGAGTTTGGTGTTTTTTTCAGCAAAGATGGCGGAAGTAATTGGATACAATTAAAGGCAGGGCTACCAACAATAGCAGTTCGCGATATTGAAATACAGCGCAGAGAAAATGACCTGGTACTTGCAACATTCGGTCGTGGATTTTATATACTTGACGATTATTCACCGTTGCGCAATTTTAAGAGAGACGACTTCAATAAAAGTGCAAAAATACTTCCGGTAAAAGATGCCTGGATGTACATAGAAAGCACTCCACTCGGCCTACGCGATAAAGGTCACCTTGGTAGTGGCTATTTTTCGGCACAGAATCCACCGGTTGGAGCTGTATTTAGCTATTATCTGAAAGAGAGCATTAAAACCATAAAAGAAAAACGTCAAGAAACAGAAAAAACCAAAAAAGCTAAAGGAGAAACATTTTACTATCCATCAATGGATTCGCTGTATGCCGAAGACAACCAGCTCAGTCCTTACTTGCGTTTTACGATTAAGGATGCTTCAGGTAATATTGTGAGATATCTGACTGCGCCGGCTAAGAAAGGCCTAGCCCGCATAGTGTGGGACTTCAGGTACGGAACACCTGCCCCTTCCAATCAGCGCTATACTCCGGCACCAGACCAATTATTTTCAGCTGAAGAACTTGGACACCTTGCATTACCTGGTACTTATACGGTCACACTTGAAAAATTTGAAGACGGTAATTTTTCAGTACTTGACGGTCCTGTCAATTTCGTCTGCAAATCGTTAAACAATGCAAGTTTGCCAGCCACCGATCTGAAAGAATATTCTGATTTTTGTACAAAGGTATCGAAACTGCGCAGAGCTGTAAGCGCCGGAGATGCAATATTGAGCGAGCTAAAAGACAAGATTCTTAATTTTGACATTGCCGTAAAAGATATGCCAACAGAGAACAAGGCATTAATACGCAAGATATCTGACATTAAACAGGAGCTGACAAAACTTGATTACGAAATGAACGGTGATGCCACGCTTGCCAGAAGAGAGTTTGAATCCTCGCCTTCCATCAATGGCCGTGTATCTGACATTGAGGGAAGTATGTGGTCTGTAACTTCAGCACCAACAGAGACTTTCAAAACAACTTACACCATTGCAGCAGAAGATTTTGGCAAATGGCTGGAAAAACTAAAAAAGGCTGACCAGGCAATCCGTCAGGCCGAACTCGAACTGAATGCCGGTAATGCGCCAGCTACACCGGGTAGGTGGCCACAATGGTAGGGCAGCTATAAGTTTGGGCAAAAGAAGTATTCTGCCGGATGTTTGTATTGAAACACGCCGGCAGAATGTTATTTAATAGAAGTAGAATTAATGCTTGACCCTGTAGCTTATTTCATCTTCATCATCCATGAAGAATTTTTTGGGCACCTTCTTTTTGGGCTTTGCAACCAAATTAACATATTGGTCATCATCGGCCTCTTTACTACTTAGCCTTTTTGTTATATTATTTAATCCCGCTTTTTTCTTTGTCGGTTTTAAGTTTTTTGAATTTTTATCAAATGACTTATGCATGGCAACAAACGCAATTAAAATTCTATTTTTATTTAGTTATCAATATCACTCATATCCATTGAATCATCTGGAATGTCGTCGATGTCAACATTCAATACATCGTCTTCGTATTCGAAGTCGTCATCGTTAACCGGACCGAGATCTTCATTATCAAGGAAGTCAAAATCATCTTCATTTTGTGGAGTTGTCTTTTTACTTGCCGAAGATTTTTTGACTATTTTAGTAACGGTTTTGCTTACACGGGCAGGTGTTTCTTTTTCGAGTTCCTGATCGCGGTCAAACATAGCGTACGAGTCAAAGGATGGTGACGAAACCGGTTCGATCTTAGCTGTTTCGTTAATTTTTGCTACAACACTCTTAGTAGCATGTGGTACCAGTAGCAGACGCTTTTTGTCAATAAGTTCGCCGGTGGCAATACAGATACCGTAAGTTTTATTTTTAATACGTATTAGAGCATTTTCAAGATTCTGAACAAACTGTCTTTGTCTTGAGACCATTTGATTCAACATTTCGAGCTCGGTGTGCAAGCTGCTGTCATCAAAGTAGTCACCACCTTGCTGATTGCTGCTGTTTTCATGCAGTTCGATAATCTGCTCGCGGTTAAACTCCAGTTCTTTTCTGGCATTTTCCAGTTTTTCACGAATGACCACTTCGAATTCGGCCAAATCCTGATCACTGTACCTTGTTGTTACGTTCTTTTCCATTAAAAAATTTAGTTAAATTGAAAGTATGTGGTAAGGGATTGATTAATTAAAAATATTATAGTGTTAATATAGAAATGATAATTTATTTAACAATATTTTGAAAGTTTTTTTTTGAATAATGTGCAAAATTATAATATAAAGCCATATCGTGCAAAAAATTATTAAACAATAATTTCTGAATAATTTATTCCTCTGACAGCACTTGTCATTCCTTCGACAAGAGAAGCAGACATGTTTTGTGGCAGATTGTTCAAAGGCAGCCAGACGACTTCTTTAAATTTGTTTGCCTCGCGGACACTCAGTGTTTGGGGTTTTGCATGATATCTAAAGAAGAAAACCATAGAAACAGTCTGGGTGAGTTTTTTAAAGCGCTGCATTACATGTACCAGCTGCAACATGTCTTTGTCAAGCATAACGCCTATTTCTTCATATGTTTCGCGTACGAGGGCATCTTTTAAAGATTCATTCTTGCAGACAGTTCCGCCTACGAGACCGTAACCGCCTCCTATTTTTTTCCTGCGCTTTAGGGCTACTACATGGTCATCTTGTTCGAGAATCAGGCGCACCATCAGCTTTGGTGTCGGGGTCGTCCCTGACTGAGAATCTATTCTGTTGGTCATTGGTCAATTAACATTAAAGTCTATGAGATACGTTTTAGACAGCGAAAAAGTTCCGGTAAAATAATTTCGATTATTATTTTGCATAAAAGTTTTCTTAGCGCCAGATTTTAGTATTTTTGAACAAATTTAATCATCAGCAATGAGTTGGGAAGCATTATTCAGGAGAAAATCTATTACTCAAGTTGTTCAGGAATCGGCCAACAGAGAAGGCGGGCACCAGTTGCATAGGATACTTGGCGTACGCGACCTTACTGCATTTGGTATTGCGGCCATCATTGGTGCCGGCATATTCAGTACCATTGGCAGAGCGAGTTTTGCAGGTGGCCCGGCCGTATCGCTCTTATTTGTAGGTGTAGCCATTGCTTGTGTTTTTACAGCACTTTGTTATGCTCAGTTTGCCTCGATGGTGCCGGTAAGTGGTAGCGCCTATACTTATGCGTATGTAGCATTTGGCGAATTATTTGCTTGGATAATAGGCTGGGCACTCGTTCTCGAATATGCAGTATCTAATATGGTGGTGGCTATCTCGTGGTCAGAATATTTTACTTCGATGCTTACAGGCTTTGGTATCAATATGCCAGGGTGGCTTACTATAGACCCCGGAACAGCCCGCCATGCCTACCAAAGTCTCGAACTTGCCAACCAAAATGGAACTGTCGGCGAAATGTCTGAGCAGGCATTGCGTACTGCACAAATCTATGCAGAAGCTCCTGACTTTGGATCATTCAAAGTGATATTTGATCTGCCTGCAGGTCTTATTACTGTTCTGGTTACCTGGCTGGTGTTCAGAGGCATCAGGGAATCAAGAAATACAAGTAATATACTTGTGGTATTAAAGCTTGCTGTAATAATACTGGTCATCATTGCTGGAGCATTTTTTATTAAACCCGAAAACTGGTCACCTTTTGCACCCAATGGCGTAAGCGGTGTACTCAGTGGAGTAGCTGCTGTATTTTTCGCTTTCATTGGTTTTGACTCCATATCCACTACAGCTGAAGAATGCAAAAACCCACAACGCGACTTGCCACGTGCTATGATATACTGTCTGGTCATCTGTACTGTATTATACATTGCTATTACGCTTGTATTAACAGGAATGGTCAACTATACCGAACTACGGGTGGATGACCCCCTTGCTTATGTTTTTTCAAAAATAAACATGGACTTTATGGCAGGCATCATTTCGGTGAGTGCCGTCATAGCTATTACGAGCGCTTTGCTAGCATTTCAACTGGGTCAGCCCCGTATATGGATGACGATGAGTCGCGACGGATTGTTGTGGAAAAAATTCAGTGCTATCCATCCAAAATACAAAACACCTTGGTTTTCAACACTGGTAGCCGGCTTGATAGTGGCTATACCTTCCTTGTTTATGGATATGCAGTTTTTTGTTGACTTAACGAGTGTTGGCACTTTCTTCGCATTCATCTTGGTATGTGGTGGCGTTCTTTACCTTGACGAACATGGGCACTCGAAGGAGGCAAAATTTAAGGTTCCTTATATCAACGGGAAATACATTATTGGAGTGATGATGATTATTTCACTTATTGTATTCAGAAATGATTTGTGGATACACATCCAGGAAAAACCTTTGCTTATAGCTTTCTGGCTAACGTGGCTTTTCCTATCTGTGTTTGGATTCCGCAATAATTATTCGCTGCTACCAGTGCTCGGCATACTTACCAATCTCTATCTAATGACAGAATTGGGTGTCACCAACTGGTTTATGTTTTTACTATGGCTGGTCATAGGCCTTATCATTTATTACTTCTATGGACGTAAGCACAGTAAACTGCGGGCGGCACATTCATAACAAGGAATGAGGAATTGTAATAGAAACTTAACATTAACTTAATATAGAATTAGGAAACGTGATACAACGAATATGTATTTTTGCACCGAATTATCAACAACATAATAAAAGCCAATATGAAAATTGACGACATTCTACAATTCTTCCTCCCAAAAAACGAAAAATTTTACCCACTTTTCGAAGAAGCTGCACAAAATCTGGTCAATATCTCCAAAAAACTGATACTGATGCTCGAAACACCCGGCAAACAAGACCGATCGCGCATTATTAAAGAAATAGAAGACCTCGAACATGTAGGTGATGGACTAGCTCATAAAATAGTGTACGAACTCAATACAAACTTCATTACACCATTCGAACGCGAAGACATTCACCAAATGATGGTAGCAATTGACGATGTAGTTGATTACATTCATGGCTCTGCCAAAAGGATTGACTTGTACAATATTGAGGAGTTTCCAAAATCCTTCATGGACCTCGCCATTATCAACCTAAAAGCAGCTGAACAATTGCAGATTGCCGTCAAAAATCTACGCAACCTAAAAAACCGCGACGACATCAAGAAGGCCTGTATTCTCATCAACGAATATGAAAATCAAGCTGATGATATTTTTGATAATGAAGTGGCACGTTTGTTCGTCGAAACCAAGGACGCTGTTGAAATCATTAAAATCAAAGAAGTGCTCTCAGCGATCGAAACAGCAACAGATAAATGCGAAGATGCCTCCATGATTATTGACGGAATCCTAGTAAAAAACGCGTAGGCCAAACCACCAAGAACAAACATTTATGACATTACTAATCATTATCATAGTACTCGCCCTCGTATTTGACTACATCAACGGTTTTCATGATGCTGCCAACTCCATTGCTACCATCGTAAGTACTAAGGTATTGACCCCGGTACAAGCTGTAATATGGGCTGCGTTTTTTAATTTTCTTGCATTCTGGCTTTTTGAGCTGAACATTGCTGATACCATTTCAAAAACTGTCAATACGGGTGCCATTGACCTGTGGGTTGTATTTGCCGGACTTATTGCTGCCATCGCCTGGAATCTTTTAACTTGGTATTTTGGCATTCCTTCAAGTTCGTCACACACACTCATAGGCGGGTTTGCAGGGGCCGCCATAGCACATGCCGGTATAAAGATTGTGAATACCAAAATCATTATTAAAGTAGCTGCATTTATCTTTCTTGCACCTATCATTGGTATGGTTATCTCCTTTATATTTACTACAATATTGCTGTGGTTGTTCAGACGTACTCACCCTTCAAGAGTAGAACTCGTATTGAAGCGTGGTCAGTTACTTTCATCGGCACTTTTTAGCTTAGGGCATGGTGGCAACGATGCTCAAAAAGTAATGGGACTGATAGGTGCTGCCGTACTTGTTTATCTAAACACACACAACCTGACACCAGATGATGTACCGCAGTGGCTGCATGTGACTATGGTAGATGTCAACGGGCACCAGCAGCTTCATTTACCCAATTGGGTGCCGCTAGCATGCTACACAGCTATTGCCATTGGCACGCTAAGTGGTGGCTGGAGAATAGTAAAAACCATGGGTTCGAAAATTACAAAAATAACACCTATAGAAGGCGTTGCAGCTGAAGCAGCAGGCGCTGCCATGCTCTTTATTGCCGACATGCTTAAGGTGCCTGTAAGTACTACACACACCATTACGGGCTCTATCATTGGTGTAGGGCTCACCAAGCGAACTTCTGCAGTACGATGGGGCGTAACCATCAATCTGCTCTGGGCTTGGATACTAACCATACCTGTTTCGGCTTTGGTAGGCGGTCTTACTTATACCGTATTTTCGTGGATGTTCCATTAAGGTATCATCCACTCTCGTTTCTAAATGAAGACTTATTTGACGACGAGTAGCTTTTGTGATGAAATGAGCATGCCGTTTTTGCTAAAATGAACGAGATACATACCCGAGTCTAAGTCACATCTATAACCCAAGTATTTCTCTGCGATTGAATGGTCTATATTATTTTGGTAGAAAACACTGTTGCCCAATAGATTAAAAATCTCTACCCTGTCGTAGTCTGCCACCCCATTTACAGTAAAATAATCCTGCACAGGATTCGGATAAATACGCAAGCTTCCACTTGACATTGCTCCGGTTGATGTGGTCTTTTCTCTGTACCCGACTACTTCAAGCTTGTCGATATACAATCCGTCACGTTGGTCGGTTTCGTCTGCCCCGAGTTCGAATATCAGGTTAAAAACAGAATTGTTGTATTGAGATATGTCTATCACCTCCTCTTCCCATTTCAATGCATTGCCCTCATACACAGAATTTTCTGCTGCCTGCTCGAGTGTGCCTTTGGTCATATTGTAACCGCACAAATATTCAGTAGTACCAGCAGTATTATCTTCTATTGACACTGCCGCATAATCAAAGTTGGGTTGGAATGCCCATTTGGCATAATACCTCAAGTAAACTTTCTGATACTGGCCGGAAGTTACCAAAGCTTGTTTTAAAGCCAGGTAGCTAAATTCGTCTGCTGAATATGTACCAGTCGGACTATCCGTAACACATGTGCCCCCCGAATATGCATCGGATGTGGTGATGCCCCATGGTGTAGATGCTGTCCAATTGTCGAGATTCTCAAATTCGTCTGTAAGTAGTGTTTCTTTAACATCATAAAACCCAATGTTGACAGAATCCTGATGAGTGGTGTATCCATCGGTCCAGTTGAAGTAAACTGTTATCTGGTCACCGTTTTTGACATTGCCCCAGGCAAAATCAAACTTGATTTTTTGAATATCATTTGTATTAAGCGATATGACTTGTACTGGCTGCGTGAATATCATTCTGTCAGTTGGTTCTGAAATCGTAACCGTAACCGGTGCTGGTGAAATGCCCGTCTGGATGGCATCGAGTGTCAATATGGTATCCTCACCTGACATAGCCGGAATTTCTTTATAAAACAAAGCCAGGTTGTTGTGTGCTGATCTGAGTATCTGCAGGTTCATTTCAAGACAAGACTGTGACAACGGCAAAATCCGGTCTTCAAATGGCCAGAATCCGTCATAAAATTCACCAACTTCTGCAGTGAGAGCTATGGTCGGACTAGTCTTTTCATCGCCTCCGTACATCCAGTCATCTGAAGTACCGTTGGCATAATATCCTACCGTCTCAAGACTGGTACCTGCGGTAAATTTGTTTTTATCAACCATCCTGTCTGCCACTCGTCTGAATGTGAGAGAGTCCGGACAATTGGATGCATTATGGCCCCAAGGGTACAATAACAAATTGCCAAATGCATGGTGGTTGAGCGCAAATTTGAAATCATGTTCAAGACAAAAACTCCTCACAGCCTGTGTCTCTACTTCACTAAAGGCAGAAAGCCCGCGATAGATCTGACTTACTGACGAAGGTGAGGACCCCAAATTATCATAGCCCCAGAATTTACCGTAATTGCGGTTCAGATCTACACCCATTCCGCCATTGGTGTTTGGTTTCAGGTTCTTGCGCCACATTCCTCCACCCATGGGGTCGGTAAATTCGTTGTATCGGTAGCCGTCCGGGTTAATCATCGGTATAAAATACATCTCGGTATTGTCCACTAAGGCCTTTATTTCAGCATCGGTCTCATAATGCTCTAGCACATACCACATAAAATAAACAAGCTGTGTGAGACTAAGCGGTTCGCGTGCGTGGTGCAGGGCGGTATAGAGTACCTTAGGCTCGTCTTCTTCCACATCCGGGTTGTCGGATATTCGCAACCAATACAGAGGATTATTGTTGTGTGTCTTGTAATTGCCGATCGGCTTATAAGCTGAAATGAGCTGAGGGTACTTGGTGTGCATTTCGGTTAGCACATCTAGAAATTCCTGGTAGGTATAATACCCTATCATAGATCCTTTCTTAAAGTTTTTGGGTGGATCTATAGTGGGTTCAGGATTACAGACAGCTGCATCACGTACGGTGGGTGCATCAGAATGTTTGCGTGTGCGGTAATATTCTGACACATTGTATATACGGATGGCATAAGGTACAGCATTCGATTTCAATATTGAAATTTCTTCTTCTGATAACTCGATTGAAAATTTATTACCCGGTAAGTGGATACCTTCAGAAATGTCGATGCCAAATGTAGCAATTCTTTCGATATTTGTACTGTCCAATGGAATCTCTACACGATGAAAAAGTAAGGCAGACTGCGAAAAAAGTGGTAATTGACAAAGTAAAATGAAGATGATCAGTTTCAGATATTTCATGCAGATTATATTGAAATGTAGGCTTTAAATAATTCTCAAAATTATATTCATTTGAGATGAAATGCAGGAATTTAACGTAAGCTTAAGCAAGAATGTTTATAAAACCAATTGTTAAACCCAAATAACGCATTAGGCTCTTTACTGCAAATAATTATTGCTTCAAATCCATTTCAAAAAACCTAAGTGCATTAACATTTATTCAAGACATTCTGTGTTTCAAAATGACTATCTTTGTTAATTGATATAAAGAAGCTGTACAATGACAGACATAAAACGAGTAAGGGAAGAATTATACCTCGACGGGCCACGAAGCAGGATAGAAGAATTTAAATTTTTGATATCTGTAATGTGGAATTTTTTAAAAGGATTCAGGAAATTACACTTTAGCGGACCCTGCATTACTGTTTTTGGTTCGGCAAGATTCAAGGAAGATCACAAATACTATCAGGTGGCAAGAGAAATAGGGGCATCCATAGCAAAACTGGGTTTTACGACACTTACAGGTGGCGGGCCGGGAATCATGGAGGCAGCCAACAGAGGAGCATTTGAAGCCGGCGGCAAATCTATAGGGTGCAATATCATTCTCCCTTTCGAACAATTACCCAACCCTTACACTCAAACCAATTTTTCGGTACGGTATTTTTTCGTCAGAAAAGTGTTGTTGCTAAAATATTCATACGGTTTTGTAGTATTGCCGGGAGGCTTCGGTACTATGGATGAATTCTTTGAAACACTCACACTCATACAGACAGGAATGATCCGAGATTTCCCGATTGTGCTGATCGGAAAAGAATATTTCAAGCCGATGACCCACATGATTGAACACATGATACAAAATAAAACCATTTCGCCCGAAGACCTCGACCTTGTACTAATAACTGATGACCTAAAGGAGGCAATGAACCACATCAGACAATACATTGACCAAAACTACATCGTACGCAGACAAAAACCACGGTGGTGGTTACTGGAAGAAGTAAAACCGGTAAATTGAAAAAATGGATAAAACTTTTAGATCAATAAATACGTTACTAATACTATAAAAAAAATAATCATGAGCGAAAATCAAAATACGAACCAACTGAACATCGAGCTGCCTGAAGACGTAGCAGACGGAATATACTCCAATCTTGCAATCATTTCGCATTCAAATGCCGAGTTCGTGGTTGATTTTATACGTATGATGCCCAACGTGCCCAAAGCTAAGGTTAAGACAAGAATTATCCTTACACCGCAACATGCAAAAAGGTTGTTGAAAGCATTAAACGAGAACATCAAGAAGTACGAAACACAGTTTGGCGTAATAGATGATAATGACCACGGTTTCATGCCCGGTATGAACTTCAATACACCGCCGGCACAAGCTTAGTCTGTATCAAATAATGTACCTTTTGTGTAAGGCGATTTCATACCCTTGTGTTTGTACGCCTTCTCAGTTGCCTCACGTCCGCGTGGTGTGCGTTGTATATAGCCTTCCATGATGAGAAAGGGTTCATAAACTTCTTCGATGGTACCTGCTTCTTCACCTACTGCCGTGGCAATGGTTGTAAGGCCAACCGGACCACCCTTGAATTTTTCGATGATAGTGGCTAGTATCCTATTATCCATTTCATCCAGACCGTGTTCGTCAACATTTAAGGCAGAAAGGGCGTACTTCGCTATGTCAACATTGATGGTGCCATCTCCTTTCACTTCTGCAAAGTCGCGTACCCGACGCAACAAGGCATTGGCGATACGAGGCGTACCCCGACTTCTCCTTGCTATTTCAAGGGCGCCTTCTTTTGTTATGGGTATATTGAGCAATGCAGCAGAGCGGTAGATGATTTTTTCAAGTGTTTCGACATTATAATAGTCAAGTAGGCAGTTGATACCAAATCGTGCCCGCATAGGTGCAGTGAGTAACCCCATACGGGTGGTAGCACCTATTAAGGTAAACGGGTTGAGCGATATCTGAATACTACGGGCATTGGGACCGCTATCTATCATGATGTCTATGCGGTAATCTTCCATCGCCGAATAAAGATATTCCTCTACAACTGTATTCAAACGGTGTATTTCATCGATAAACAAAACATCTCCTTCAGACAGATTAGTAAGCAGGCCGGCAAGATCACCAGGCTTTTCGAGTACTGGCCCTGAAGTCATCTTGAGTGAGGCGCCCAGTTCATTGCTGATAATGTGCGACAGGGTGGTTTTGCCAAGCCCCGGCGGACCATGAAGCAATACATGATCCAGTGCCTCGCCCCGTGCTAAAGCCGCTTGTATGAACACTTTCAGATTGTCAACTATCTTGGGTTGCCCATTGAAGTCTTCCAGGGCGGCCGGGCGGAGCGACTTTTCTATCTGTACCTCCTCTGATGGCATTCTGTCCTTATCCGGGTCAATATTTTGATTGCGCATATTAAAAAGATAATTAATGATTGAGAACCCACACTATTTTGCCATTGGTGAGTTCGGCAATGTTGTCGATGCAGTTATGTTTAGCGGGTTCGTCCGTACACATTAAATTTCCCTGACAGTCATAAAGCAGATTTTTCTCCTGGCTTTCAAAATAATATGCAAATCCGTCTTGATAAGTGAATTTCCACATCTTATTTACCCGCTGGTTGTTCATCAGTCTTCGCCCCCATTCAGTTTTAACAGGATCAATCATATCTATACATTGTAGTTTAGAGGGTTTTGTTGTCTTATCTGCAATACAGATGCTCAATATATCTATTATCATATCTTCGGCCATGCAAATACCTGCTACATTTTGGGCTTTTTTGTAAGTAAATAGTACTCGCTGTCCATCCATCAAGCTGAATGGGATGACAGTAAGGTCATTAGGTAGCAATTTTTTCCCATCATCTGTAATCAGGAAGTAGGTACAGCCATCCAAATCCCGCATATCTTTCACAGTTGCTCTTGTTTCTTCCTGAGACCCGGAATTGGTGACAACAGTTCGATTGCAAGACAAAATGAGTAAAAATGTACAGCTCAATAGGATTTTTTCAATCATACAAATACTGCAATATGCTTTTTGTATTAAATTTAAATATCTTTGCGGCCTAAAATTAATTAAAAAAACAATTTATTTTAAAATTTAAATAATTAAACGATATGAGTGGTTCAAAAATTACCATTTTCAGAGGAAAACTCAAAGTGCCGGATAATCCGATTATCCCTTTTATTGAAGGTGACGGTACAGGGCGCGACATCTGGAGAGCATCTGTGAGAGTGATAGATGCTGCAGTAGAAAAAGCCTATAAAGGCAAGAAAAAAATCGAATGGAAAGAAGTACTTGCCGGAGAAAAAGCATTCAAACAAACAGGCAACTGGCTCCCGGACGAAACACTTGACATCATCCGCGAGCATCTTGTAGCCATCAAAGGTCCGCTTACTACTCCGGTAGGTGGCGGAATCACCAGCCTCAACGTAGCATTGCGTCAGATACTTGACCTGTATGTTTGCCTCAGACCGGTACAGTATTTTACAGGCGTGCCTTCGCCGGTGAAGCACCCCGAGAAAGTGGATATGGTTATTTTCAGAGAGAATACAGAAGACATCTATGCAGGTATCGAATTCACAGGTGGTTCGGAAGACTCTGATAAAATTCTAAATTTTATAAAGAAAAATTACCCTAAATTTTTCTCCAAAATACGATTCGGTACATCCGCAGCCGTTAAGAGCTGGAATAAGGCAATCAAATCGAAAGAAGCTGCTACTGTTGAAGTAGGTATCGGCATCAAACCCGTGTCTCGAGTAGGTACTGAAAGATTGGTGAAGGCTGCTATTGACTATGCTATTGCCAACAATCGAAAATCAATAACCATTGTACACAAGGGCAACATCATGAAATTCACGGAAGGAGGGTTCCGTGACTGGGGTTACAAATATGCTGAGACACACTACAGCAATCAGACATATACCTGGGCACAGTGGGAGCGCACCAAGAAAGACAAAGGTGAAGAAGCTGCCAACAAAGAACAAGCAGATGCTCTGGCTTCTGGCAAGATCCTTATAAAAGATGCCATTGCAGATATAGCTCTACAACAGGTACTTACACGTCCGGATGACTTTGATGTGATAGCAACGCTAAACCTTAACGGAGATTATCTATCAGATGCTCTTGCGGCTCAAGTGGGCGGTATCGGTATTGCACCGGGTGCCAACATCAATTACGTTACGGGTCATGCCATTTTCGAGGCTACTCATGGCACTGCTCCAAAATATGCTGACCAAGACAAGGTGAACCCTGGTTCGGTGATACTGAGTGCAGAGATGATGCTCAGATATATGGGCTGGACTAAAGCAGCTGACCTTATATTGAAGGGGCTTAACGGTGCCATTAGCAGCAAAAACGTGACTTACGATTTCCACCGTCTGATGGAAGGCGCCAAACTTGTTAAATGTTCGGAGTTTGGTGATGAAATCATCAAAAAAATGTAAACAGAACTGAATATTACTAAAAATGGCATCAGATATATATCGGGTGCCATTTTTTTTAATTGACCTGAAAAACCTCTATTTTGACAGTAATGTTTGGCAAGGCTTCAATAGCTGCCAAATCGTACTAACTTTGTACAACATTCATGAATAACAAATGAACAGAATACTGATAATAGACGACGAAGAAAAACTACGAACTTTGCTTTCATAAATTATAACCTTGGAGGGCTTTGAAGTATTACAAGCAGGAGACATTAAAGCCGGGCTCAAAAAATTAGAAACGGCATTGATTGATGTTGTTTTGTGTGATGTAAAATTACCAGATGGCAGCGGTATTGATGCAACCAGGATTATAAAGGAAAAATATCCGAACATTGAAATTATCTTGCTGACAGCCTACGGCAACATACCGGACGGAGTACAAGCCATGAAAAACGGAGCATTTGATTATATTACAAAAGGCGATGACAACAATAAAATTATTCCATTACTATATAAAGCAGTGGAGAAAGTAACCCTTGCCAACCGTGTCACATTATTAGAAAAACAATTAGAGCATAAATATTCGTTCGAAAGTATTGTAGGAAAGTCAAAAGCAATATTATCATCGATTGAGTCGGCCAGGAAAGTATCAACATCTGAGGCAACTGTCTTATTGACCGGCGAAACCGGTACAGGAAAAGAAGTTTTTGCTCAGGCCATCCACCATTCAAGCCTGCGAAGCAAACACAACTTTATAGCAGTCAATTGTTCAGCCTTCAGCAAGGAATTGCTCGAAAACGAATTATTTGGACATAAAGCAGGTGCTTTTACCGGTGCGACAAAAGACACAAAAGGTATTTTTGAAGAGGCCAACAACGGAACAGTTTTTCTGGACGAACTGGGTGAGATGCCCCTAGATCTGCAGGTAAAATTATTGAGAGTGCTGGAGACAGGCGAATATCTGAAAGTTGGCGACAGCAAACCAACCAAAGTAAATGTACGAATCATTGCAGCTACCAATAGAGATCTGAAAAAAGAAATAGAGTCTGGCAATTTTCGTGAAGATCTGTTCTACCGCATTGCCGTATTCGAAATAAACCTTCTACCGCTTCGTGAAAGACTAGCCGATATAGAAGACCTGAGTTATTTCTTCCTGAAGAAATTTGAAGAATCTGCAAACAGAAAAATTTCCTCCATTTCGAACGAATATCTAGAATTGCTTATGCAGCATCAATGGAAGGGAAATATACGGGAATTACGCAACGTCATTGAGCGAAGCGTCATACTCTGTGAAGGCACTATCCTCACCCCCGAATCATTGCCTTATGAAATCCAGCAATTGAGTAAGCCCGGCACAAAAGAAAAAATGCTGTCAGCCTTTGAGCTGGCAAGTGCAGAAAAAGTGCACATACAAAAAGTGCTGAACTACACAAACGGCAATAAGACAAAAACAGCTGAACTGTTAGGTATTGCACTTACCACCTTATACCGCAAGATGAGTGAATATAATTTATAATAACAAAAACAGGTTTATCATGGCATTCAAAACCATCAAGGAAATATTCGCACACAATCAAGAATGGATTGCAGAACAATTGAAGGATGATCCTGAATATTTTTCAAAATTATCAAAACAACAACAACCCAAATATCTATTTATAGGTTGCTCGGACAGCCGTGTCTCTACAGAGGCTTTGATGTATTCAAAACCAGGTGATGTATTTATTCACAGAAACATTGCCAATGTTATACCCAGTAATGATTTGAATGTACTTTCAGTCATTAATTATGCTGTCAATCATATTAAAGTTAAATATATAGTGGTGTGCGGCCATTATGGTTGTGGTGGTATAAAAACTGCAATTACTGCTACAGATGCGGGTATTCTGAATCCTTGGATGGGCTACATCCGCGATGTGTACCGCTTACACAAAAAAGAACTGAACGCTATAAAATCTATAGCCAAAAGATCCGACAGACTGGTCGAATTGAATGTACAGGAACAATGTATCAATCTGGTCAAAACACGAGACATCCAACAAGCTTTATTAGAAAACAGAATAGAGATACACGGTTGGGTTTTTGATATGCGCACAGGCAAACTGATAGATTTAGGCTTCAATACACAAAAGGTCGCAAAAGAGGTTTTGGATATTTATAACATAGTGAAATAATATAAACCATTAAAGTATTAAGCATAGTTAAGGTACATTCTCAATTTCCTAAAATTCTTAATGGTTCAAAAACATCTTCCAACCCTTTCAAAACGCTAATATTTACCCTTTCAAAATGAAAGGGTTTTTTGTTTTGAAAATCTGTAAACATTTACATATCTATTTGATTTACTGCGTGTTACACCTTATAAAAATACTTTGGAACATCATTTGAAATATAATTGGCATAATCAATTATAAATTTATCATGATGAACTCAAATGAAAAACTCAACATCTACAAGCAAGCACAACGATTTGCTGATGTTACTAAAAAATTAATCATCACCGGCAACGTCAAACGGGCTAAAAGATGCCTGAATGTCGCTTCGAATCTGATGGAAAAAGGCAACAAAGAAATACAAAATGCAATATCGAATGTGTATGTGTATTCTTTATCGTCCTTCATGGAGCTCCATCACTGTGCCATAAAAAACTTCTTCCCTAAGAATTTACAAAACGAATATCATAACCAAATAAACGCAAGCGGACTATGACAGCAATTCTCCTTATCCTTTTAGGCGTAGCCCTATTTTCATTCTTTTATTATTTAATCAACTTATTTGAAAAGATATGACAGCTTTATTTATCATCGGAATATTGGTTTTTGGGTACATCAGTTATGTATTAGTAAAACCGGAGAAATTTTAATTAGTGAATAGTGAATGGTGAAGAACCATAGACTTTCTCAATAAAGTGTAGACGAAGATAAGTTAAAAACAAATAACTTATTAATTTCACACATTTAAAAATAAAATTATGCCAAGAGCAAGGAAGTTTTACAGTAAAGAAGAGAAACTAGAGA
>JAIBCG010000047.1 GCA_019694295.1 Saprospiraceae bacterium
GATTCTAAAAATGAGTTTGCACATGAAACGAAGGTCATGGATAACAAGGTTGTGGAATCAAATGGACAATATCAAATCCCCCTTTTTGAGCATCCAAAATGATCCCTAATGAATTTTTTGGGTTAAATGAAATGAATAAATAATTTGTGGTTTTTCCTGATGAAATTATATAAAACATGAAGATACTTAATAATTGATTTTGTTAAAACTTTCTTTACATTGTTCCTTATAGTTTGTTTTAGTCGGCAAATTTTTCATAAAATTAATTTAACCATAAAAAAAATGCCATATATGCGAACTATGCATTTATTCAAAAATATGTTGTTTATTTTTCATAGCTTTGCAGCTCAAAATTTTAAGATATGTCAAAAGTAATGATTATTGGAGCCGGTGGAGTCGGCAGGGTAGTAGCTTTTAAATGCGCAGCACACCCGGAAGTGTTTTCAGAGATTCTCCTTGCAAGCAGAACAAAGTCAAAATGTGACGATATAGCTGCCGCTATAGGAAGTGACCGTATAACAACGGCTGCTGTAGATGCAGAAAATGTTCCTGAACTGGTATCTCTGATCAAATCTTTCGGTCCTATAATGATCATAAATGTAGCATTGCCATATCAAGACCTCACCATCATGGAGGCTTGCCTTGAGACCGGTGTACATTATCTCGACACAGCAAATTATGAACCAAAAGACGAAGCAAAGTTTGAATACAGCTGGCAGTGGGCTTACCACGACCGTTTTAAAGAAAAAGGGCTTCTCGCAGTATTGGGTTGCGGATTTGACCCGGGCGTCACATCGGTTTATACCAAATATGCCGCCAAACATCATTTTGATGAAATCCACTACCTCGATATAGTTGATGCTAATGCAGGTGACCACGGAAAGGCTTTCGCCACCAATTTTAACCCTGAAATCAACATTCGCGAAGTCACACAAAAGGGTAAGTATTGGGAAAATGGCAAATGGGTAGAAACAGAACCGCACGAAATAAGCGCTATGCTTAACTACCCTGAAATAGGCCCCAAAAAATCATACCTCATCTACCACGAAGAGCTAGAGTCCCTGGTGAAAAATTTCCCAACCCTAAAAAGAGCAAGATTCTGGATGACTTTTGGTGACGAATATCTCACTCACCTGCGTGTCATTCAAAATATCGGAATGGCTTCAATCGAACCGGTTATGTACAATGGTGTCGAAATCGTTCCGCTCCAATTCCTAAAAGCAGTATTACCCAACCCGGGCGACTTGGGTGAAAACTACACCGGATGGACAAGCATAGGCTGCAGAATTAGAGGTATCAAAGATGGTAAAGAGAAAACCTACTACGTGTGGAATAATTGTAGCCACGAAGTAGCATACAAAGAAACCGGTACACAAGGCGTATCATACACCACTGGCGTACCTGCTACCATCGGAGCCATGATGATGCTCACAGGCGAATGGAAAGGCGAGGGCGTATTCAATGTCGAACAGTTTAATCCTGATCCATTTATGGCCCTGCTCAATACAGAAGGCCTGCCATGGAAGGAAGCTCATGACATAGACCTTGAGCTGTAAAATATGAGTATCCCGTACCACCTTATCAACCCTCCGGCTTTTGTGCTGGACGAAAGTGCATTGCGCCGCAATCTGGAGCTTATTAACCGTATTCAGAAAGAAGCAGGTGTTAGTTTTATCCTGGCATTTAAAGGCTTTTCGATGTGGAGTGCTTTCCCTATTGTACGCGAATACGTCAAAGGTGCTACTGCAAGTTCGCTACATGAGGCTTTGTTGTGTTATGAAGAAATGGGCGTTAAGGCACATACGTATGCTCCGGCCTATATCCCTGCTGAGTTTCACCGTATCATGGAGCTGAGCAGCCACATCAGCTTTAATTCAATTTCTCAGTACGAACGATTCCGCGAGCAGGTCAGGAATTACCCACAGCACATTTCGTGTGGCATACGTGTCAATCCCGAATGGTCAGATGTTGAAACCGACCTATATAATCCGGCGTCACCAACGAGCAGGCTTGGCGAATTGTACGAGAACTTCAACGGAATATTGCCTGAGGGAATTGAAGGACTTCACTTTCATGTACTTTGTGAGTCCACATCTTTCGCACTCGAAACAGTACTCGAAAATCTCGAGAAACGTTTTGGCAATTTTCTGAAACAAATAAAATGGCTCAACATGGGTGGCGGACATCTTGTAACCAAGAGTAGCTATAATGTAGAGCATCTGATACAGGTACTTAAGAAATTTAAGCAAAAATATCCTCAGCTCGACATCATTTTGGAACCCGGCAGCGCATTTGCTTGGGAAACGGGCGATCTGGTCACTAGTGTACTGGATATTGTTGATCATCGTGGCGTGAAAACCGTCATCATAGATGCATCATTCACAGCTCACATGCCAGATACCCTTGAGATGCCCTACAAACCGAAGATAGAAGGTGCCCGCGACCCACATGAAGGAGAAAAAGGCGTACGCATCGGTGGGTCAAGTTGTCTTGCAGGTGATTATAAAGGCGATTATGTTTTTGAAAAAGAATTAAAGCCGGGTGAGCTTATCGTGTTCAAAGACATGATACATTATACAATGGTGAAGACGACTACTTTCAATGGAGTCAAACATCCGGATATATGCATTTACCGTATGGATGGAATCATCGAAGTAGTGAAGATGTTTGGCTATCTCGATTTCAAGAACAGACTTTCGTAGCCATGACTTTTGCTGAAGCATTTTCTGATTCTATTGAGTTGCTTGCTGCAACATTTGACAGGCGCGAGGCAGAGAATATTGTCAGGATTCTCGGCGAAGACTTCTTTCAAGTGTATAGTCTGCACAGCCAAAAAAATATATCTGATGACCAGTACGCATTACTGTGTTCAGCTTCAGAGAAGATTCTGGAAGGTATCCCTTTACAATATCTGACCAACAGGGCTGACTTTATGGGGCTGGAGTTTTATGTAAATGAAAATGTGCTGATACCTCGCCCTGAGACCGAAGAGCTGACTGATTGGATTATGAAGACTTTTCCAAAAGATTTGCCCGTAAGGATTCTGGATATTGGAACCGGGAGTGGTTGTATTCCGATATCACTTTCTAAATATGCTCCTGCATGGAAGCTCGATGCCATTGATATTTCTGCTCCTGCACTGGAAGTAGCGGAAGAAAATGCAAGGCAGCACCATGTAAAGGTAAATTTTACCCAAAAAGATATTTTGACAGCCTCAGCCGATGATTTTAATCACAAGTATGATGCAATCGTGTCGAACCCTCCATATATCGGCTTTGATGAATTAGATAAAATGGACAATCATGTTCTGAAGTCCGAACCGCGGATAGCTTTGTTTGCCGGTGAAGATCCACTGGTTTTTTACAGGAAAATTGCTTCTTGTGCGAAAGATTTGCTAAAAACAAACGGTTGTTTGTTCTTTGAGTTAAATCCACTATATGCGGAAGAGATTAAAGAAATATGCCGCAATGTGGGTTTTACTTTAGTAGAAGTAAAAAAGGATATGCAAGGTAATTTGAGAATGATAAAATGCTGTAATTCTTAAAATTAACCACCTGTTCTTTTAGTATTGGTATAACCTTTTTCTTTGAGTAGTTGAATCACTTTTTCGCGATGATCTCCTTGTACAATGATTTCTCCATTTTTAGCAGAGCCACCTACGCCACATTTCGATTTCAGGAATGAGCCGAGTTCTTTGATAGTTTCGTCATTCTCTTCAAGGCCTGTAACAAGGGTTACTTCCTTGCCTCCTCGCTGTTTTCGGTCGAGTGTTACCCTTACGACCTGTTTGCTTTTAGGTGTTACAGAATCGGTTTCATCTTCAGTTGTGTCAAAAAAATTTCTGAGCGAACCAAGGTCGGTCGAATATACTATTCTGTCGCGATCCGAATTTTTATTTTTCTTCATGGAATGATAAAGTTAATAGATTTTGGTAATATTTGGAAAGCTATACTGGTTACGTTTTGATCTACATATTCTCCATCAACATGCATTTTTAAGGGAGCATCAGACTGAATTGAAACCGATGTACATTGAATACGTTTAGCCCAAGAAATCTGCTCCCACTTGTTCTTCATCAACTTAACTGAGTCGAGCAATATTCGCCAGATCGGAGTTTTCTTCAGTAATAGGATATCGATGATGCCGTCGGCAATGTCAGCACCCGGCACTACTTCAAAATTATATCCGTACATTGGTCCGTTGGCTATTTCTATCATGTTATAACGACCTTTGATACTTTCAGTATTGGTCTCGATGTAGTATGTTGAAGGCTTGTATGTCCAAAAATACCGAATGAAGAGCCAGATATACAACCAGAATCCACGATATGTTTTTCTGGCAATTATTTTCGTAAGGAAGCCGTCGAACCCTATTCCTGCCAGATTAATCAGAAATTTGTCGCCATACCTTATACAATCAATCTTTAGTATCTTTTGTCTGTTGATGATATGTATTGCTTCTGTATGTTCTCTACCAATCCCAGTGTGCATCGATAATCCATTGCCAGATCCGGTAGGGATGATGCCTAGTAGTATATCTTTGTTGACAATGGGTTGTACGGCTTCATTTATAGTGCCGTCACCACCACACACAAGTAGAATGTCATATCCTTCACTTACTATCTTTTCTGCAAGTTCAGTAGCGTGTCCACGTCTTTTTGTTTCAAAAAACTCAATGTGATATCGGTCAGTATCAAGGGTGGACAATATTTCATCTTGCAGATTTTTGTTCTGCCTGACACCCGATTTTGGATTGATGATACAAGCTATTGTTTGCTTTTGCAAGGCGCTGATTTTTATGTATAATTAAGCAGAAGATAACGAATGGACATGTATTTGCTTACTCAATTTTTGTTCCTTTAAGAGATTGTGCAATAGAGTAATCCATTGCTTTGTGTGCCAGCGGTTCAGAATAATCATTTAGTTCTTGCATGATACTATAGATTATATCTTTATCATTTCCTTTGGTTGCCTCTTCAAGTCTGTTGTACAGCTCCATTATGGTTTGTTTCTCGGCATTGCTCAGCCAGGAGTCGTTTTGTTTAAGAAATTTTTGCGTAGCAAGGAGGTTAGTTTGGGCCTCTGTTACTGCTTCAAGTAAAGCTTTGGTTTGCATGTCTTCCTTAGCATTCTTAATAGAATCGAGCAACATCAGGGACATTTCTTCTTCGCTGATACCGTATGTAGGCCTTATTTCTATTTCCTGGCTCGTATCCGAACGCAGTTCTTTTGCTTTGACTTTGAGAATACCATCCGAATTGAGCGTGAAGATTATTTCTATCTTAGGTAAGCCTGCCGGCATTGGTGGAATGTTTTTTAGGATAAATTCTCCAAGCTTTCTGTTGTCGGCCACCAGTTCTCGCTCACCTTGATAAACGGCTATCTTGAGGTTGACCTGTCCGTCAATGGAGGTTGTATATTGGCGTCCTGCTTTGCATGGAATTTTTGTATTTCTAGGAATGAGTACGTCAATGAGTCCGCCAACTGTTTCAATACCAAGTGACAATGGTGTTACGTCGAGTAACAATACATCTCGCTGATTGCCGGCGAGCACATCTGCCTGTATGGCTGCACCAAGAGCGACTACAGTGTCTGGATCTATCTTATCAAAAACTTCTTTTCCAAAATATTGACTTACAAGGTCTTTAATGTACGGGCTTCTTGTAGAACCGCCTACCATCACAATGTGGTCTATTTTTTCTTTGGTCAGTCGTGCATCGTTGAGCGCATTTTTACAATACTTCAAGGTGGTTTCAACTATCGGTTGTATGATGGTGTGAAGTTCATTCCTGTTAAGTTCTACAATCAGACCGGCATATTCTTCCTTAAAAGATGCTTCCGAACTCAGCTGTATCTTTGCTTTTTCGGCCATGAGCCTCAATTGTTGGTTTGCTTGTCGGTTACGCTGAATCTCTGTAGTGTTCCACCCATATTTCCCTGCCCAGAATGCTATAATGTCCTGGTCAATATTATCACCACCCAAGAAGGTGTCACCATTTGTTGACAATACTTCAAATATTCCACCTTCAAGTGATAAGATTGAAATGTCAAAAGTGCCACCACCCAAATCATAGACTGCGATGGTTTGCTTGCCTTCGGCATGGTCGAGCCCATAAGCCAGGCTGGCTGCTGTTGGCTCATTGATGATGCGTAGTACATCCAAGCCTGCGAGTTTTCCGGCATCACGGGTGGCTTGTCTTTGCGCATCGTTGAAGTACGCCGGCACTGTTATGACAGCTTTTGTAATGATTGAATTAAAATGTTCTTCTGCTCTGATTTTTAGTGTTTTAAGTATTTCTGAAGATAATTCTACCGGCGTGTAGAACTTGTCACGGATCTGAACTCTTACCATGGCTGTGGGGTCTGTCTCTATTATCCGGTAATTGATGAAATGCGACTTGTTCTCAATATCGTTAAAAGATTTACCTAATAATCTTTTGACAGAATATATGGTATTCTCAGGGTCTTCTATCAGGTAATCTTTAGCTGTTTTCCCTACAGATGCCTTTCCTTCATGGTCGAAATGGATTACGGAAGGCACAAGGGTGTTCTGGCCATTTTTATCCTGAAGGCACATAGCCTTACCGTCCGTTACACAGGCTATCAGGCTGTTGGTAGTACCAAGGTCAATGCCGATGATATATTCTTCCTTTGAAATATTTCCCTCTTTAAGGTTTATTGCTATTCTTGCCATGTATTCGTATTGAAAGCACAAAGTTATGAATTCAGTTGCACAACATGTACTTAGTTAAATTGTAATAATGAAATTCAAAAATCATTACATTTGTTCATTAATTTTAAAAAAATGGAAAAGGTACACCAATTTTATGAGGATAAATCAAAGAAATTATTCATCATACTGGGTGCTTTTTTTGTTACTAATGCTGTCATTGCTGAATTAATCGGAGTTAAAGTATTTTCACTTGAGAAGACATTCGGTTTACAGCCTTTCCATCTGAGTTTATTCGGGTTAGATGATCTCTCTTTTAACCTTACAGTTGGTGTTTTGCTTTGGCCCGTAGTATTTGTAATGACGGATATTATCAATGAATATTTTGGAGTGCGTGGAGTAAGGTTGCTCTCATGGATAGCTGCCGCAATGATTGCCTATTCGTTTATCATGTTCTGGATAGGAATGCACCTGGTGCCTGCCGATTTTTGGCTTACTTCGCATCTTCATCACGATATGCCACCTGAGCAATTAAATTCACTTAAATCCAAGGTAGGTGATCTCAACGAAGCATTCAGGCTCATATTTGGGCAAAGCTCCTGGATTATCATCGGTTCATTGGTAGCATTTCTTGTAGGTCAGATAGTGGATGTCATGTCTTTTCATAAAATAAAACAATATACCGGTGAACGCTATATATGGTTGCGAGCAACAGGTTCTACTCTCATCAGTCAGTTTATTGATAGTTTTGTGGTCCTTTTTATTGCTTTTTATATTGGAGCCGACTGGACACTTAAAGCCGTTATTGCCATAGGCATCATGAATTATATCTACAAATTCATCATAGCAGTAGTACTGACACCTGTCATTTACATCATTCACGAAGTGATAGAAAAATATCTTGGTGAAGAACTTGCAACAAAAATGAAAAATCAATCTTTACATTATAAATAGTCGTAAATCATGTTAAGAAAACAAGTAACCCGTAGCATTCTGATGGTGAGGCCATCCAACTTCGGATTCAATGAAGAGACTGCTGTCAACAATGCATTCCAAAATAATGCGGCAGGCAAAACATCAGAACAAATCAGAGAAAAAGCTATCGAAGAATTTGACTCGTTTGTGAGCCTGCTTCGAAGTAAAGGTGTAGATGTATCCGTATATCAGGATGAACCTCAACCTATTAAACCTGATGCAGTATTTCCAAATAACTGGGTTTCATTTCATGAAGATGGCACCGTCATCACTTACCCGATGTTTGCCAAGGTGAGAAGAATTGAGCGTACAGATAAGGTTTTTGATTTGCTCGAACCTCATTTCTGGATTCTTGACCATATTCATCTCGAACAATCAGAGGAAGATAATATTTTCCTGGAAGGAACAGGTTCGATGGTGCTTGACCGTGCAAACAAAATTGCTTATGCTTGTATCAGCCCAAGGACAGAAAAGACCCTTTTTGAAGACTGGTGCAACATATACGAATATGCTCCTGTATCTTTTACAGCTATAGATCAGGAAGGCAAGTTAATTTATCATACAAATGTTATGATGGCCATGGGCGATAAATTTGTAGTCATTTGTCTTGAATCGGTGATCGACGATGAAGAGAAATCGGCATTACGAGAAATATTCGCACGTACTGAAAAAGAAATTATTGAAATATCACTCGAACAAATGAACGCATTTGCCGGTAACATGCTACAGGTACAAGGTGCATCAGGCCAAACTTATCTCGTTATGTCAAAAACAGCATTTGGGTCACTTAACGCATCTCAGATTGAAAAAATCGAAAAATATACCGAAATATTAACCGCTGACATTAATACTATCGAAACCTACGGCGGTGGAAGTGTGCGTTGTATGATGGCAGAAATTTTCCTTCCCGAAAAATCTTTAGCATAATATGGTCAAGGATTAAGACAAAATATAGTATTTTTACCCAAATTAACCACATTACTATGAAAAAACTTATACTCATTATGGCTGTCTGTCTGAGTTATAGCATTACCTACGGGCAAATAGTCATTTCAGAAATTATGTACAATGATCCGGGTACTGCCGATTCGCTTGAGTACATCGAACTAACCAATGCATCGGCGCAGGCAGTAGATCTTACCGGATATTCATTTTCTGCCGGTGTCAAATACACTTTTCCGGCTATTACACTTGGTCCGGGCCAACAAATTCTCGTTGCCAAGGATTCTGTTTATGTTCTGGCTGCCTTAGGTAAGGCTGCAAGACAGTGGAAGTCCGGTGATGCACTCAATAACTCCGGTGAAAAAATTACATTGCAGGATGCCGGAGGTACCGGCGTTGATTCGGTGAGTTATTCTGACAGCAATGGCTGGCCTACTGAAGCAGATGGTGATGGTTATTCACTCGTATTGTGTGACCTTTTGTCTGATAATAATCTGCCTTCAAGCTGGAATATTTCTACCGAAAAGACAAGCGCCGTTATCAGCAATAAAAATATTTATGGAACACCACTCGCTCCGGGCGGTTGTATAAACGGTGCTACAGTCAGCTTTATTTATTCGTCAAGTACAGTAGGAGAGTCCGACCCCGGGGTTATACTTGATGTTGTTAAAAAAGGGCTTGGTGTCGGCCCTCAATCTGCACTGGTTTTATTAGACCAAAACAATTCGACAGCTCAAAATGGTAAAGATTTCGGTTTTCAGGATTCCCTTTTACTCAATTTCGACCCACTTAATGAACTGGATACAGTCACCGTGTTTTTTCCATTGATTGATGATTCAGACCTTGAAGGTAACGAAACCATCATACTCAATTTGGTTTCTATTTCATTGACTGTACTGCCAAGTGCTGGTACTGCTACTGTTACCATAGTGGACAACGACAGCAATATTTCGAAAAAACTTATTCTCACCGGTGTATTCGATGCACAGGCTAATGGAGCTGCTAGCGCAAAAGGAGCTGAAGTGTATGTTGTAGATGATATTGCCGATTTGAGCACATTTGGTATCGGCTCTGCAAATAACGGCAATGGCAGTAACGGTGTAGAGTTTGCATTCCCGGCGGTTTCGGCCACCAAAGGATCATTTATTTACCTTGCGGCGGATAGCGCATTGTTCCATCAATATTTTGGATTTGATGCCGATTATATTTCTTCAGCAATGAATATCAATGGAGATGATGCAATCGAATTATTTGAGAACGCTACCGTTATTGATGTGTTTGGTGAAATAGATGTAGATGGAACCGGCAAACCTTGGGAATACACCGATGGATGGGCATACCGCAATAATGGAACAGGACCTGACGGTAGCTTGTTCGTAATTGCCAACTGGCATTTCGGCGGTGTAGGTTCACTTGACGGCGCACCTACTAATGCAGAGGTTGCCAATCCTTTCCCAATTGGTACTTATTCAACTAAATCTGATTCACTTACTATATGTAAGGATGATTTGGTCACTACAGATTTCGAAACATCTGTTTTGATTGATATTCTTAAAAACGACATATTGCCTAACGGAGTGAAGGCTGTGTATATTACTACACCGTTGAATGGCCAAGTGATACTTGACAATAACAACAACGTTACATATACACCGTTTGACGGATTCTGTGGGCAGGATGGTTTCATTTACATTCTTGAAGACAATAACTCTACACTCGATACTGCTGAGGTATTCATTACTGTTAACTGTGCCTCTACCTATCCGGCTTATGATATTGCAACTGTTACAACCGTGGATGCTAACGGTTTGCCTGATTCACTTAATGTAACCTGTGAGCTGGGTGGTATCATCTATGGCAATGACTTCCAGGGTAGTGCAGCACTCCAGTTTTACCTCATCGATAATACCGGTGGTATTTCAGTGTTTAGTAGCAATGCCTTTGGCTATACTGTAAAGGAAGGGGATGAGGTGCGCGTCAGAGGTGTTATAACACATTTCTCCGGGTTGACACAAATAAGTGCAGATACTCTTTGGCTGGTGTCTGAGAATAATCCGCTCAAAGCGCCTACAGTTGTTACTACCTTATCTGAAGCAACTGAGTCTGAGTTTGTAAAAATCAATAAACTGACATTCAAAGACAAATCGCAATGGAAGACAGGACAAGGTTCTGGTTTTTCAGTTGATTTGTTGGACGGTGCAGGCAATACTATCGTAATGCGAATAGACAACGACATAGATTTGTTTAAAGAGCCGGCACCTTCTTATACTTGGCTCAATGTAACAGGCATAGGAAGTCAATTTGATAATACTGCACCATATAATTCTGGCTATCAGATTCTTCCAAGATATAAATCTGATCTTGAAGGGCTTGTGTCAACCAACGATCAAGGGCTCGATTCAAAAATCATCATGTATCCAAACCCGACTGTTGGGAAAATTGGCATCAGAACCGATTTGAAGCTGAATGGTATAGTAGTGACAAACCAATTGGGCACTGAGGTTTTGCAGATAAGTGGAGATGATTTTAACAAGTCCTATGATTTAACACAATTACCGGCAGGTATCTATTTCGTGACATTTAAAATGAATGACACGCAAGTGACAAAAAAATTGATTAGGTTTTAAAGACACTTTCAAAACAGAGCCATGAGTATATTGTGGCTCTGTTTTTTTCTGTTATGAAGGAGAATCAATCCAGATAAACGGAATAATTATCCTTTTCGCTAAGATTTACACTAATGTTTTCCTGCAGGGTGGTTGCTAACGATAAACCCATGTAATCAACTTTCACCGGAAAAGATTTGTGCTTTCTGTCAACCAGGACAGCTACTTCTACTTTGCCTGGCAAAACATCCAGGAATGGCTTGATGGCATAAAAAATAGTACGACCGGTATTGGCCACGTCATCAACAATAATGATCAGTTTATCAGTAAAATATTCAACAGGCAGCCCGGCCTCTACTTTTCGTTCGAGAGGGTTAGCAGGGCTGAGTGTTATGGTAGTAAGCGTATATTGCTGATTACCACGTTTTGTACATTCATCAAATAGTAATTTTGCAAAAGCAGTTCCGTTTTTGTTTATGCCTGCAAGTATGATTTCCTTTTCCTGATAATTTTTTTCAAGAATTTCGATTGTTATCCTTTTTATTTTCCTGAGAATGTCAATATGCCCGAGTAGCTTCATGCTTTTTTGTGTAAAATTAAATCATATTGAGAAAAATGCTTAGCAGTAATACTTTTTTCACTAAAAATAATTTATATTTCTGTAAATGTGTTGGCATTTTAGATAAATGGGTTTTAACTTTAGCACGAATTTAAAAATACAGGTATGTCACAACTGCTATTCCTGATCATTCTTTTGGCTGTAGCTTATTTCGCCACTAAGAAATTTATCCGCATCAAAGACAATATCATGCTCGGTCTCCCTTACAATATAAGCGGAGATAGTGCAGAGCGATGGAAACGTATGATACTGATAGCTTTTGGGCAAAAGAAAATGTTTGCTAGATGGATACCCGCAGTTATGCACTTGTTTATTTATGTAGCATTCCTGTTTACACAGATTGAACTCATCGAAATCATTATCGACGGCCTTGCCGGGACACATCGTTTTTTCGCTGATAAAATTGGCGTTTTGTACAATGTACTCATCAATTTTATTGAATTCCTTTCACTTGGAGCTTTTGTTGCAACCATCGTTTTCCTGTCAAGGAGAAATATCATTAGGCTTGCAAGATTTCAAAAACCTGAAATGAAAGGATGGCCTTCAAAGGACGCCAATATTATCTTATTGCTGGAGATTACGCTCATCATTGGCATCTTTTCGATGAATGGCGCAGATGTTGTGTTGCAAAGCATTGATCCTGAACATTTTAAATCAACAGGGCATCTGTTTGTGAGCTCGCATCTCGGACCAGCATTGTTTGGTGGACTTGATGCCGGTACACTGCACATCGTAGAAAGATTCGGCTGGTGGCTTCATATTCTTGTAGTCTTTGGTTTTGTTTTGTATCTGCCTTATTCGAAGCACCTTCATATATTTCTAAGTTTTCCAAATGTTTATTTTTCCAATCTGCATCCTTCATCCAAGATGGAAAATATGCCTGAGATAATGAATGAAGTGAAGTCAATGTTCGGGCTCGAAACAGATGGTGTAGGTGCTGATATGTCATCAGGCGAGTTGCCTGTATTCGGATCGAATGACGTGACAAACCTAAGCTGGAAGAACCTGATGGATGCTTATTCGTGTACCGAATGCGGCAGGTGTACATCTGTTTGCCCGGCAAATATTACCGGAAAAAAACTTTCTCCACGAAAAATCATGATGGACGTAAGAGATAGGGCAGAAGTGGTTGGTAATGAAATTTTTTCTAAAGGAATCAAAAAAGAAGAATTCAACGACGGGAAATCACTCTTCGATTCAATTAACAGAGAAGAAATTCACGCGTGTACTAGTTGTCAGGCTTGTGTAGAAGCTTGTCCTGTGTTGATTAACCCGCTTGAGATAATACTAAAATTAAGAAGATATGAAATCCTTACAGAGTCGGCCGGGCCAGCTGAATGGCTTCCAATGTTTAATGCAATAGAAAATGCAGGTAGCCCGTGGCAGATGTCTGTTGAGAGAGATGAATGGATCAGATCATAATATAAACCAAATACTTATGAAGATATACACCATGTCAGAAATGGCAAGTGAAGGAAAATCACCTGAAGTGTTGTTTTGGGTAGGATGTGCCGGAAGTTTTGATACAAGAGCACAGCGTGTCACCAAGGCATTTTGCGAAATATTGAACCGTGCAGGTATTTCATTTGCCGTTCTTGGAAATGAAGAACGTTGTACAGGCGATCCTGCAAGAAGGGCGGGCAACGAGTTTTTGTTTCAGATGATGGCTCAGCAGAACATCCAGACACTTAATATGTATAATGTGAAGAGAATTGTCACTGCATGTCCTCACTGTTTTAACATACTCAAAAACGAATATCCGGAACTCGGCGGAGTGTATGATGTCATCCACCACACGCAGTTTCTTGAGACGCTACTTAAAGAAGGAAAGATCAAAGTTGATGAACAATCTGAGGTAACGACTGTTACGTACCATGATTCATGCTATATCGGCAGAGGAAATAACATCTACGATACGCCTCGTGAAGTGCTTGAAATGCTGAGGGTTGAATTGAAAGAAATGAAGCGTAGCCGTGCAAACGGGCTTTGTTGTGGTGCCGGAGGAGCACAGATGTTTAAAGAAGAAGAAGCTGGTGATAAAAGGATAAATACAGAAAGAGCTGAAGAAATCATAGGTACAGGTACCAACATTGTCGCAGCCAACTGCCCTTTTTGCATCACTATGTTGCAGGATGGTATTAAGGAAAAGAATGAACAAGATAATATCATAGTATTGGACCTGGCTGAACTGGTACTTCAAAAAATGAATAAATAATATGGAAATGAATGTAAGCATTCCTGTAAGTTTTCCCGATTTGTCCGCATTTGACGATCAATCAAGAATTTGGCTATTTCAGCTTGATAGGCCTTTGTCGGATGAGGTGTGTAATTTAATCTATAATGATGTTAAAACTTATGTCGATTCGTGGCAGAGTCATGGCGACAAAGTACAAGCTACCACAGCAGTCATTGCCAATAGGTTTATTTTACTACTCGCAGATGAAAGATACACTTCAGTAGGTGGCTGTTCAACAGATGTGATGATGCGTTTTATTCAGCATTTGCAGGCTGAGTATAAGGTCAATTTGCTCGATAGGTTTCTTGTTTACTACATTGATGGAGAAGAAATCTTGTCAGCAAATATGCACGTGCTTCTACAAAAAATACGCAACGAAGAACTACCGGCCGATATTTTGATTTTTGACGCACTTATAACCACCAAATCGGAATTTGACTCTAACTGGGTTAAACCACTTAACCAGTCATGGGTAAAAAGATTCCTTTAGGCTGAAAGAATATCCAACAACTCTCAGGAAAAGAACTTTGTAACTTTACTTTCAAAAAAAAGAGATGAACCATTTGGTCATCTCTTTTTTATTTAGATTAATATTGAATGTATTATTCCTGTTTTATTACTTTATAAGTAAACGGACGTTTCCCTTCGGTTTTTACATTGATGAAATATACACCTGAAGCCAAGCTACTCACATCCACATCAAACTGCTTGAATCCTGCACTTAGTTTGTATGATTTAAGTACACGGCCAGCTACATCTGTGAGTTGTATTTCTGTAGCGCCAAGGTCGCTTTCAAGTGGCTCTATAGTGATGTAATCCGAAGCAGGGTTTGGATACACGACTACATTTCTATTGTCTGTATCATTCACAAGCACACTTCTGGTTTCAGAAATCGTATAGAGTCCGTTTGCAGCATAGGCTTTTATCTGGTAATAATTCATGCCAATTTCCGGCTTTTTATCCAATATTCTGTAGTAGCCGTCCTTGTCAGGGAAGCCTTTTAGAGAATTGATAGCAACGAAATTGACATTATCCTGCGAACGAAGTATCTCAAACAAATTGCTGCCTGTATTATCAAGTCTCCATTTCAAATCAACACTTAGCTCGCTGTTAAGGATAGCAGTAAAGTTATTTACCACCATATCTTTACAGCTTTCAACTGACACAATAGCAATATCTGTAGAGACACAACCGTCTGTAGTTACTTTTAACTGAATGTTTTTTAAACCTGGAGTTGGCCAATTGACAAGTACAGATGGTGTGGTAGCAGTAGCAGGTACAGCACCATAGCCCAAGTGCCATTCGTAAGTCACACCCGCACCGTAATCAATGGAGTTAAGTGTTATTGGCATGTTGTAACAGATGATAGGAGGAGCATCCAGGATATCTGCCTGCTTGGCATCCACAACTTTTTTAGTCACAATATTAGCTTCACCTACAAATGGACCACAACCTGCTCTTCTTGAGCATCTGATGTAGTAAGTTGTTTCTGTAATAGGGCCAGGTTGGTACGAAGGTGTATTCGAGTTAGGGATCATCTCCCAGTCCGGGCTATTAGGATAATAGTAAGGGTTTTTGGTTGATTTGTTCCATACATATTCGATTGGACCACCTGATCCACCTGAAGCCGGAAGTACGCTTTCTATCAACGAAGGTGTACCACCGATTTTGCAAATTGTCTCGTTACAACAAATGACGCCACCACTGGTTACATTGTCACAATATACATAGATACCGGCATCAAATCTCAGATCATCCTGGTCACCGACATTAACAGTGAATATGTCTGTCTTGCCGGTTGAAGGATAGACATTACTGTCTTTTGCCGGATCAGAACCCTGATATTGTGGTGAATAGTTGTACTTGTCCTTGTCAGCAAAGAACATGATGACATAAGTACCTGCAGGAACATCTGGGAAATAATAATATCCTTTGGTACCTCCCTTTGTTTTAGTATATTCTGTATCCACAATGATGTCATCACCTGTACCGAGGATTCCGTCAGGACCAAGGTTAATTAAGTGAACAACGATACCGTTAACACCCATTTCATTTGCATCCTGAATGCCATCCTTATCTTCATCGAGCCATACATAGTCACCTATGTTAACAGTACATTTTAGGTTTGATGGGTTCACAGTTGCGGATTTTACTTCGGTACATCCTTTAACATCTGTAATCGTTACGGTATAAGTGCCCGGTGCAAGATTCGAAATAGTCGGTGTGGTCGAACCGCCAGGATTATTCCATTTGTAGGTATAGTTCGGAACACCACCGAGAAGATTAGTTACAGAAATTTTTCCGTCGTTTTTATCAAGACAGGTCTGGTGTGTCACCTGAAGGTCAAAAGTCATCTGTATAGGTGAGAAAATCGGAATATTTTCAATCTTCGTACAGCCTGCAAAATCAGTAATTGTTACTGAATAATTTCCTTTGGCCAGGTTAAATCTGTCTTTAGATGTTGATCCATTTTCCCAAAGATAGCTATATGGTGATGTGCCACCACTAACTGTTAGAATAATAGAAGCATCTGCTGAATTGTAGCACGAAGTTTTGCCTGCCATGAAACTTACTACTAATGCAGGTGGATTTGTCAATGTAGCACTTGCAGTAGAAGTACAATTGTGGGCATCGGTAACGGTCACAGTATAAGTGCCAGGTATCAGATTTTGTATTTGTTGGGTAGTCTGACCATTGCTCCATTTGTATGAATATACAGGCGTGCCACCAGATACATTTGCAGTTAGTGAACCATTCGAACCATTATTACAACTGATGTTTGTTTTCGTGATAGAAACACCAAGTACAGCTGGCTGAGCTACTGTAAAGCTTTGGACAGCAGTACATTGCTTGCTGTCAGTAACTGTAACACTATAGGTTCCTGCGGTAAGGTTAGATATTGTGAATGTATTTACGGAACCATTGCTCCATACTGTCGAATATGGATTTGTGCCACCTGACACCGTTATTGAAACTGAACCGTTGTTGCCTCCATCACAGCTAACATTAACCACTGTCCCGTTTATCGAAGGTCCGGCCAGGTTATCAACTGTGAATGTCTTAATTTTTGTACATCCATTGACATCCGTAACTGTAACATTATACGTTCCTGCAGCCAGATTCGATATGTCTTTGGTGTTTGCACCATTTGACCAGGCATAAGTATATCCGGGTGCGCCTCCTGACACGGTAATGGTTATATTGCCATTTGCCTGACTACATGTAGCATGGTTTATCTGACCTGTTACCTGTATTTCTGTCGGATTACTAATGGTAAATGAAGTAGTTTTGCTACATCCATTTGCATCTGTTACAGTAATGCTATAATTACCGGCACTTAGACCTGAAATATCTTTAGTGGTTGAGCCATTGCTCCAATTATAAGCAAAATTAGGCGTGCCACCCGAAACTGTAATTGAAATAGAACCATTAGCACCATTATAACAGGTAGGATTTACAATTATTCCGGACACTGACAATACCAATGGTTGTGCAACCGTGTAAGAATGGATAGACTTGCACCCTTTGCTGTCAGTAACTGTTACCGAGTAATTTCCTGCTGCAAGCCCTGAAATATTCTGTGTACTCGCTCCATTACTCCACTGGAAGGTATAACCCGGTGTACCACCTGATACTGTTAGTGAAACCGAACCTGTATTCTGTCCATTGCACATAACATTTGATACATTACCTGAAACAGAGATAACAGGAGGCTGTTGAATGATGAAATTCTTAACTTCTACACAAGCTATAGCATCCGTCACAGTTACGCTGTAGTTGCCGGCAACAAGGTTGGAAATGTTAGTGACATTGCTCGCACCGTTGCTCCAGTGAATAGCGACAGGTAAAGTTGCATTCGAAATACTTATAGATGCTGAACCGTCATTTCCGCCAAAACAACTTACATCTACTACAGTACCGAATAAGTTAATACCACCCTTATCATTTACTGTGAATGTAGCAATTTTATTACAGCCTTTTGAATCAGTTACAGTAACTGTATAATTACCAGCAAGTAAATTGGACAAATCTTCACTAGTGGATCCGTTAGACCACTTGTAATTATATCCAGGTGTACCGCCACTTACTGTAATATTAATTGATCCGGTACTCTTGCTGCAGGCAGCATTAGTGATGATACCGGTAATCTGTATTTCTGAAGGATTAACTAATGTGAATGACGCTGTTTTTTTACAACCATTGGCATCCGTTACGGTTACGGAATAATTGCCGGCAGAAATACCACTTAAATTCTGGGTAAATGCACCATTACTCCATGTATATGCATAGCCCGGAGTTCCTCCTGCAACTGTCAGATTGATTGCACCATCAGCACCGTTAAAGCAGGTTGGGTTCTTGGAAGTTCCGTTTACTATAAGTTCGGTAGCTTGGTTGACGATGAAAGACTTAACAGCAGAACACCCTTTTGTGTCGGTAACGGTTACAGTATATGCACCTGAAACCAAGGCTGAAATATCTTTTTGTGTTGCACCATTGCTCCAGCTATAACTGTAACCCGGTGTTCCGCCCGAAACATTCAAACTGATTGCACCGGAATTTTGTCCGTAACATGTTACGTGGTTGATAGCACCATCTACTACCAACACTGGGGGCTGATTGACAATATATGTCTTAACTTGTGAACATCCATTTGCATCCGTAACAGTTACAGAATAACTTCCTGCTACAAGATTACTAATGGTTGTGGTGTTTAGAGTACCGTTACTCCAGGTAATAGAATAAGGTGAAGTGCCGGTAGTTATTGAAATGGTAATAGAACCGTCATTACCACCAAAACACTTGACGTGATTGATGTTTTCTTCAATTTTTATTCCAGGTGAAGTCGTAATCTGGTATGTTTCAATTTTCGTACAACCCTTCGAATCAGTAACTGTAACCGTGTAGCTACCTGCTGCGAGATTATTCTGGTCTTCAGCAGAAGAACCATTCGACCAAGCATAAGAATAGCCTGGCGTGCCACCCGATACAGT
>JAIBCG010000011.1 GCA_019694295.1 Saprospiraceae bacterium
CAGAAGACTAATACGCGACATAGGACTTATTCCTAGTGAGGGATATAGTTCACTTCTGCTTTCCCTTTGTTAAAGTTAAGAATTTAATCTCAAATGCAAAGTAAAGGTGAAGGATAGAAGCCGGCACAAAGTAAGGCGGATAGCCCGACCCGACAGGGGCACACCCAAATAATAATGAATGATGTTATCGCTATTTTTCATCCAGTGTACGATATACTAAACACTAAGCTACAGACAGGCTCAGCCCCAACCATCGAAAAAGGCGTCTTTGATGTGTGTAAGTTCGGAGTAGTTGCCTTTGGTGATGATAGAAATGATGTCGAAGCGGATCTCCCACTCATGGCCGACCCGGCTGGTATATACGGCGGCGGCATCCATCATGAGCTGCTCTTTGCGAGCTGAAACGAATTGCTCGGGAAAGCCGAAATGCTCACCCGAACGGGTCTTGACCTCGACGAATACCATGACGTCGCCATCCATAGCTATGAGGTCAACCTCGGCTTTGCTGAAGCGCCAGTTGGTCTCGAGGATTTGGTATCCGTGCGACATTAGGTATTCGCGAGCTATCTCTTCGCCTTTTTGTCCGGTGTGATGGTGTTTTGCCATGGTTCAAAGCTAATTTAAAGTTTTGAACCAAACAAGTAGGTGCATTTGTTCGTTTTAATATATCAGATAAGACATTAGGCTCTTTACGGCAAATAATGATTGCTTTAAATCCGTTGTACAAGCTCAAAAAAACCATAGTTTACTATGTTTTTATCCCTTTTATATGGATTTTTTGAATTAATTATTTTCATTTAAATTCCTAATGCGTTATCCGGGATAAATTATCTTTGTCGCTTTATATAAAAAGAATAATTCTTATGGTAAGGATGGATTCGCTGGTGGAGCGGTTTGTACCACAACTGAGGGAGGCGCTCGAAATCGGTAAAAATGCT
This sequence comes from Saprospiraceae bacterium, assembly GCA_019694295.1. Lineage (GTDB taxonomy): Bacteria > Bacteroidota > Bacteroidia > Chitinophagales > Saprospiraceae > JAEUUM01. The sequence goes on from JAIBCG010000011.1 coordinate 939, forward strand.
GTTATCCGCCCTACGGCTGAGGAGATTCGGAATGTGTTTCTCTCAGGTCTTGGTGGCTCTGGTATAGGGGGCAATTTTGTACAGGACTTTGTAAGGGAAGAGTTGAAAATTCCGTTCGTAGTAGGCAAGTCGTACGAAATACCTGCTTTTGTAGGTGCCGGCACATTGGCTATTGCATCATCGTACTCCGGCAATACGGAGGAGACGCTATCGGCACTGGACAAAATGCTTACAACAGGTGCCAGGGTAGTGTGTGTGGCCTCGGGTGGTAAGTTGATAGATATAGCGAAAGAAAAGGGGCTTGACTATATAAAAGTGCCGGACAACTGGCCATCGCCAAGGGCGTGCCTGGGTTATTCGATCGTACAGCAGTTGTATATACTACATAAGCTTGGCCTGATAAGCGAACGTGCAACAGAATCAATAAACTCGGCGGCTATGTTGCTCGAAGTGGAGGCAGATGACATCCGCAAGAAGGCTTCGATGATAGCCGAAATGCTGCATGGCAAGACGCCGGTAATTTACATCAACGACCGGATGGAGGCAGCCGCAATAAGGCTGAGGCAACAGATAAACGAAAATGCCAAGATGCTCTGCTGGCACCACGTGATACCGGAAATGAATCACAACGAGCTGGTAGGCTGGCGCACAAAGAATGACAACCTGGCGGTGATCATACTCCGAAATAAGAACGACCATGCACGCAACCAGGTGCGTATAGACATCAACAAGGAAATAATAGGCAATTATACCAATACGCTGATAGAGGTGTATTCGAAAGGCAGTAATCTGGTAGAGCAGATGTTGTACTTCGTCAACCTCGGCGACTGGATATCGGTATATCTGGCTGAACTGCGCAAGGTGGATAGTATAGAAGTCAAGGTCATCGACTTCCTGAAAGATGAGCTGGCAAGGTATTGAATTATTTGTTTTTTTTCTTATGATAAAATAATCTTCTACATCCGCCAACATCAGACATACAAAACGCTCAGGTGCCAGCACACAGATATTTCTTACTGAACAAACCTTATGATATGGTTTCGCAGTTTGTGAGCAGCCATGTTGTGCCATTGTTGGCCGATTTGCCTTTTGATTTTCCGGAAGGAACGCATGCCATAGGCCGGCTCGACCGCCACTCGGAAGGATTGCTGCTGCTGACCACCGACAAGCGCATTACCAAGCTCCTGTTCGAATCGGACACACCGCACGCGCGCACTTATATGGTGCAGGTGGTATATGCCATGACCGAGCGGGATTTAGAAAGTATCAGGAGCGGTGTAAAGATATCGGCCAAAGATGGTACGACATACACAACAAGGCCATGCAGTGCATCAATAGTTGAACAACCCGGATATCTTTGGGCTGGTCATGGGAATATTCCGGCACATGTATCTTCGAGTTGGGTAGCCATAAGCCTGACTGAAGGTAAATACCATCAGGTGCGGAAAATGGTACGGGCACTTGGTTATCGCTGTCGCAGACTCATACGCACTTCGATAGAAAAGGTAAGTGTAGAAGGACTGCAACCCGGAGAAGTACGAGAGATAAGCCGGGAAGCATTTTTTGAAGGATTGATCCTGAACACCTAAGGACAATGTGCACAAGATAAGGTCGGATATTTGCTGTCAAAACCGGATCAGCTCAATACCTGTAGTTTGGCGAACTTGAGCATAATTCGGCGTTCGGGGTCGTCCACATCCTTAAAATAGATAGTAGCTACTCGGTTGCCTGCGCCACCTTCCACTTTTTTGACGATGCCTTCACCGAACTTCAGGTGTAGCACTTTGGCACCTTCTTTCACCATATCGGGCGGGCTCACCTTGAAGTCAACACCATCCACTACGAGGTTTTTCTTTTCTAGCATTTTCACCGGGCGGAAGTTACCGGACACGCCTGATAGCTGTTGGGCAGAGCTTTGCGGAACAGCATGTAGTTGCGTTTTGATCATAGAGAGCTCATCGAGGAAGCGGCTTGGCTCGCAGTAGGTGAGTTTGCCGAAGCGGTATCTTGAGTTGGCATAAGACAGTGTAAGGTGAGTCTCAGCACGGGTAATGGCCACATAAAACAGGCGGCGTTCTTCTTCGATACCATCCGGCACATCATACGACATCCAGCTTGGGAAGAGTTTTTCCTCGACACCTGTAACAAACACCGACTTAAACTCAAGGCCTTTGGCAGAGTGCACAGACATGAGTGTCACGACCTCCGAATCCTGACTTTCTTTATCGGCATCCGTGAGCAGCATTATGGTCTGTAGGTAGGTAGCCAAAGATTTGTCGCTTGTAGTATCTTCATCAGGTGTGGCTTCATCATTTTCTACGAATTCCTTAACGCCGTCGAGCAGGGCATTGAGGTTTTCGACACGAGCCAGTGCGTCTATGGAATTTTCCTTTTTGTATTCAACCAGCACACCGCTTTGACGGGCAATCATCATAGCGAGGTCGTAGGCATTGAGCTCTGTAAGTTTTTTGATGAATACCTGAATCATTTTTGTAAAATCAGTTACTGCTTTCTTGCTTTTCACTTGCGGGATATCAGACTGGAGCACGTCCCACATTGATATATCGTTGTCAACAGCTATTTGTCGCAGACCTTCTATGGTGGCATCGCCAATGCCTCTACGAGGGAAGTTGATAATACGTTTGAGCGATTCGTCATCGTAGGGGTTGACACTCAGTTTGAAGTAAGCGAGCAGGTCTTTCACTTCCTTGCGTTGGTAGAAGCTCATGCCGCCATATACGCGGTAGCTGATGTTGTACCGGCGCAGGTACTCTTCAAAAATTCTTGACTGTGCATTTGTACGGTAGAGGATGGCAATCTCGCTGTTGCGAAGGTGGTTGCGGTTTTTTTGTTCGAGGATTGCATCGACCACACGTTTTGCTTCTTCATTGTCGTTAAGCGCCCGGAGCAGAATGATACCCGGCCCTTCAGCGCGGTCGGTCCAGATTGTTTTTTTGATTTGTTTGCGATTATGACTGATAACCTCATTGGCTGCCTGAACGATAGCGTCGATAGAGCGGTAGTTTTGCTCGAGTTTATAGGTTTTCAGCATCGGGAAGTCGGTCTCAAAATTGAGGATATTCTCGATGGTAGCCCCACGGAATGCGTAGATACTTTGGGCGTCATCGCCTACCACACAGACGTTATATTTACTTCCGTTGTACTTGACCAGTTTTTTGATGATGCCGTACTGAAGTGTATTGGTATCCTGAAACTCATCGACGAGAACATAGGCGAACCGGCGGCGGTATTTGTCGAGTACTTCTGGAAAATCATTGAGCAATATGTAGAGTTGGAGCAGCAGATCGTCAAAGTCCATGGCACCGGCCTTCTTCATTCTGGCGGCATAACGTTTGTAGATTTCGGCGAAATGTGGTAAACCTACAACGGCATCCTGGTCGCGCAGCGTTGCATTTGATACATATTCTTCGGCTGTAATTATCTGGCTTTTGGCACCTGAGATGCGACTGAGTATATTACCGGCAGCGTAGGTATTTTTGTCGAGGCCGAGGTCTTTAACTATTGTGTTGATCAGGCTTTTGGCATCGTCAGTGTCATAGATGGTAAAGTTGGACGGGTAGCCGATCAAAGGTGCATCGACACGAAGCAATCGGGCGAATATCGAGTGAAAGGTACCTGCCCAAACCATATTGGCGGTAGTGCCTACTACCTTCTCAATTCTGCCTTTCATTTCGCGGGCAGCTTTATTGGTAAAGGTAAGGGCCAGTATGCTGCGCGGATTGACGCCTTGCTGTATGAGGTAGGCTATACGGTATGTGAGCACACGGGTTTTTCCGGAGCCAGGGCCTGCTACCACCAATACAGGACCGTTGATGTCTGTTACAGCCTGGCGTTGTATATCGTTAAGTCCGTCAAGATAATCTGACATTGAAAGATTGTTTGTTGTGTTGGATAAAAAATCAGTTTTGTTGTGCCAGTGCCTCCCAATACTCGACTGCTCTACGGGTATGTGGTATGCAGATAGAGCCTCCGACCAGGTTGGCTATGGCAAACACTTCAAATACTTCCTCAGTAGTGGTATTCAGTTCATAGCATTTGCCCAGATGATACTTGATACAATCATCGCAGCGCAAGACCATAGAAGCAACGAGGCCGAGTAGTTCCTTGGTTTTGGTATCGAGTGCACCCTCGGCATAGGCACCACCGTCGAGTGCCCAAAAGCGCTTCAGCGTTTTATTGTCCTGAGCAAGGATTTTCTCGTTCATGCGGGAGCGGTATTCGTTGAATTCCTCTACCATTGACATACTGTGTAGTTTTGTTGAAGGCCTCAAAGGTACGAATAAGGTGGGTGTATAAAAAAATTTAATAGTTGTCCTTTTATAAAAATCACAAAGGCTTTGTCTTTTGGGTATGTTAAATAATGTTAATTATGTAAATTTTTGATCCGTGAAATATTCAAATACATATATTTGCCCACTTCAACTCAAAACCAATGAATATGAAACAAACACTGTTCTTTATGTTGTTATCGCTAACATATTTAACAACATTATTTTCTCAAAATACTGAAACATGGTACAGGTATCCGGCCATTTCGCCTGATGGTAAATGGATTGTATTCTCAAGCCAGGGCGACCTATACAAAGTGAGTGCTGATGGAGGTGCTGCCGTTATGCTTACAAAAAATGATGCATTCGATTTTGCACCTGTATGGTCGCATGACAGTAAAACCATAGCCTTTGCATCGGCCAGATACGGCAATTTCGATATATTCACCATTCCTGCTGAAGGTGGCAATGCTGTAAGAATAACGATGCATTCAAATGATGACATCCCTTATGATTTTTCAGCTGATGACAAATCTGTTTTATTCAAGTCGGTCAGGATGGATGCTTCAACTAACCAGCAATTTCCGACAGGCGCACTACCCGAGCTGTACCAGGTAGAAATAAAGACCGGAAAGCTAAGCCAAATATTAACTACACCAGCCGAAAACGCTCGTTACAGCAAGGATGGGACTATGCTGTATTATCATGATGCAAAAGGTTATGAAGACCCTTTGCGCAAGCACCACACTTCATCTGTTGCTCGTGATGTATGGAAATACAACGTAAAAACAGGCGAATTCACCAAGCTGACCAGTTTTGCCGGAGAAGACCGCAATCCGGTATTGGCAGCGGATGAAAAAGAGATTTATTATCTGAGTGAATCGAATGGCTCGTTCAATGTGTATAAGATGAGCACGACCGGAGCTAACCCGACAGCAGTCACCCGTCTGAAAAACCACCCTGTGCGCCACTTGAGCATTAGTAATGCAGGCATTTTGTGTTTTTCATACCATGGTGAAATATACACTATGAAGGATGGTGGCTCACCAAAGAAGCTCAACATCAGCATCTCCGTTGATAACCTGGGCAATCAGGTAAAGAATATGCCTGTGCTCGGCGACGTGTCAGAGATGGCTGTTTCGCCCAACGGCAAGGAAGTGGCATTTGTTAAGCGAGGAGAAGTGTTCGTTACTTCAGTAAAGGAAGGAACCACCAAACGCGTAACCAACACACCCGAGCAGGAGCGCAGTGTCAGTTTTAGTCCCGACGGCCGCTCGCTGGTATATGCCGGAGAGCGCAATGGCTCTTGGAACATCTACACAAGCACCATTGCCAGAAAAGAGGAAAAATACTTCTTCAACTCTACTTTACTCAAGGAAGAAGGTGTAGTTACCACCGACAAAGAGGAATTTCAACCGGCATGGTCACCTGACGGAAAGGAAATAGCCTATCTCGAAGAACGCACAGCTTTGAAGGTCATCAATCTTGATTCAAAGAAAACAAGGCTAATAATGCCGGGTGACAAAAATTATTCGTACTCAGATGGCGATCAGGCATATACATGGTCTCCTGACGGAAAATGGTTTTTGGTCAATTTCCTCCAGGACAACCAGTGGATATCGCAGTGTGGGCTGGTAAGCGCAGAAGGTGGCAAGGAGGTATTCAACCTCACCAAAAGTGGTTACAACAACTTTGCACCAAAATGGGCAATGGACGGCAAGATGATGACCTGGTTCAGTGACCGAGATGGTATGAAAAATGATGCAAGCTGGGGTGGCGAAGGTGATGTTTACGGAATGTTTTTTACCAAAGAAGCCTTTGACAGATTCAAACTCAGCAAAGAAGATTTCGAAATATTGAAAGAAGAAGAGGAGGCTGCAAAAAAAGACAGCTTAAAAACCGCTGAAGCCAGCAAGAAAGATGATAAAAAAGATGATAAGAAAGACGGCAAAAAGGATGACAAGAAAGACAAAGCATTAGAACCAATCAAGATAGAACTAAGTGGGATAGAAGACAGGAAAGTGAGACTGACCATACACTCATCGCGTCTGGCGGATGCTGTATTGTCGAAGGATGGTGAAAAACTCTATTATTTTGCCCAATTCGAAAAAGGTTACGATATATGGCAAACCGAACTCCGAACCAAGGAAACAAAAATATTTGCTAAACTTGGTGCCAATGGCGGAGGCGAAATGTATCTCGACAAGGACGGTAAGAATCTGTTTGTGCTTGCCGACGGAAATATGTCAAAAATACAGCTTGACGACGGCAAAACAGAGCCTGTTAAAATCAAAGGTGACATGTTCTTGGATGAAACAGCAGAACGGTCTTACCTGTTCGAGCATATCTGGCGTCAGGTGGAGAAGAAATTTTATGTAAAAGACCTGCATGGTGTTGACTGGAATTTCTACAAAAAAGAATACAGTAAAAAACTACCTGCCATCAATAACAATTATGATTATGCAGAACTACTGAGCGAACTACTTGGCGAACTCAACGCTTCGCATACAGGTGCGCGATACCGACCCGGCTCACCAAACGGAGACAGAACTGCTGCTCTTGGTGTTTTTTATGACAATAATTTTAACGGCAAAGGTTTGAAAATAACCGAAATAATGGTCAACGGTCCGCTATCAAATGACAAGTCGAAGATCAAAGCCGGTACCATCATCGAGAAAGTGGATGGCACAGAAGTGAACAATAACGAGATGCAGTACGAAGCATTTAACCTGAAGGCAGGCAAGAACACACTTCTATCATTATTCAACCCTGTTACAGGCGAAAGATGGGACGAAGTAGTTAAACCTATAAGCATGGGTGAGGAGAACGGGCTCAAATACAAAAGATGGGTAGAGAACTGTAGAAAGATAGTGGACAGCTTATCGGGCGGAAAAGTTGGTTATGTACATGTTGCCGGTATGAATGACCCAAGCTATCGTGTGGTTTATGAAGAAGCATTAGGTCGCAATTATTCGAAGAAGGCACTGATAGTTGACACAAGATTCAACGGAGGCGGTTGGCTGCACGACGACCTTGCTACCTTCCTGAGCGGCAAGAAGTATATGACCTTGTTGCCAAGAGGGCAAAAATTGGGCGAGGAACCACAGTTTAAATGGACAAAAGCTTCAGCTGTGGTCATGAATGAAGGCAATTATTCGGATGCACACATGTTTCCTTACACATACAAGGCACTTGGCATTGGCAAGCTCATCGGTATGCCGGTGGCAGGAACAGGAACTGCCGTCTGGTGGGAGACACTCCAGAACGGTATCGTTTTTGGCATTCCGCAAGTAGGTATGGTAGGCAATGATGGCAAATTTCTCGAAAATACCGAACTCGTGCCGGACATAAAGGTAGCTAACGAACCGGCTGCTGTAAGCAAGGGCAGAGACCAACAACTCGAGGCTGCAGTGAAGGAACTTTTGTCAGAAGTGAAATAAAACGAGCAAAACCGGAATACAAAATTCGTTACAGAAATGATTCGGTAGTATGGATTTCAAATTAAGGCCATGGGAAATGGCGGATCTGAATAGTCTGGTCAAATATGCCAACAACAGCAATATATCGAAGTACCTGACTGACAGATTCCCGTTTCCCTATACCGAAGCAGATGGCCGGACATTCATATCCTTTGCGTCAGCTGCAAAGCCGATACACGTATTTGCCATTGAAATTAACCATGAAGCGGCAGGAGGTATCGGCATACATCCTCAACAAGATATTTTTCAGAAAAATGCCGAACTCGGCTACTGGTTGGCTGAGCCATTCTGGGGAAATGGTATAATAAGTAAAGCAATCGTGCAGATCATGGATATTGCCTTTACAGAGTTTGACATAGAAAGATTATTTGCAAGGCCATTTGGTAATAATATAGCATCACAAAAAGTACTTGAAAAAAACAATTTCAGACTGGAAGCCAGGTTTGAAAAAACGATATTCAAAAACGGTGAATACCAGGACGAACTCGTGTATGCCTACAGAAGAGAAATGTGGGAAAAAGCCAAGGTGATACAACAAAGCTAAAAAATAAGATTTTTACTGTTGAAAAATTATCTTTGCCGCCCAAGACAAATCTTATCAGATATAAAAAACTTTTTCACGCTTGAAAGAAGCGAATATTTAGGAAGAAAATTTTCCAATACGGAGGGAACCGGATAATTGGATGAAAGCAATTAACATTTTGTACTCGTGTAGCCAATTTCCACTCAAAAAAATGAAGAAGACATATTAGCTGGGGCATAATTTGTACAAATGCCAAGCAGAAATGTGTCATACCACTTCCCTATCGCAAGTTTGACAAAAATGTGACGAGTTTTATTTATCTGTGAAATATTTTTGCGGCAATCAAACTAAGTACAACGTGAAACCTTATCTTACTATCCTTATGTTCGTTTTGTGCCGGACACTCATTGCACAAACATCTGAAAGTAAACACCTGCGCAACATCACACAACTCACCAACGGAGGTGACAATGCCGAAGCCTACTGGAGCTTTGACGGAAAATCTCTCGCTTTCCAAAGCAACAACAAAGCCTGGGGACTGGAATGCGATCAGATATTTAGCCTCAACATCAAAAAAGCTAAAAAGAACATCAAGCTCAAGCCACAGATGATTAGTACCGGTAAAGGCCGTACTACCTGCTCGTATTACATGCCCGACAATAAACACATCTTGTATGCCTCTACGCATCTCGGTGGCGACAAATGCCCTGCCGACCCACCTAAAGGCGGGAAATATCTCTGGGGAATATTTGACAGCTACGACATTTTTGTAGCCGACATCAAGGGGAATATCGTCAAACAACTTACCCATTCACCCAAATATGATGCCGAAGCAACAGTCTCTCCAAAAGGTGATAAAATCGTGTTCACCAGCACACGCAGCGGTGATCTCGAACTTTGGACAATGGACATCGACGGTTCAAACCAAAAACAAATAACACACGAACTCGGTTATGATGGAGGAGCTTTCTTCTCACCGGATGGTACCAAGTTAGTTTTCAGGTCTTCTAGGCCAAAAACTCCGGAAGAAATCAAGGAATACAAAGATTACCTTGCACAAGGTTTAGTAGCACCGACCAATATGGAAATTTATACTTGTAATGTGGACGGCTCTGATTTGAGACAAATCACTCATTTGGGTAAAGCTAACTGGGCGCCCTTTTATCACCCGGGTGGCAAGAAGATATTGTTTTCGAGTAACCATGCCTCCAAAAAAGGTTATGACTTCCAGATCTATATGATCAACGAAGATGGTACAGGTCTTGAACAAATAACCACAGAGAGCGTCTTCAATTCGTTCCCGATGTTTTCACCGGACGGCAAAAAACTCGTATTCTCATCTAACCGTAATAACGGGGGCGGACATGACACCAATTTATTCATCGCAGACTGGGTTGACTAATGAAAAACTTACTATCTAACATCATCGTGCCACTGTGTTTAATCCTAGGGCTAAGTGGAAATGTCATAGCGCAGAATATCAGCAAATCGAATATCCGCAAGCACATTGAGTACCTTGCCTCAGACGAACTCGAAGGGCGCGCACCGGGCACTAAAGGCGAACAGCTGGCTATTGACTATATTGCATCTTATTTCTCCAAACTGGCACTAAAACCAGCCGGCACCGACGGCTACCGACAACAATTTGACTACAAATACCATACTAATCCACATGACACGACCGGTACCAATGCTGTACAGAAAAAAGGCAGCAATGTGTTAGGTTTTCTTGATAACGGAGCGCCTTACACCATCGTCGTAGGCGGCCATTTCGACCACCTCGGCAAGGGACACCATGGTTCGGCTTTGGATAAAGGCGACGAAATACACAATGGTGCAGACGACAATGCATCAGGTACTGCCGGTGTTATCGAACTCGCAAAGTTTTTTACCGAAAACGGCATACAGGAGCAAAACAATTTTTTGTTCATCTGTTTTTCAGCTGAGGAAGACGGTCTTGTGGGCTCCAAACATTTCACCAATACTCCTACGGTCGATATTGGCAAAATTAATTTTATGGTCAATATGGATATGATCGGAAGACTCAATCCGGATACCCGGAAGTTACTTGTATATGGAATAGGTACGAGTCCGCATTTTACGGGATTGATTGACACTACAGACGGTCGGTTTAAATACGTAATCGATTCATCAGGTGTAGGGCCTACCGACCATACTTCGTTTTACTTGAAAGACATACCGGTACTCAGTTTCTTCACCGGGCAGCACAGCGATTATCACAAGGCAAGCGATGATATAGAAAAAATTAATTTTGACGGCGAGGTTGATATTTTAAAATTCATTGCATCCACTATCCTAAAACTTGACGGTAAAGGCAAACTCCCGTTTACGCCTACCAAACAAAAACAGCAAGAAACCAGATCGAAGTACAAGGTTTCTCTTGGTATAATGCCCGACTATACCGCTGATGTTGCCGGGCTTCGGATAGATGCAGTCGTAGATGGCAAACCAGCCCAAAAAGCAGGCATGGCAGCAGGTGACATCATCGAAGCAATGGACGGCAAACAAATAAAGGATGTCTATGACTATATGAACCAACTGGCTTCATACAAAGCCGGTGATACTGCAAAAGTTAGAATCAAACGGGGTAAGGAAAGTCTTGAAATAAACGTCACATTTTAACTATAAAGCAACATTACCCACCTGCATACTCATAAAGGATTTCGACCGGATGTACTGCTTGTCGTCCGGTTCCATCCTTTATCTGGTGGCGGCAGCTATCACCTGATGCTGCAATTACTACATCATCTGTCTGTTTGTTAATGGCAGGAAATAATACAAGGCTGCCTATCTTCATGCTTATCTGGTAATGTTCTTTTTCGTAACCAAAACTGCCGGCCATACCACAACAACCGCTCGGTATAATCTCTACTTGCGCCCCGGGTGCTGCACTCAGCAGCCATGCTGCCTTACCGGCATCACTCAATGATTTTTGATGACAATGTGCGTGATACATTATTTTTGAAGAGAATGCCTTCCAGCCCGAAGTATCAACATTCCCATTGCACAACAAATCATACAGATATTCTTCAATGAGAAAAACCCTTTTCGCAAGTTCGGTGGCTTTTTTCTTGTTTTGTGTACTTACCAAGTCAGGATATTCGTCGCGAAATATCAGCATGGCACCGGGTTCTATACCTGTTATGGGAATGTCCTTCAATCTGTCCTCTGACAAAAGCTGCACATTGAAGTCAGCCAGCTTTCTTGCCTCGTTGAGGAAACCCTTTGACACTTGACTTCTTCCGCTAGGTTTGTTCGGCAACATGATAACAAATACTCCGAGGCGATTAAGCAATTTTACAGCCTTACGGCCAATGTAAGCATCATACAAATCGGTAAATTCATCGCAGAAAAAAATCACTTTCCCTTTTGGCTCACCATTTATTTCTTGTTTGTAATCTTTAAACCACTGACGCAACCCCTTTTTATATACTAGAGGAAAAGTTCTTTGTGGTGCAATACCCAACATTCGCTTAATGATATTTGAAAGTGGACTTTTATTCAGGATAAAATTGGTAATACCCGCCATTGGTCTCAGTCGGGCGTTTATTATATCATTATTGGCGAATATTCTGCTTCTGAATGATGGGCCATTAAGTTTTTGCACCTGATACTGATATTCCGATTTCAGGCGCGACATATCTACATTCGACGGGCATTCTGTTGTACAGCCTTTGCATTGTATGCACAGATCCATTACTTCGGCAAGTTCAGGATGTTCTATACCTTTTCCATCGGGGCGTTGCGATATAAATTCCCGCAGGGCATTGGCCCTCCCTCTGGTCGAATGCTGTTCATCGAGTGTTGCCTGATAACTCGGGCACATGGTTCCTCCGGCAAAAGGCAGCTTACGGCAGTCACCGGACCCGGTACATTTTTCAGCTGTATTGAAAAAACCATTTTCATTACCAAAATCAAAAGCTGTTTTGAGTGTAGTAGAATGGTGTTTTACCTGATGCCTCAGATCTGTATCAATAGGGAATGCATCTACGATTTTCCCCGGGTTAAAAATATTTTGCGGATCCCAAGTGTGCTTTATTTCCCTTATAAGCTGATAATTTTTCTGACCAATCATCAGTGGGATATATTCTGCACGCACTCGTCCGTCGCCATGTTCACCACTGAGTGATCCTTTGAATTTCTTGACAAGTTCAGCAGACGAACGCGTTATTTTCTTAAACAAATCGATTCCGGATTTTGTAGCAAGGTTTATTTTGGGTTTCAGATGCAACTCGCCATCACCTGCATGTGCATAGTACACCGGATCTTGTCCGTAACCATGCATCATTTGTTCAAATTCTCGAATATATGCCGGCAGATCTTCAACATCAACGGCTGTGTCTTCTATACAGTTAATGGCTTCGTCACCTTCGAGGTTGGCAAGTAGCCCAAGCCCGGCTGCTCTCAGAGCCCATGCTTTGGCTGCTTCCTTGCCATGCAGTATGATGTTGGCATAGCTCAGATTATTTTTTTCGAGTACACTTACTATTTCTCTGGCAAGTAGTTCGGCCTTTTCGGTTGTTTCTGCCCGCTGTTCTATGATTAGTATAGCAGCCGGCTCACCTACAACAAATGAGCGGAGTGGTGTAAACGAAGGTGTACCATAGGTACATTTCAGAATGTTGTCATCCATAAGTTCACAGGCGAACGGCTTCAACTTCATTACCTCGACTGTGGCATCCATTGCTTTGTGTATGGAATCGAAATGTGCACAAACCAGCGCATCGCAAGGCGGTGGCACCAGTACAAGGTTTACTTTAAGTTCGGTAGTAAAGGCAAGCGTTCCTTCCGATCCGCAGAGAATTTTTGACAGATTAAAAGCTTCCCCTCCTTGTGTAAAAACCTCACTTCTGAGCAAGACATCTACTGCATATCCTGTATTTCGCCTATTGATGGATTCCTTCGGAAATTCTCTGAAAACTTCTTCGCGAACTTGATTATCGGATAATTTTTCTGCAAGATGCCGGTATATTTTTCCTTCAAGATTGTCTTGATGTGTTTTTTGGTAAAATTCTTCAGCGGACAACGGCTTTGCGTGGAATGCTGATCCATCGCTCAGGAAACCTTTCATTTCCAGGACGTGGTCACGTGTCGTACCGAATGCAACTGAAGTAGAGCCACAACTGTTATTGCCGGCCATGCCACCTATCATTGCACGGTTGGAAGTTGAAGTATTAGGACCAAACATCAGCCCTGCCAGTTTTAGTACATGGTTGAGCTCATCCCGTATGACGCCCGGTTGTACTCTTGCCCAGCGCTCAGTTTCATTAATTTCAATGATTTTGTTGAAATATTTTGAAGTGTCCACCACGATGCCTTCACCAACACACTGTCCTGCCAGCGATGTGCCGGCAGTTCTTGGAATAAGGCCAATATTGTGCGTCCGGGCTAAATTGATGAGTAGCCCGATATCTTCTTGTGTCTGTGGTATAGCTACGGCAAGCGGCAGTTGCCTGTAGATAGAGCCGTCTGTAGCATACAGCGCCCTGAGTTTTGCAGACCAGTGCAATTCTCCCGTGAGTTTTTCATTCAGTGCTTTCAGCGAATTTTCCATTGCGCTTGAAAGTTAAGAAAAAAGCTTGAGCTTATGTTGTTTGGGCAATTTTTCTTCAAAAAATTTTCAGAAAGGAAGGTCGTCATCTTCTCCAGAGCCAAAATCAGCCGGTGGTGGCATATCTGCGGCCTGTGCCTGACCAGGTGCATCAGCAGAGTCAATGTTTCTGTCTATGCGCCATGCTTTTACATCGGTGTACCATTTGCCGTTAAACTCTCTGCTTTCTACATCGAAATGTACTGTCAGCATCTCGTCCTGCTTGATAGCAAACTGATTTACTTTATCACCCCATAGGTTGAAGCAAACTTTCTTAGGATAGGTATCAAGGGTTTCGAGTACATAATCCTGTTTTTGCCAGGGACCGTTCTTCCCTTCTCCAGTCTGTATTGGTAATATGTGAATGATTCTACCTTTAAGTTCCATGATTATTATATTATTTATATTAATTTTCTTGTTTTGGTTTCATTTGCGGAAAGAATAACACTTCCTGTATAGATTGCTGGTTAGTCAAAAGCATGGCGAGACGGTCGATACCGATACCGATACCGGAGGTTGGCGGCATTCCGTACTCAAGAGCCCGTAGGAAATCATGATCGATAAACATGGCTTCATCATCACCGCGTTCCATCAACTGTGCCTGTTCTTCGAACCTCATTCTCTGGTCTATCGGATCGTTCAACTCGCTATAGGCATTGGCTACTTCTTTTCCATTCACCATCAGTTCGAAACGCTCCACCAAGCCTGGTTTGCTTCGGTGCTTTTTAGTAAGTGGGCTCATTTCTTCCGGATAATCGATGATAAATGTAGGCTGAATGAAGTTCTTTTCACATTTTTCGCTGAATATTTCATCAATAAGTTTACCCACGCCCATGGATTCATCTGTAGGAATGTTCAGTTTTTTGCAAACATCTCTCAGGGCAGTTTCATCCATTCCGTTAACGTCAAACCCGGTATATTCCTTGATGGCGTCATAAAGTGCTATTCGTTTGTACGGTGCTTTGAAACTGATGATATTGTTGCCTACCGGCAAATCTGTTGTACCATTGGATGCCAGAGCAACTTTTTCGAGTAGCTTTTCTGTAAAATCCATCATCCAGAAATAATCTTTGTAGGCAACGTAGAATTCGAGAACCGTAAACTCCGGATTGTGTGTTCTATCCATACCTTCATTCCTGAAATTTCTCGAAAATTCATACACAAAATCAAATCCGCCTACTATCAGCCTTTTCAGATAAAGTTCATTAGCGATACGAAGATAAAACGGAACATCAAGCGCATTGTGGTGAGTAATAAATGGCCTGGCAGCTGCCCCACCCGGAATGTTCTGCAACACAGGAGTATCTACTTCGATGCCACCGTGTTCGTTCAAATATTCTCTGATGGCATTCACCATTTTTGTCCTTTTAAGGAATACCTCCTTCACACCCTGATTGACCGTCAGATCAACATAACGCTGTCTGTAACGAAACTCCGGGTCACTTACCGCGTCAAAGACATTCCCTTCAGCATCGGTTTTGACTACCGGAAGCGGTTTGAGGGATTTTGAAAGCAATGTAAAAGAAGTGACGTGAATGGTAGTTTCACCTGTTTTTGTTTTGAATGCAAATCCTTTGACACCAATATAATCACCAATGTCAAGCAATTTTTTAATAAGCTGATCGAAAAAAGTATAATCATCATTTTCAGACAATTCCTCGCGGCGAAGGTAGAGCTGAATACGGCCATCAGCATCCTGAATATTCATAAACATGGCCTTACCGGCTTCGCGCATATTCATCAGGCGCCCGGCCAGACAGACATCCTGGAAGTTGAGGCGGTTCTTGGTACCATCTTCCAGAATTTCTTCTTTGTAATTTTCTTTTATTTCAGAAGACAAATGTGTCACCGGATATAATGCTGCCGGATAAGGGTCAATACCCAGTTCACGGATTTTATCAAGTGATTCACGTCTTAGTATTTCCTGTTCAGTAAGTTCGTTATGACCCATGCAATATTGTTTGTAAGAATAATGGCTGCAAAATTAGGCTTTGTTTTAATAAATTTAAAGGTAAATAGAGAAACAAATTGTAATAACAATTTAACTGACCAATTCATACAACGAATTTGGCTATTGTAGTACCTTTATGACTGCAAACATAACTATCTATGAGAATGAGGTTTTTGTACCACAAAGTATGTATTTTTACTATCCTGAACATATTTTTTATTACACAACTAACATCACAATGTGCTGAAATAACCGCAAGCAGCATCAATGGGCCTTGTACGAATGGAAGTACACCGTGCGATGTATGCCCGGGAGCAGTGCTCACATTAAAAGCGGAAGGAGCCAACCTAATAAATAATGGCTGCGTGGATTGGTATTACAGCGACGATCAAAATTTTGACCCTTACCAGAACGAAGGCACATTTATTGCCTGCGGAAAGATTACGACTACTTTCCCTCCATTCTGTGCTGTATGTCCTACCATACTAGCCATGATGATAGACGCTTGCGGGCCGGAGGGACCGAACGAATTCATGTTATTATCATCCGGAAGTGGGTTTAACCTCAACAACCTACAGATTGATTTTGCTGTGCAAAACAACCAAATGGGTAATAATAATAATGACATCAACATAGGGGCATCACCATGCGGCTGGAAGGCTCCTAATGCATCACTGATTGCCATGATACTGGCATCCGCCAACTGTACTGCGGCCAATGTAATCCCTGTCGGACCGGGCGAAAGCGTACCCCCAAACGGTTTGGTGGTTGTATTTACAAGTGGTGACGAATTTTCTAATTATGACTTTTCAGCCTTATGTGCAACAGGTCAAAAGTTATACGTGGTTCAAAATGCATGTAACCGTACAGTTGGAGCATTTTCTAATGGTTCAAGTTCCGGTTCGAGAACCACCACCATCTCTATTGCAGGTTGCAGTTGTACCAATTCACTTACATATACTTGTGAAGACCTGGCACCTGCTCAGGACGGTGACTATGTGCTGGCAGATGGTACACTTGGTAATGATGGCTGCACCGCTCCGGATGTGATAGCACCACCTGTTATGTCAACAAGTACCATAGCCGATGTGACACTAGCCACAACCGAAGCAATGTGCAATATGGGTCCGTACTATATTAAAGGAATCCTGAATCCTCCTGCCGATCCATTATGCCCGGATGTTTATACCGGTACTTTTGCGTTTAATGTCGTCTGTCCGGAGGCAGAAGCCATGGCTTCCAGTCCAACTTGTTGGGGCGGATCAGTCAATCTTGAAGCAAACGGAGGCGACACTTATAAATGGTCAGGACCAGGAGGCTTCAACTCTATGCAACAGAATCCTGTCATCACAGGACTCAATAACCTCAAATCGGGGACATACACTGTTACCGTTACAAATGCGGCAGGTTGTACAGATGTGGCTTCAGTACAGGTTACTGTTAATCCGGATATTACCGTAAGCATCACACCAGCTAATCCTGCATTTTGTGAAGGCGAATCCGTTACCCTTACAGGAAATGCAACCGGTGGCTCAGGAAATTTTGATTTTGAATGGACCGAACCAGGAGGTGGTATGGTAAATGGCCAGACTATTTCTGCTTCGGTGCCCGGCACTTATACGCTTGTTGTTACAGACGGTGAAGGATGCACCAAATCAGCAAGCATCAATGTCATACAGAATCCTTCCCCTGATGTTGACATCACCCCTATGCCTGCCAAAGTTTGTGAAGGTCAAACAAAGACCATTACTGCCAATGCAACAGGTGGTTCACCGGCATATAATTACTCCTGGAGCAACGGCATGTCTTCAGCTGCCATCACGGTAGGTATAGGCACTTATAATGTGACCGTCACGGACGCCAAAGGTTGTAAAGGATTTGCTAACATTGAAGTTGAAAACTATGACCCGATAGACATTACATTTATACAAAATCCTGATGTATTGTGCAATGGAGCTTCTGCCACTCTTACAGCCAACGCGACAGGCGGCACAGGGACATTCACCAGTTATCAATGGACAACGCCGGGTGGACCTGCATCGGGTTCAAGTATTACTGTCAGTCAGGCAGGCAACTATACCGTTACAATAACAGACAATGCAGCTTGTACCGGAACAGCAGTGCACACCATAATCATAAACCCGATACTGAATGTGAGCATCAACCCTAATCCTGCTTCTTTTTGTGCAGGTGGTAGTGTAGATCTTACCGCAAACGCTACAGGAGGATCAGGATCCGGTTATTTGTATAACTGGTCAACTCCTTCAGGCAATAAAACCGGTCAGGTGGTCACTGCAACATTAGCCGGAGCTTATTCCGTGACCGTTACGGATGGAGAAGGCTGTACAGGTACTGCGGTGGTCAATGTAACGGAAAATGCCAACCTGTCAGTAAATATTCTTCCTGCAACACCAAGTTTTTGCCCTGGCAGTTTTGTCAATCTGACTGCAACACCTAGCGGAGGCACAACTCCATACAGCTTTTCGTGGACAACACCGGGTGGTACTAAATCAGGGCAGGACATTCAGGCGAATATTGCAGGAAACTACACCGTCACAGTTTCTGACAGCAAGGGTTGCACAGGAACAGCTACAGTAAATGTTACCGAATCTCCGGGATTTCCGGTTAACATCACCCCTCCTAACCCAAGTATCTGTCCGGGCGGAAAAATTGATCTGACAGCAGTACCGGGTGGAGGAAATGGCACATTTACCTATGCTTGGACAACTCCTGGCGGCAATAAAACAGGGGCGACCGTAACTGCAACTGTCGTTGGCACATATAATGTAACGGTAACCGATAGCGGCGGATGCAGTGGTACAGCACAAACAACCGTGGTCGAAAACCCAAATTTGGCCGTTAGCATTCTGCCTGCTGCACCAACTTTTTGCCCTGGCGAAACGGTTGATCTGACAGTAAATGCACCCGGAAATATTGCTTCTTATAGTTGGACTACACCTGGTGGATCTAAGTCGGGCTCGCCTCTGACCGTTAAGACTGCCGGCAATTATACTGTAACTGTTACTGACACAGGTGGTTGCAGTGGTACAGCAACTGTAAATGTGTCTGAAAATCCGGCAAAGACCGTGACCATATCTCCTGCTAATCCAGGTTTCTGCTCAGGGAGTAGTGTAGAATTGACAGTAAACGCTACTGGCAACAACCTCGTTTACAACTGGACTACACCTTCAGGCACGGCCAATGGCAATCCACTGATAGCAAATGTTGCTGGAATATATACTGTTACTGTGACAGAACAGGGTGCTTGTTCAGGCACGGCATCTGTTCAAGTTGATGAAGTGAGTGGCCTGACAGTTGACATTAATCCTAAACCGGCGAGTTTTTGTAATAACGGATCTGTTTTGCTTACAGCATCTTCTTCAAACGGCATCGCACCATTTACATACAGCTGGTCTTCACCTGCAGGTAATGGAACAGGCATGACATTTAATGCAAATATAGCCGGCAATTATACTGTAACTATTACTGACAGCAAGGGTTGTTCGGGTAGCTTTACTATTCCGGTAGTTCAGTCGAACAGCCTTATTGTTACATTTAATCCGGTACTTCCGGGTTTCTGTCCAGGCAAAACGGTTGACATAAGTACGAATACCATTGGTGGTCAGGCTCCGTTCTCCTACCAATGGAGTTCACCATTGGGTACATCTGCCAATCCGGTTATTACTACCGGTACACCCGGCAACTACAAGGTAACGGTAACAGACAGTAATGGATGCTCGGGTCTCGGCGAAGTGGTTGTTGACCAATTCTCAGAACCGATACTGACACTTCCTTCCGCACCGGGATTCTGTCCGGGTAACAATGTTGCACTTGATGTTACTGTCAATGACAATACACCACCATACATTTATACCTGGACCACACCTTCAGGTAATTTTAACACCAAAACCATTACTGCAAATATAGCCGGTAATTATACTATCTCAGTAACAAATGCCAACAACTGTACTGCCAGCCAAAGTGTAAATGTCACAGAATATCCTGCGCCTATAGCTGAAATCATTCCTGACCCGGTAGTATTTTGTAAAAATAGTTCAGCAACGGTGACCGCGAATCCATCAGGTGGTGCTGCTCCTTACACTTTTCTATGGAGTGGTCCGGCTACCAATACTACAGCTACAAATATTCAGATAAATACTGCCGGTGTATATACACTACTCGTCACTGACGCCCACAGTTGCACAGCAGATTATACTTTCCCTGCCAATGAACAACCGGGCTTGCTGGTAAGCCTTTCTACAGATCCTCAAAAATTGTGTGGTGTCGCTCAGTTTAATGTTAATGCCAACGTCACCGGAGGCAATCCGCCTTATACCTATTCATGGAATACACCCGGTGGCACCCAAACAGGTAGTACTATATCGGGCAATGAATCGGGTACATACTCTGTGACTGTAACGGACAATGAAGCTTGCAGCGGTGTCGCTGATTTACTTATAAACAACAAACCATTAAATGCATTGGTCACGCCTGTTGACCCTACTTGTAAAAGCCCTGCCGGAGGTAGTATTGCACTTGTATTCGATACGGGCATTGCTCTACCTGCAAATATCAATCTTAATAACAATAGTGCAGGTCAAATCACACAGACCACTCACACCATCAACGGTTTGGCCCCGGGCAATTATCAGTTATTGGTTACAGATGCCAAAGGCTGCGAATTTCAGACAACAGTGACGCTTGCTCCATTACCTGTATTGCACCTTGACCTTGGGCAAGATGTTACCATCAACCTTGGTGACACCTACACCATTCATCCGATAACGGACTTTGCTATCAACAACATAAGCTGGACCAACGAACAAAGTCTGAACTGTCCCGATCCGTGCATCAATCCTGTTGCGGGCCCTGTCAACACCACTACCTACAAAGCAAGTGCTTATGATGAAAATGGCTGTCTTGCTGAAGATGAACTAACTATTTATGTACATATAAAAACAACCGTATATGTTCCAAACAGCTTCAGCCCGGATGCCGATGGTATCAACGACAAATGGGTAATATTTGCAGACAATACGGTAAAGCTGATTAAAACATTGCATATCTACGACCGATGGGGCGAATCTATCATGCAGCAGGAGAATTTTCCACCTAATGACCCAGACTACGGTTGGAACGGAACTTTCAGACGAAAACCACTCGATCCGGCAGTTTTTGTGTATTATTTTGTTGTCGAATATGAAAACGGAACGACCAAAGTATTTAAAGGTGATATAAATATCATAAGTAAAAAATGACAGAAGATTATATAGAAATAAACCGCAAACTCTGGAACGACAAGGTGGGCATACATGTTGATTCAGAATTTTATGACCAACAAAGTTTTCTTGCCGGGAAATCGAGTCTGAAACGTCCAGAACTCGATCTGCTTGGCGACATCACAGGAAAAAAAATACTTCATCTTCAGTGTCATTTCGGACAGGATACTATGTCTCTTTCCAGGATGGGTGGGCATGCTACCGGTATCGATTTCTCTGAAAAAGCTATCGAAATAGCAAATGAAACGACAAAGTCACTAAGCTTGGGTACATCCTTTGTATGTTGTGATGTATATCATACTCCTGCATTTATTGACCAACAGTTCGATATCGTGTTTACAAGCTATGGCACCATCGGCTGGCTACCCGATCTGCAAAAATGGGCTTCTGTGATTTACAAAATGCTCAAACCTGGCGGAAAGTTGATCTTCGTTGAATTTCATCCATTTGTCTTTACGCTTGATGAAGAATTTGATTTCGTGAAATATTTCTATTTCAATAAGGAAGAAATTGTAGAAACAGAAGAAGGGACGTATGCTGAAAAAAATGCACAAATCTCAAATAAAAGCATCAGCTGGAACCACCCGATAAGCGAAGTACTCCAAAACCTGATAGATGCCGGACTAACAATATCAAGATTTGAAGAATACGACTATTCACCCTATGCCTGCTTCAGTAAACTTGTAAAACAAGGTGAAGACGAATACAGAGTAGAAGGTCTTGAAGGCAAACTGCCTATGGTGTATGCTATTGTTGCTAATAAAGCTGAATAATAGAATCCTTCTCGTTTTATCAATTTTGAATTTTATCACCAAAGCTAAGATCACCTGCATCGCCCAGACCTGGGACGATGTAAGACTTAGCTGTTAGTTCTTCATCAACATCGCCGAGCCAAAGTGTAGCATTGGGCAGATGACGGCGCACGTGGTCAACTCCTTCCCTGGCTGCAATGGCAGACACGATGTGTACAGACTTTGGGTGGCCATATCTGGTAAGCTCCTGAAGTGTCCGTGCTATAGACTGACCGGTGGCGAGCATTGGGTCAGCTATAATGAGTACCGCATCATTCAGATCAGGACACGTGACATATTGGAGACTTATCTCGAATGAACCGTCCTTATGGTGCTTGCGGTAAGCTGATATAAAAGCATTGCCGGCATAGTCAAAATAATTGAGCATACCCTGGTGCATCGGTAGTCCTGCACGGAGTATGGTTGCAAGTACTACTTTTCGCTCTGTCTTTCTTACCATCGCTGTACCAAGCGGTGTTGTCACCTCCTGTTCGTAAAAGTCAAGCGTTTTACTTATTTCGTAGGCGAATATTTCACCGAGCCGCTCCATGTTTCTTCTGAAGCGGAGCGCATCTCTTTGTACTTCGATATCCCTGATTTCAGCCAGAAAATTATTGGCCACAGAATTCGTTTGTGCAAGCACATTTATCATAGTAAAAATAGTTTTTTCAAATATACTGAAATTCCGGCAAATATCATTCCTGATTGCCCTCAAAAAATTCAACTAATCCGCTTTTCCATTCAGACCACCCTTCGGCATCCGTAAATGAGCTGTTGTGCCAGAGCAATGTGAATGTGCCGCCATTTTGTTTTACTCCGTCCAACATCGATTTCATTTTACCAAATGCTTCTGAAGGTTTAAGATTCAAATAATCGCGTATGGTAACATCCATTGCCACAAAAGGATGAACCAACAACAGGGTTTCTGTATCCGTGCTTAGGTCAAACCAATAAAACGGAAAGGCCGTACCTGCCCGAAAACCAATATTGTCTGCAAAGCCCATTGTATAGTCATCTGTGATGCCCGCCTCAAGTAATGCATGATACGTACCCGGCATTGTCAACAATAAAAAATGCTGTCTCGAATCGTAGATCGGTTTTTTTGTAATCTCTTCAAGCCTTTTCCGCTCTTTTATAAGCTGCAATGTATTGTTCGATGATTTTGATGAAGGGTGGATTCCTACCGGATACCGGTCAGATAATGAACTAAGTAATTGCCTGAACTCCATTGATTTGTGGTGAATATTAATGTCAATTTTGTTGTAATCACCAAGCAGGATAAAATAACGCATTTCGACCAAAGTCGATAATTTGTCCAATTGATCAAAGCTAAAATATGGATCAGGTAATATTCCGGTCAGTACCTTCATCCTTTCGGCCACCAGATCTAATCTAAGTTGGAGTACATTTTTACCAAACGCTGCCAGGTGGCGGATAAAACCTTTATTTCTGTACTTCCAGGCATGATCTACATCAATGGTCAGGAGTTTTTTTGTCTTTTTATTTGAAAATTGAAATTGATGAAAAACTGATTGTATCTTTCTGGCAAATTCAAATATCATTGTATCGACATGTGGTGTCTGGAGCACTTTATCTCTTGAAAAAACACTGTCACAAGCTCTGAAACGACCATATTTATCCTTTATCGGCAGAACATATTCTTCGTATCGGCTAATGGAAAAAAAACACAGCGCAAAAACATCCTCACAAAAATCAAAGCTACCAAAAGGCGCCTTGAAATACGGCCATGGTTTTTCAATAATCTTATGGTAGGTATCAATATGAGGCCCTGTATCTTCAAAAAGAATGTCGGAAGCATACATACTCAACTCGCCTGCGGATGCTGTAAAACCATAGGTCAGCACAATATCTCCGTCATTCTTCCCATTCAGATTTTCGCTCACACGATACTCTACACCAAGCACGTGTTCAAAAATATGTCTTGCTGTGTACAACAAGCGTGCAGAACAGCGTTTTGTGTAGATGATGATCATTCGATAAAACTTTTTTCAAAAAAAAACTACATTTTTTGAAAAGCCAAAATAATTTTATATCTTTAAATTAATTTTTTAATTCTAAACGAAATTATAAACTTTGGCGTATATCCGGCTAAATATTATCCTATTAATTCTGCTGGCATCTTCGTTTGTTGGTGCTCAGTCATTTAGTGGTTATGATACAGGTGTAGAGTCTAAAGGAATTCTATATAATAAGGAAAAAGCTTTTAAAGCGCGGTTACAGACCAACGGATTTAACATTGGCTGGTATTCGGGCAAAATCCGCACATACTACAAGACCAATTTTACCCATTATGAAATAGGGTATCTTAAAAACAATCACGAACTGAGTCAGCGATTCGATTACAGCAATCCGTTCACAAGTCAGTCGGCACGTTCGTTTGTGTTTGGCAAGCAAAATTCGCTCTATGTAGCAAGAGTAGGTTTTGGGCAGAAATATTATTATTCAGACAAACAAAGGCACCGTGGTATTTCCATCGGCTCTACCTATGAGTTTGGAGGCATACTCGGTCTTAAAAAACCATATTACTTGGAGCTTATACGCTACAAAGACAATGGTTCGAGTGCCTATTTATCAAAAGAAAAATACAGCGAAGAGAACAAGGAAGTATTTACTGACCTTAGCCGTATTTTTGGTGGGCCGAGTTTTTTCGAACATTGGGATGAAGTACGACCTGTGCCGGGTGTCTATGGGAGGGCCGGTATGTTGTTTGAATGGGATACACTTGAAGGATATTTTACAGGCGTGGAAGCAGGAATACAGGCGGATGCCTTCCCTACTACTGTTAACCTGATGATTGATCAGCCTAAACAAATAATTTTCATAAATTTGTATCTTAGCGTAGAAATAGGAAAGAGAAAATAATATGACCGAACCCAATGTTGCTGACCTGCAAACACCTTCAAGACCCAGAAAACCGGAATGGTTAAAAGTAAAGCTCCCTGTAGGCGAATCATACAGAAATGTCCGGAATATAGTTAACGAAAACAAGCTGCACACCATCTGCCAGAGTGGCAATTGCCCGAATATGGGAGAATGTTGGGGCATGGGTACCGCTACATTTATGATATTGGGCAATGTTTGTACACGTTCTTGCTCTTTTTGCGCCGTAAAAACCGGCCGCCCCACCGAGTATGATGAAGACGAACCTAGACGCGTAGCAGAAGCCATCCGGCTGATGCAGGTAAAGCATGCAGTCATCACATCTGTTAACCGCGACGAACTCAAAGACAAAGGAGCCGACATTTGGCACAAAACTGTGCAACTGGTAAAAGAATTCAATCCGCTTACTACCATTGAAACACTTATACCGGATGTAAAAGCCGACTGGGACGCACTGATAACCATGATAAGTGCCGGCCAGGAAGTAGTGTCACACAATATGGAAACCGTAGAAGAACTTTACCGCCAAGTAAGGCCACAAGCTAAATACAGCCGGAGCCTCGAACAAATAAAGAGAACTAAAGAATACGGCAAACGCACAAAAACCGGCATCATGCTCGGCCTTGGCGAAACCGAAGAACAAGTGTTTCGCTCTATGGACGATCTGGTAGAGAACGGCTGTGATGTACTAACACTCGGACAATACCTGCAACCAACTCAGATGCACATTGCGGTAGCAGAATATGTTCATCCCGACAAATTTGCCATGTATAAGGAAGTAGGACTTAGTAAAGGATTCAAATATGTAGAGAGTGGCCCTATGGTAAGGAGTTCGTACCATGCCGAACGACACGTCTGATCTTGCTACTCAATTATTAAATAATATTTTTGCCTTATTTTAAAAGCAGCTGCTTCATCTAACCATTAATTTGGGCTACTTTTGCTGTTCAAAATAAGGTATTGATGAAAATAACATTAGCACAGCTCAACTACCACATTGGCAATTTTGAAAGCAACCTTCGTAAAATGCTGGACGCAGTAACGCTCGCTAAAGAAGAAGGCAGCGACATCATCTGTTTCGGAGAGCTCGCCACTTGCGGATACCCACCACGCGACTTTCTCGAATTCCGGGATTTTATTGCCAGGTGTATGGATTCTGTCCATGCGCTTGCTGCTGCTGCACAGGGCATTGCCATTGCGGTTGGTTCGCCATGTGTCAATCCTGTAGTGGAAGGAAAAGATCTGTACAACAGTGCGTTTTTTTTATTTGATGGTAAGGTACAGCACATTTCGCACAAAGCATTATTGCCAACCTACGATATATTTGACGAATACAGATACTTCGAGCCGGCGCATGAATTTTCGACCGTTGAGTACAAAGGAAAGCGAATAGCATTTACCATCTGCGAAGATATTTGGAATGTAGGAAACGACAATCCACTCTACAAGGTATGTCCGATGGATGAAATGATGAAAGACAAACCCGATATCATGATCAACCTTTCTGCATCTCCTTTCAGTTATGACCATGCGGAGTCGAGGATTTCGGCCGTAAGGGCAAATGTATCGAAATACGGAGTGCCTATGTTTTATGTAAATCATGTAGGTGCGCAGACTGAAATCATTTTTGACGGAGGTTCGCTTGTAGTATCGCCTGACCTTCAAGTCTTTGACGAAATGCCCTATTTCGAAGAATGTATCAAAACCTATAACCTGGCGGATGTACAGAAAGGCGGAATAAACAACGAGCAGCAAAAGGAAAAATATAGGCTTATGCACGATGCCATTGTTACAGGTATCAGGGATTATTTCGGCAAGCTGGGGTTAAAAAAAGCTATTCTTGGTCTTTCGGGCGGAATCGATTCTGCACTCACAGCTGTTCTTGCAGTAAGGGCGCTTGGCGCCGAAAATGTGTGGGGTGTACTTATGCCGTCAGAGTATTCAACCGGGCATTCTGTAACAGATGCAAAAGATCTGGCCGTCAATCTAGGCATCAGGCATGACATAGTGCCTATCCGGTCAGTATTTGATGTGTATGAAGGCTTGCTAAATCCATTGTTCGAAGGCAAACAGGCCGATGTGACGGAAGAAAACATCCAGGCACGCATACGAGGGATGATACTGATGGCATTGTCCAACAAATTTGGCCATATCCTACTCAACACATCCAACAAGAGTGAATTCGCCGTAGGGTATGGAACACTATATGGTGATATGTGTGGTGGTCTGGCAGTATTGGGTGATGTATATAAAACTGAAATTTACAAGCTGGCAGCATACGTAAACAAGGACGGAGAAGTCATTCCTCTAAACTCTATATGCAAACCACCGTCAGCAGAATTAAGACCAGGTCAAAAGGATTCGGACAGTCTGCCGGAATATGATACCCTTGACCCTGTTCTATTTCAATACATTGAAAACCGCATAGGACCGGCAGAACTGATGGAAATGGGCTTCGACCCTGCCATGGTGAACAGAATATTAAGGCTTGTCAACATCAACGAATTTAAGCGTTTTCAGGCACCACCGGTCATCAGGGTAAGCAACAAGGCGTTCGGGGCAGGACGGCGGTTGCCTATAGTAGGAAAGTACCTTAGCTAATACACGAATGATGCTCAACACTAATATCGCCCTTGCAAAATCAGGAAAGTTTTTGTCGTTAAATTTTTCCTTTTCGTCAGAATAATTATCAGATTCGGTTGTGATACAGTAATTTCACATAAAAAAATTTGGAAACTGTACTCGAAATAAACAATCTGACCAAAGTATTCGGCAAAATAACAGCTGTTGACAGTCTTAGTTTTTCGGTCAATAAAGGCGACATTTACGGAATTCTTGGACCGAATGGCAGTGGCAAATCAACAACCCTCGGTATGGTGTTGAATGTAGTGAACCCAACATCAGGTTCATGGAAATGGTTTGGTGAAGAACCACAGCAAGAACATCTCAAACGCATCGGAGCCATCATCGAAAGACCGAATTTCTACCCTTACCTCACTGCTACACAAAATCTGAAGATAGTAGCAAAGATAAAAAATGCAAACCCAAATAACATCGAACACAAACTCAGAACAGTGGGTCTGTTCGACCGCAAAGACTCGGTATTTAGCACTTACTCGCTGGGCATGAAACAACGGCTGGCTATAGCAGCAGCCCTGCTCAACGACCCAGAAATACTCCTTCTTGACGAACCTACCAACGGACTCGACCCGCAAGGCATTCGCGATATCAGAGACATCATCCGACAGATAGCCACAGGCGGTACAACTATATTGCTCGCCAGTCATTTGCTTGATGAAGTCGAAAAGGTCTGCAGCCATGTAGTGGTTATCAAGAATGGTAAAAAACTGTACAGTGGCAAGGTAGATGAAATGACGGCCTCATACGGCTACATCGAAGTAAATGCAGATAACAGAACATTGCTGCTTCAAAAACTCGGTGAGTTGGGCTTTACAAAAATTCAGCAGGAAAAAGATTGCATCAAACTGATACTTGAATCAGAAACCGATACCCGCTCACTCAACGAAACCCTTTTCAAAAGCGGTGTCACACTCACACACTTGGTGAAGAGAAAAAATACGCTGGAAGAACAATTTATCGAATTAACAGGACAAAAAATGCATGCATGAAAAATCTGATCCAACTCGAACTACTCAAACTCTGGCCAAACCGCAGTTTCAGGATATATACCCTACTTTACTTCTGCATTATTGTTGGCTTGTTTTTCCTGTCTGTTATTGAATTCAATCTCGGTCCATTAAAATTTAGTTTTGGCGCACAGGGTGCATTCAAATTTCCATACACATGGCATTTCAACACTTATATAGCAAGTCATTTTAAGATTCTGCTGGCACTCATCATCATTACCAACATTGTAAACGAATATGATTTCAGGACTATCAAACAGAATTTCATCGATGGTCTTAGTAAAAAAGAATTTGTCACATCCAAAGTACTCACTTTTGTCATCCTCAGTTTATGTTCTACTATCTTGGTTGGAATGATTGCATTGGTACTTGGACTCAAATTTACCGGCAACATTACAGCAGGCATGGTTTTTCGTGAAATGTATTACCTGCCTATTTATTTCCTTGAATTAATCGCCACCTTTAGTTTTTTGATGTTTGCGGCCGTACTAATCCGCAAATCGGCCTTTGCACTTGGTTTTTGGATATTTTGGTCAACTGCCGAATCAATATTGCGCAATGTCTGGAAATCAAAAATACCAAATACTTTTAATCCGTTCGATTTTTTCCCGATGCAAAGCATCAGTAATCTTATTCACGAACCTTTTTCGAGAATGGAAACCGTGCAGAAGATTTCAAATATGGTACAACCCGGCAAAGTAATAGATTATTCGATTCAATGGCCTTATGTCTTAATGTGCTTATGTTGGTCTGGGTTGTTTGTGTATCTGAGCTATTACTTGATCAAAAAACGTGATTTGTAAGCACATATATCAGGTAAAATAATTACCATAAATCTGTTGCGGCTTTTATTTCAACAACAACGAAACATATTTTTTTCAAAAAAGTATACTTAATTAAAAAATCAATTGGATATGATGTTGCCATAGCCCAATTGACATTAAATTCCTCTATGTTAAAAAAGATTAAACAAGATTAAAAGATGGGCTACCTAGAAAATAATTTATTGGGGGGTGAATCAATTTATTATCAGACCCATGTACATTGGACAATTTATTTAAAAGGGTTGTTAAGTTTAATTTTTGGTATTTTCTTAATCAGTATAGAAGTTGATTCTTTGGGTATAATCTTCATATTAATTTCATTTCTTATATTAAGCATGTCTAAATTAAAGATTCATAACTCAGAAATAGCAGTAACAAATAAACGCGTGTTGATCAAAGAGGGGTTGATTACAACCCAATCCTTAGAATTAATGCTGAATAAAATAGAAGCAATACACGTTAAGCAAGGATTAATCGGTAAAATGTTCAATAGTGGTACTATAGAAATAATAGGTACTGGTGGGACAAATTCCCATTTCTCGAACATTTTTAACCCTTTGGAGTTTAGACGTGCCGTAAATTACCAAATAACTAAATCAAATCTATAGTCTATATTTAAAACAAGCTTATTGTTTATCTAATTAAATCCTAGCTATACTCAGTATAAGAATTAAGTAACCACATACAACACCGACGCAATCCGGTCAACGAATATTTTGCCGGAACGCGTGAGCAAACAATGATCTCCATCTACAATCATCTGGCCGGCAAAAATATGTTCCTGACTTCATCAATGCGCCACCCAAAATTAGTTTTTCCAAAAAGCAGGTTGAAAAAGCTTTTCTCTTAATTTTTATTTTTCTGTTAATAACATTGTTTTATAAATCAATTTACCTGCTTTGTTCAGTCTAATTTCTAAGGTTACTATAGTTTTTGCTATAAATAGCACTGTATCGACACTTAGTGGAATTTGATTAAGGGGTCAATATCGCCGGAATAGGGGGTCAGTATCACCCGGAATATCCAAAAAAACCAGGCTCTCTGAACTCATCACTCTTTTCTGTTTCAAAATATAAAGTAGTTACATCATAAAACAGCAGCCCTATTTTGCCTCCAAATAGTTCTTTTGTGTGTTTTACACTAATTTGTTGAATTCTTTCTTGTTGGCTGTTGTATAATTTGTCCATATAACGGTATATCTTATTCAAATCTGAATCTTCTCCAAATTAGGATCTTAGATACTCTACCGTTGCATTTTTGCTTAATGGTTGAGCCAATCTAGCTGTTACAAGACTTCTTAATTCTTTATCCTCAATGGAATTAAACCCAATAGAATCATATGCATAGTTAACTATAAGTTGAATCCCATTAAGATAGATGTTCGCTATACTATCTAATAAATGAATGGCAATTTGTTTTTCCTCTTTCTCTTGTTCATGTTTTTCAAAAATATCCTCACCATTTGAATATTGGTCTATCCACTTTCGTCCTTTTGCAACCAACCGATTTATTTCTGACTCATCACTACTTACCCCAATAGTTCTAAGCTCCCGATATTTACCAGAGCTTTTATCAACAATTACAACACTAAATGTCCCGGATTTATTCCTTTTCTTTCGTACAAACATATTCAAATTTAGTGTTTTTAGCCTTTGCGCCACCCAAATCACCTCGCAAAAATTTGCAATGTATTGAAATTTAGTGTATTATGAAATTGAACCTGAAAAAGTGATGAAGTCAGGAGATTATTCGATTCAATGGCCTTATGTCTTAATGTGCTTATGTTGGTCTGGGTTGTTTGTGTATCTGAGCTATTACTTGATCAAAAAACGTGATTTGTAAGCACATATATCAGGGCATACATTTTGGTTTCCGGGAATTGCGATAGCCAAATTATAATTAAGATAAAAAAGCGGTAAAGATTCGAAAAAAATGAGTCTTTACCGCTTTTTGGTTTACCGCTTACATATTCCTGTCAGAATAGTGTTTATTCCGGCATGGAAAGTTTAGTGGCTGACTATAAAACTCTCCGTTATAATAGCCTGATTAAGCCCATCTAGAATACTAACGATGTATTGTCCACTGGTAAGATTGGCAGAAAGATCAAAGCTGAGCAACTCTCCATTTGCTTGTACCTTGCCTGACTGAACAATCCTGCCAAGAAAGTCGGTAATGGTGTAGGTGTTTTGTGAAACATCCAAACCTTTTACCATCATTTTCAGTTGCGTACCCTTCAACGGATTTGGGAATAACACAGTCGTAAATGCTTGTTGGTTTACATTTTCATCAGACAACAACAAGTCATCCGTATTATAGAAAAATATAGTAGGTGTAGTGAATGTATCGGCTGCATAATTCACGCCTGCAAGCGGAACATAGCTGCCTTTTCTGTAGAAAATATATCTGTTGTCCACTCCTGTCACCTGACCCTGTGTGATGCCAAATGCGTTAAGCAAAACCGCCGGAGCCGGCTGTCCGAAAAGGAAGAAACTATCAATTGCAAACTGACTTGACTGATCGACGAGTACGTCATAGTATTTGCTTGGGCCATTAGGTGTATGCAGGCGCATTTTGCCATAACCGACGATGGTATCCAGTCTTACAAGGTAATAACTCTGAACACCGGGTGCTTTATTAAGGGCTGCTGCAGTTACTGTCAGGTTAAAATTCGTTTTCCGATAGCTCACAGATTGCCAGCTACTGTTATCCGTAAAAGGGAATTGAATGATTTTCCTTGGTGAGCCCCATTGCCAACCTTGTAAAGGTATTGTCAGGCTGTCTTTGTTGTTTCCTGTCAAAGCACCCAGACCGTACGCCTGGTTGTCTATATACATCATTTTGTCCAGTACAGCCGTATCATTGAAATCAATTTCATAGAATACGTTATAACCAAGGGTCTGTGTCAATGCCTTAAATCCACTTTGATAAACATCCACTCCTTCATCAGTAAATACTGGCAGTGTCTCCTTATAATATGCAAGTACCAATGTATCTTCACCTTCGGTCTGGCTATAGTCCCAAGTGCCGTTTTTCTGTGGAACAGGAGCAGGCGCCAAGTTGAGCAGGTTTTTGAAGTTGTACAAACCCTCAGGCACAGGCATGTCGGAGGCATTTATTGTTATCGGTGTCTGGGAGTGTAATAAGCTCCCAATAAACATCAGAAAGCAAATGGTAAATATTCTTTTCATGACATTAAGGTTTTAGAAATTAAAAAAGCTGTTTATCACGATAAAGTTAAAAAACAAAATTCAGAAATAAATAACTTTAACATAATTTTTATACATCTCTTCCTGTAGTGCAATAATTATATTCCTAACATTATGTAAGCACAAAAAGGTCTGATGCTATACCGTCTGCAAGTATCTTCCCTTCTTGGGTTAAAATACATGAACCTGACTCTAGCTTCATCTGGCCGGCAGAAATATATTTTTGTATGTTTTGTTGAAATAACGTAGCGTACGACGAATCCAATTGTTCCAATGCTTGTAAACTCACGCCCCACATCGTTCTCAAACCGGTCATGATTAGTTCGTTGAATCGGTCTGCGGTAGTCAGCAACTCTGATTCGGCAGGTATGATACCATTCACTACAGATTTGATATATTGTCTGTTGTTGGCAATATTCCAGCATCTGCTTCGCCCATCATAGGAATGTGCCGAAGGACCAATACCAAGATAATGGACACCCTGCCAATAAGATGTGTTGTGCAAGGCGTATTGCCTGTTTTTGGCAAAATTGGATATTTCGTATTGTTCGAAGCCGGCTTCTGTGAGCGTTTTCACCATCATTACAAACTGTGTAGCAGATTTATCAGCATTGACAGTCTGTGCCTGACCTGTCCTGATCATCTTACTGAGTGGTGTCTTGTCTTCTACCGTAAGGGCATAAGCCGAAATATGTTCTATCCCCAATTCTATTGCCCTTTGCATGTTATGCTGCCACATAGCATCTGTGGTGGTTGGGGCACCATATATCAGGTCGATGGTAAGATGATTGAAGCCAGTGTCCATTGCCATTCTGATACAATTTTCGGCTTGTTGCCGGGTATGTGCCCGATGCATCCAGCGCAAATCTTCTTCAAAAAACGACTGAACACCTATGCTTAATCGATTTACGGGTGTTTGACTTAGTGCCTCAAGATAACCGGCTGTAAGATCGTCAGGATTTGCCTCAAAAGTTACTTCACGAAGATCCGTGTGATAATGTTTGAATACCGCATCAAATATCGACATCGTTTCGGCCTGTGTAAGCAATGATGGTGTACCGCCACCGAAGTAAATGGTTTCTATCGTGGCATCAGGTCCAAGGTATGCCTTGCGCAGTTCAAGTTCGATGAGCAATGCCTGTACAAGCTCATTTTTATATCTGTGGCTGGTGGCAAAATGGAAATTGCAATAATGGCAGGCCTGCTTACAGAATGGTATGTGTATATATATTCCTGCCATAAAATATCCAGTAGTTTGATAATTTTTGGTCAAATTTACGTTTTATTCATCTATGGTGGCTTATAGTATCGAACATACGCATCATTTACCGACCAATAGGCTCCTGTCAATACTATTTACAGGACTGTTGTTGCTTGCCGGCAATCATATTTCTGCTCAAAAGAGGTATATTCTGGAGCTACAGTATGACTCGGGACAAAAAACCATGACCAGACTATTTCAGGATTCGCTTTCAGCCGAATTATTTATACAATCAGAGATAAAGGCATTGATGTCAAAAGCGCATCTGGAGGCTGCTGTTGATCAAAAAAAATATCCAAATGATTCGACAACTGTTGCAACCATCCATATTGGTCCGGAGTACGAATGGGCTGAACTGGCATGGTCGGTAACTGACCCGATATTCCGAAAACCGGCTAATTGGGACAAAAAGTGGCAGTCAAAACCAATTTCAATAAAAGAATTATCCAAACAAAAAAAGAATCTGCTCAAACAAGCTACCGAGCGCGGATATCCGTTTGCCTCAGTGTTTTTTAAGGATATAAAAATTGAACAAAACCAATTTCATGCAAAAATTAATGCAGAAAAAGGTCCTTTCATCACTATGGACGACATCACGGTGGAAGGTGAAAAAATAGTCAACGACAACCGTATCTGGCATTATGTTCTGGATATGAAAAAAGGAAGCCCCATCGTAGCAGATAAAATCATTCACATAGACGACCGCATCAACGAACTGCCGTTTGTAAGCACCACAGCTCCTGCACAGGTCATATTCAAGGCAGAAGAGGCAAGCATAAAATTGTTCCTGAAAAAGAAAAAATCAAACCATTTTGACATCATTCTTGGGCTACAGCCTGCTTCTACGTCCGACCCTACACAGACCAAAACCATACTCACCGGTCAGATAACTGCTGATCTGTACAACATGATAGCCAATGGCGAACGGATATTTTTTGACTATAGAAGGTTTAACAAAGATGACCAGAATGTTCAGTTAGGGCTAACATGGCCTTATCTGCCCGCTACACGAATAGGCGCTGATGCTAACTTCCAGCTACAAAAACGCGACACATCACACCTTGACTTGCTGTACAACTTGGGCATGAAGATACCACTACGCAGACGTTCATCATTGATGTTGATATTTCAGGAAAATATTTCAAGTATTTTATCCATAAATAAGGCTGGCATACAGAGTTCGGGCAAACTCCCTTCGGTGCTTGATTACAAACTGTCATCATTCGGTATTGAAGGTGGCATCACTACGCTTGACTACAACATAAGTCCTACTAGTGGCTGGGACATCAGATTAAAGACATTGGCCGGTAAGCGAAACATCAAAAAGAACCAGAAAATCATCTCTCTGAGTCGTCCGGGTGCTGATTTCAGTACACTTTATGACAGCATACAGTCCGGAACCATACAGCTTAGGTTCGATTTATTTATCGATAAATATACTACCATAACCAGACATCAAATCTTACGTACCGGATTGCAAAGTGGCAGTATCCTGTCGGGTAGCCACACACTTCGCAACGAACTCTACCGGATAGGTGGATACCGACTGCTTCGCGGTTTTGACGAACAATCGCTTGAAGTGTCAAAATACTTGGTTGGCACTATTGAGTACAGGTATCTTCTGAGCCAACTTTCCTATGCATTTGCATTTTCTGACATAGCCATAACCAATACACGATACGGAGATACAGACTTCAATGACCAACCACTTTCCTTTGGGCTTGGCGTCACATTACAGACCAAAGCCGGACTCTTCGGGATAGCAGCGGCAGTTGGACAAAGAAAAGGGCTCCCGTTCGACTTCAGGTCACCTAAGATTCATTTCGGCTATGTAAGTGTTTTTTGACTTCTTTGGTCTGTAAAAATATACCTGAAATGTTCACACTTTTCATATTACAATTACCTCAAAAGCATTAGCTTTCTATAAGTAACAGAATTTCCTGTCTGCAACATAAGATAATAAACACCGGAGCTCAATTCAGAAAGATCAATCGTGTTCGCCGGCAATTCAACAGACTTTAATATCCTGCCATTGATATCGGACACATTGATTCTGTCAAGGATGATATCTGTCTTTATATTGAATATTCCGGTAGAAGGGTTTGGAAATATCAAAACCGCAATATCTTTGACATCTTTGGTTGCTACTTTTATATAAATATATTCTAGCACGACACTACAGCCATTTGCGTCTGTCACAGTTACTGTGTAAGTCCCGCTGGTATCAGGCATGATGGCAGAAGTTGTGTCACCGGTATTCCAGATATATTTGAAAGGAGGCAAACCGTCATTTACTACTACTGCAAGGCCATTGATACTGATACTGTCAACAGATGCCATAATACCTTGTGATGCATTGACCACAACAGAATCAGTGGATTTACAACCTTCTATGGAAGACACTGTAACGTAGTAAATACCCGGACTAAGATTGGTGGCAGTAGCTGTTTTAGAGCCATTACTCCATGTATAACTAATACCTTTTCCTCCTATTGGCTGAGCAGTTGCAGAGCCATTATCGAGCCCACATTTAGTATCTATAGCTGAAGTAGTTATGCCGGTGAGGGTACAACACGTACCTTCTGTCCATTCTTTTGCTGTATAAGCGTCACAAAGTGCATAATTCGAATTTTTATACACTTTACCATTCACACACACAAACTTGGTAACACCATTGGTAAGGCAATCTTCTGTTTTTACTTCATAATAAAGCAAATCATCTGCATAAAATACATCTTCCGGAGATGAAGCGATTCCTTTAAACTCAAGAGAAGTAATCTGGCCTGACGTAAATGACGTATATTTATATACAAACTGTTTGTCTGTCCACAATTCAGCTTTTGACTCTGCAGGATTGAAAATTATTGAAATATTCATCCAGGTATTTGGGTTGAATGAGAAGGAAGAAACCTGCACACCATTGCTTTTTACGATTGCTTCACCATTCCCATTATATTCTACATCCAATGGATAATTAAGTGAATCTGTCTGAAGTGTCCAACTTCCATTTTTTCCTTCCGGAATGTACATCCTCCATTCCAGGCGCGCAGGGGCCAAGATTTTTCGACCTTGAAGACTGTTGCCTACATTGTATTTTAGTTTTGAGTTGTAATTGAGTTTAATACAATTGCTTGCATTCAATGGGGCATCGTTAACTAGTACAGCATCATTGTCAGGGTTATTGTCTGCAACAGAGAAACGTGGTTTGGCTTGTGTGGTTAATTTTCCACCGATTGTATAACCATTGAAATTATCACAATCGCTGAACGAAGCAATGTTGGAAGTAAAATTGCAAACAGCATCTGCCAAAGGTATCGGGGTTTTCCATATTCCACGACCATAGGTGGCTACGTATAGCATCATCTTTTCTTTGTCAAACTCAAATTCACTTATTCTTACATTTGGGAGATTCTCACTCAACAAAACCCAGTCAGATATCTGTTCGGACCAGAAAAATATACCGACATCCATTCCTACAAACAAGGCATCTGGCGCCAGGTCGGTACAAAGTATTGCATTGGCCGGAATGTTCGGCAGGTTGCTTGAAATATTCTGCCATGTATCACCACCGTCCGTGGATTTATATACCTTTTGACCGGCATTATAATTCTGCCTTACCACATAAATGGTATTGGCATCAGCAGGATTAACTGTTAACATACTGATCCTGTCACCTGGTGTATTCAATTCCTGCCATGTTGTACCTCCATCTGTTGTTCTGAAGAGTCTGCCTGAAGTACCTGTATAGATATAGTCTGAATTGGAAGGAGCAACCCTAAAAAGCGTAAGGTTATCTCCGGATAGGTCTTCTGATATTGCAGTCCAGTTTTCTCCGGCATCTTCCGACTTGTAAACCTCCTTGTATGCGGCATAAATAGTATTGGGCTCATTAGGATCAACACCGAACGGAGTAACCCATGCCCCGTCATAATCGACAGGCGTAATGCCATAGAAATTATTACCACCGTTGGTTGATTTATTCAAATGCCCGTTTTGGGATGTTGTAAACAGTATATCGGCATTCCCCGGATGGACAAAACATTCCATACCATCACCTCCGGTGAACTTATTTGTCCACACGCCATTCACGTCACCGAGCTTGGTACCGTTGTCCTGGTGGCCGGCAAGGATTTTATCATCCTTTTGTGAAATGCCAATTCTGTATATTTGCCCAATGGTCATATTGCCTGATACATTTGTCCAGCTATCGCCGCCATCAGCTGTAAAGACAAGTCCGCCATCATTTCCTTCAAAGAGTTGGTTTCCTCGCCATGCGAATGAATGTTTATCGGCATGCGTATTGGTCACACCCGGTATCTGATACCAAAATGATTTAAGTGACCAGTTAAGTCCGCCGTCGGTAGATTTCCAACAGTTGACACCTCCGGTATAAATAGTATTGGCATCTGCCGGATCTGCTGCAAGTATCAGGTCGTACCAGCCTTGTCCACCCGGCTCCGAGCCTTCAGAATTATAGCCAAGTACATTCGGCGAATTTGACTGAAGCACAAAGGAAGATCCACTGTTGGTCGATTTATAAATACCATTCAATCCATTGGTGCTTGATTTTGAACTAATGGCATATACCACTGTAGGGTCAGCAAGTGTCACTGCGAGTTCTATACGATTGCTACCTGGTATTGATTGCATCTTTACCCATATCTGGCCATTATTGCTTGATCTGAATATTTCACCACCGGTTGATGCGTACAAGATATTGCTGCCAGGCTGAGGCTTTGCCTCTATATCGTAATAATTACCCGTAATCACTATTTTCCATGTCTTTGCCCCGTCAACGGTTCTGTATATTCCGTTACTTGCTGCTACATACATGATGTTTTCATCTGTTGGGTCAATGATCAGTTTTCTGATCAATCTGTCATTGGCTGCTGACCAATCGAGCCCGGTCTTGTTCCAGGTGTATCC
Organism: Saprospiraceae bacterium; assembly: GCA_019694295.1. GTDB lineage: Bacteria > Bacteroidota > Bacteroidia > Chitinophagales > Saprospiraceae > JAEUUM01. The sequence continues at coordinate 39,627 of JAIBCG010000011.1, forward strand.
ACCATCGGTAGATTTTAGCACACCGACCGATTTGTTGTCGCCTGCGTCCCCATCACCTGTAGCAATAAAAATGACTTTAGGGTCAGAAGGCAGTACAACTATGCCCGACACTCCAAGCCTGCCAATTTTATCTGTTGTGGTAATCCAGTTTGTACCACCATCAGTTGTCATCCAAAACCCACCTCCTGCAGACCCGGCGTAGAAAATGTCATGATTTGTAGGATGAAAGGCTATAGAATTAATCCTGCCACTACCTGTATAGCCACTTATGGCGCTGGCAGGGCCAATGGATGACCAGGAAATATTATTGCGGAATCCGGCATCTGTATAATTCTGGTGTCTGTATTTCTGAAGGTATTTATTGTAATTTTCTGTCACCAATCCGGCCGGTGGAAAACTCCCGTCGTCCATCACACGGTTTTGCCAGTTATACTCCCATCTTTTGTAAGCCTTATAACCATTACCTTTTACCTTTTTATCATGAGTAGCCCAATATTCTTCAGCTTTTTTCTGAATTTCGTAAAAGTTAAGTGGCTTGCCTTCTTTCATTACTTCATCATACATAAACTGTGCATGCAGCGTAAAATTCGCCATAAATGACAATGCAGTGATGATCAGAGAGGTAAGAAGATTTTGATATAATTTCATGCTTGAATATTTTCACTTACATCAACAACCAAAGCTGAAGAATTGTTGACGCAACTGTACATTTATAAAAGGTGCCAAAAATACTAATCATCAGCATAAAATGTACAGTTTGTCAATATTTTAACTCCATTAAAGCCAATTATTGCCACCCAATACTGAATTTATTAAAAAAAGACACCTACTCCGATATACGAAGAAGGTGTCTTTTGCTGTTATGGCCTCATCTCTTCTACTTCAGGAATACCATTTTCTTCATTCCTGAATACGTGCCGGTTGTAAGCTGGTAGAAGTAAATTCCCTGAGATGGAAGGTCGGTACTAAGTATTTCGACTCCATTTTCGCCTGCATGGTATGTACCTCGCACTTCCTTCAATAACGTACCAGCAGCATTGTATATACTCAGCACTGCTTCAGCCTCTGAAGGCAGACTGAATCGTATCAATGTGCTACCGGTGTAAGGATTCGGCTCGTTTTGGTATAAAATGACTTCTCTTCCCTTTTCTGGCTCAGCACCTCCGGTGAATGTAAGGTTTAATCCCATACTGACGTCAGATTCGTCAAATGCAAGAGATGGTGTACGTGCCGAACTAAGTCTCACATCGTTCTGTAGCTTTCCGTCAGCCTTCGCTGCAAATTTTACCGTAAACAACGATGATCCTTCGTATTGCTCCTTCATTTCGATACATCCTGTAATTTGTCCGTTTTCAAGATACCGCAGACCAAAATTACCTTCACCTATACCTGGTACATCTCCCTCTATTCCTACAAACTCAAGTGCATTTACATCATATTCCATCGTAAACTGCATAGCTTTTAATGATTCGGATTTATTCGCTTGTACCCGCATTTCGACAGTTTCACCTTTTTTATAGTCCTGTGCGGCTGTACTCAGCTGGTATTGCTGCCCGGTACGTGTCTCGGTAGCACCTATCAACAGGTCAGGATTTGCATCATTGGTCACGTCGCCCATCTTATATCCGATGAAGTCAGCAGTTTTGTCCGATTTGATGTTTGTAAAATTATACTCATACACGAGTGGTTCGAGCCATGGGTTGTATGGATTGCTGAACACCGTATTCTGTGGTAAAAATTCCCAAGACTTCGATACCGGGAATTTGTCGGTAATGTGGAGTATGAGTTTACGTATTTCCGCTATGTCTGCTGTTGTTACAGTCTTGCTCTTGTTGACATCGGCAGCAAGTAATTTGATCGGCGAATCGAGTGGTTTTTTACCAAGTACGTGATTGGTTATATACACAAGGTCTAATGCATTCACTCCGTTGAGCGGATATTTTTCCTGCTTTGCTGAAACAGTCAAATTGGTACCCTCCGGTATTGCACTAAACAGATAGCTTCCGTTATTAGTTTCAGTAAATTGGTTCATTCCACCGCTGAGTACTGCTTCTGCATGAATGTTCTTTGCAGGATTCAATGCAGACAAGACCTTTCCGCTTACGTCGAAACCAATCTTCGAGCCTCCAAATTTTACGCCAACTGTAAACGAACAGGTACTCACATTGCCACACAAGTCAGTTGCCTGATAGACGATGGTGGTGATAGTTCCGGGTGTAAATAAACTTCCGCTCGGTGGACCCGCTATTTGTTTCACCTGAAGAATACCATCACAGTAATCATAAGATTTTGGTAAAATCCAGCTCGCACTTACAGGTGTCTGACTGACGAGCACTATATTTGGCGGACATACAATGACAGGTGGCTCCTGGTCTTCTACTGTTATCTGCTGGATGTATTGGGCTGTATTGCCACATTTGTCGCCGGCAGTCCATAGGTAGGTGGCTACATACGAATTTTTGCAGCCATTCGGGTTGAAGTTATATTTGATGTCAAGCAGCATCGTAGGTTGCGAGTCGCACCCGTCAACAGCAATCGGGTCAATATTATTGTCTGCATCGTCGTCACATTCAACTGTAAGGAAAGCCGGTGGAACCAATGTAAATGTTGGTGCCTTTGTATCAACCAACTTAATCACCTGTGTCTTCACAGTCTTATTGCCCGAAGGGTCAACAGCCGTCCATATCCTCTTGATGTCATAACTAATGCTTGAGCAAAGGGTAGTATGGCTTGTTTTATTGTTAGTTTCTGCGAATGTCAATATTGCAGAACAATTATCAGTAGCGGTCACTGTCGGCACAGCAGGAATAGTTCCATCGCATTCGATGGTAAGGTCAGCAGGCACACCGTTGATGACAGGTGCTATGTTGTCCACAACCTTTACTATAGCAGCACAAGTAGAAGTGCCATTACAAATATCTGTAACAGTCAGGATAACGGCATTATTACCTACATCAGCACAATTGAAACCAGTCTTGCTGATGCTGAGTGTTCCTCCTGTGCTACCTCCGTCTATATTGGCCGGTGTGAGAGTTGCTGTTCCTGTATTATTAAGATATAAGGTAAAGTCCTTACATACCGCCTTAGCACCAGGATTAACTGTTATTGTGAAAGATATCGGTGCCCCTGAACACGTAACTCCGTTAAGTGTATATTCGGGCGTAACCGTGATGGTTCCTGAAATCGGGAAATTGGTATTGTTAACCGGAATCCATGATGGAATGGTCGGTGAAGCTGTACCATTAGCAGCCAGGCCTATTGCAGTATTGGTATTAGTCCAGTTGTAAGCAGTAGCTGTACCTGTAAAGGTTATTCCACCGGTAGGTGTACCCGAACAGTATGTTTTATTAGTCTGGGCATTAACATTTGGTGTAGGTATAATGGTGATTGTAAAAGTAATCGGCGAACCAAAACAATCAACCCCATTGTTGGTATAAACCGGTGTAACAGTTATCGTTCCGGTTACAGGTGCCCCACCATTATTGACAGGCACCCATGAAGGGATGGAAGGTGTAGCTGTACCGCTTGATGCCAGACCGATAGCTGTATTGGTATTAGTCCAGTTGTATTTAGTAGCATTTCCGGTAAATGTAATACCACCTGTTGATGTGCTTGAGCAATATGTCTTATTGGTTTGAGCATTGACAGTTGGTGTCGGATTGATGGTAATGGTATAGTTCACAGGTGTACCTGTACATGTTTTACCGGCATTGGTATAGCTTGGGGTAACAGTAAATGTGCTTGATATAGGTGTTGCACCACCATTTGTGGCTACGAAAGAAGGTACATTGCCATTACCACTCAAAGGGGCAAGACCAATAGCACCTGCAGTCCTAGTCCAGCTGAATGTAACACCTGATGGTGTGCCACTGAAATTAGATGCCGGAACAGAAGCACCCGGACAATATGTAGCACTGGCAACAGCATTTGCCGTTGGCACAGGATTGACTACTACACTTTGGCTCACTGACTGAATACAACCCGGATGGCTTGCGTTAGGCACTCCGTCTGCTGCATCGAAAGTATATACAACAGTATGTGTACCTGCACCTACGACTGACGGGTCAAACACAGTAGCAGGCGTTCCGTTTACAGTAAATGTTCCAGTTCCTATAGCAGCACCACCCGGAGGGCCACCTAAAGTTGCTGAGCCACTTAGTGTCACTGACGGTTCATTTTGACAATATGCAGGAGCAAGTGCATTAATCTGAGGATTCGGATAATAACACGTAGCACCAACCGATCCATTCGCGGTACCGTTCGACACTGTCACACTATAACCTACAGCATCTACGTGGATACCCAACAAAGTATAATTGGTTGATCCATCACCCAATACTGCACCAGGAGTGAGTGTATAACCTATCGGAATGACGACCGGTGTACCCGGAGGTGCCGGAGAAGATGTTTGGTACAGACCTGAAACCGCAGTTACTGTCCATGTCTGACCGGCAGGCGCATTGACCGTAATAGTTTCGTCAAATTGACCATTGGTAAGGGTAGTAGCATTATTCTTGCATGAACACGGACTTGTAATTACCGGAGTACAATCCAGTATTTTGATTGTATTATTCTTAGAAGGACGACAACCCGGGTCAGAAGGCAATGGACTGATTATAGCATAAATATAATAACTTGCTGCTGTGTTGATACTGGTGTTCAATACTGCCTGCGTGCCTCCACCGAGAAGCCCGCTGTTAGGAACTGTACCCAGCAAGGTACCTCCAGTGTAAGGATCAGCAAGCGGAGTAGTTGAGGAAATAAAACTTATGCCGTATGTTGAGCCCATGTTGGCAAGTCCATTCGCTGTTAAGGTGAAATTTGTAGATTTACATGAAACAGAAACACCTGAATTAAGTGTACCAATAGAAGGACAAGTAGGAGCAGTGCCACATGAAAGCGTGACGGTAGTAGTAGATGTGCCCGTACAACTATTAGCAGTTATGCTGAATCCTGCATACATACCATCACCCAAACCTGTTAGGGTTGCCAAGCCACCAAGTACAGTAATGGTTGATGTTTGGGGAATACTATTGCGTGTATAAGAGAGTATATAGTTGCCATCCGGCACATTGGTAAACCCGAATGAAATACTTCCGTCAAAGTTACCGCATGTAGGGTCAACCTGTGAATTGACCGAAATAACCGGCAAAGCTTTGATGGTGATAGTAAATGATGTTGGATTACCGACACAGCCTGCTTTTACAGGCGTAACTACAATATTTCCTGTTTGGGTAGTAAGCACACCTGGTGCTGTGTAGCCAGTGATATTGCCTGAGCCACTTGCTGCAAGACCGATATTGACATTATCGTTTGTCCAGTTAAATGTTGCTCCTGCTGTTCCGGAAAAATTAACGGCTGCAACCGGTGCACCTGCACATACGCTTTGGCTCGCAACAGGGTCAACAACCGGCAATGCCGGATCATTCAACACAACAGGCCCTGCCAATGTGCCAACACAGCCTACTGCTGTGATACTAAATTCCGTATAATTCCCGGCATTTAGCCCGGTCAAGCTTGCCGAATTGGATGTAACCGTTACTGTTTGAGAGGCTGAAGTACCATTTCTTTTATAACTAATTAGGTATGAACCATTTGGAACGTTTGTAAAATTGAGAACAATACTTCCATCCGACCCACCGCAAGTAGTAGGCCCGGTAGTAGTACCGGCAGTAATGGTAATCAAAGGTGCAGACATGAACAAGTCGGCTTTCCACATTCCACGACCATAGGTAGCAGCGTAGATTTTTTTCTCATTATAGTCTATTTCAAGTTCCCTGATTTCAGCATTAGGAAGATTGTCATTGTGCAATATCCAGTCGGCCATTGTATTGTCTTTGTAATACACACCTGCATCCATACCTACATAAAGGCCATCCTGTGTACAGTTGGCATATACGATACAGTTCGCAGGCAGATTCGGTAATGAACCGCTTATATTTGTCCAGGTGGCAGCGCCATCGGTTGATTTATATACCTTGGCCCCTGCCGTATAATTAGATCTTACAGCGTAGAGTGTATTTGGGTCAAGCGGATGGATGGCCAGCATGACCGTACCACTACCCGGCACCGTAACATTTGACCAGGTAGCACCGCCGTCTGTTGTCCTTCGCAACGCACCGCTGGTGCCGGTATAAATATAGTTTGAGTTAGAAGGAGCAACATTAATCATAGACATTGCGCCTAAGCCAAAGTTTGGTGAAATGGTACTCCATGAATTTCCCTGATTGGTTGATTTATATATTTGGGCAAAACCCATATAAATAGTGGTAGGTGTAGTAGGGTCGAGGGTAAAAGGCGTAATCCACTGGCCGTTACCGGAGCCACTAGGCTTGATACTTGTCCAACTTACACCACCGTTGGTCGATCTTTCAATATTGCCATAATAAACTTCACCATACATAACCTGAGAATTTGTTGGATGAATGGCACATTCCATACCGTCACCGCCTATTACATCACTCCATGCACCATTGGTTTGCATGAGTTTGGTACCGTTGTCCTGCAGGCCGGCTATAGCCTTGGCATCTGACTGAGATACACCGAGCCGATACATCTGGGAGATAACTAGATCACCTGAAATATCTACCCAAGTAGTACCATTATCGGTTGTTCTGTATATGCCACCATCATTCCCCTGGAAGAAATCAGAGCCTCGCCACACAGCATGATGCTTATCGGCATGTACTTCGGCTACACCCGGTATGCCGTACCAGAAGGAATTCAGCGCCCATGTAACGCCGCCATCGGTTGATTTCCAGTTCGTGACACCACCGGTAAATATTGTATTTTCGTCAGTTGGATTTACACCCAAGGTGAGGTCGTACCAACCTTGCCCTCCTGAGTCTGACCCATCGTCTGCCCAGCCAAGAAGGTTGGGAGAGCTTGACTTTAACACATAAGTAGATCCGCTGTCATCCGATCTGTACAGACCTTTGAACCCACTGTTTGAAGATAAAGAAGTAAGGGCATAAACCACATTGCTGTTAGAAGGTGCCACAGCCAGTTCTATCCTGTTGCTGCCTGTAATGTTCTGTACATTGGTCCAGGTGGCGCCATTATCAGTTGATTTGTGAAATCCGGTCTGCGTACAGGCATAGAAAGTATTTGTAGCAGCATTAGGATTTGCCTCAATATCGTAAAAATTCCCCGACTGAACTTTTGCCCATGTAACCGCTCCGTCAGTAGTGCGGTAGATACCGTCATTTGATGCCAGCATCATGGTATTTTCGTCATTCGGGTCCATGATCATTTCACGGATCACTTTGTTGTAGGAATTCGACCAGTCAAGACCTGTTATTGCCCAATTATTTCCTCCATCTGTTGACTTCAATACACCAAAAGACCAGGTATCGGTAGCATCACCATCGCCTGTTGCCAGGAATATCTCATTAGGATTGGAAGGTTTTACTACAATGGCTGAAACACCAAGAGAAGATAAATTGTCTGTTGTACATGTCCAGTTGACACCACCATTGGTTGTTTTCCAGAATCCACCGCCGGGTGACCCTAGATATATTATATTATTATTGGTGGGATGAAATGCAATAGCATTAATTCTTCCGATACCTGCATATCCCCCATCGGTACTATTTGGGCCAATAGAGGTCCAGTTAGCGCCTGCCAAAGCCTTTTCAGCTTGTTTGAGCGGGTGAGATTTGAGGTATTTCTGAAAATTACGGTTTGTGATACCAGCCGGTGGGAATGTTCCGTCTTCCATCAATCGATTTTCCCAATAGTTTTCCCATCTTTTGTAAGGTTTAAAGCCTTTACCTTTTTCAGTTGGGTCATGAGTTGTCCAGTATTCATTGGCCTTTTTCTGAATTTCGTAAAAATTTAAAGGCTTACCTTCTTCGACCAGGTCATTAATCCAGTTTTGGCTGAATAATGTTATGCCTGCCAGCATCAAAATGCCCAATAAGAGGTGGCGACTAAATTTATGTAATTGTGATGTCATGGGTTTTGGCTTTTTAGTTCAGGGCATTAATTTGTTGTTAGGTATTTCTGTTTGAATATTGCTAAAATAAAAATAGCCCTCCGTGTTGTCGGAAAGCTTATGAATACAGGGACCGGGAATCAATAAATGTGGTAAAACATAGGCTGGGAACCTATATTTTGTGCAATAAAAAGACTTTCTTTTATCAGAGAAAAGATAAAGTACGGTACAACAGCCTTGATAGAGCAACGTGTGCATTTTACCGGATAATAAAATTAAACTTCCTTTTAGAGGAAATTAAATTAATAACATATCACGGTTTTCGGGAAGAAAAAAAAGATGGTGTAAAGTTATATATAATTTATGATGAAAAGCAAGTTGCAGACGTAAATTTAGGTAAAAAAAAAGCCCCCCACCACCTAAGTGGAGAGGGACCAATCCCAAAAACCGTCAAGTTTAATTTTTTTTTCTTATGGGTAAATTCAGTATGTCTGGCGCTTTTTTATTTGTATATCCCTTACAAATGATTACTTAACAATCACCATTTTCTTAGTACCACTGTTAGTTGGAGTTTCAACTCTGTAGTAGAATACTCCGGTAGCACCAAGGTCAGCAGTTTTTAATTCAAAGGTATTGTAACCTTTATCAAAACTGTTGTTGTAAGATCTCACTATACGGCCAGACATATCATAAATTGTCAAAGAAACATTTGATGCTTCAGGCAGATTAAACCCAATGCTTGTTGTTTCGCTAAAAGGGTTTGGCTGATTCTGATACAGTTCAAATCCTTCCGTTGCAACAACCTTGCCATTTTGAGTAAATTGAAGTCCTACGTTTAGTACTTCTTCATCTTGATTATAAGCTTCAGCTTTAGTCAGTGCAGATGTTACAGAAAGCGCCTTACTGATTTGTACATCTTCCTGAGCTTTTACAACTACTGAGAAAATAACATCGTCATTAACCAGTGAAGTTGATGAGCTGTTCCAGCTTGTAGTAATCATACCTATATTAGCAAATCTCGTACCGAAATTTTCTTCAGAAAGGTCTGACAATTTACCTGGAAGAATATTTACATATTCAAGTTTATCATTATCAAGAGTAAGTGTAAACTGGTAGCCGTTAATTCTTTTGAATTCGCTGGCTTTTACATCAATTATTCTTTCTTCACCTGCATGAATGAGTGCATCTTCCACATTGAGGTTAAGTGTTGCATCCGAACGTACTTCTGTACTGTTACCTGTAGCATTGCTAGTCTGAGCATCACCTTGTACGTCACCCACCTTTACACCTACAAAACTGGCATTGATACCGGTTGCAGGCAGATTATTCATTGTGTACGCTTCAGGTATGTTGTCAGACAATGGGTTGCCGGTAGCAGGGAAGTTGTAATTACCGTCTATAAATCTCCATGAAGTATTATTCGGGAATTCGTCCACCACGTGCAGAATCAGTTTTCTGATAGCAACGATGTCACCTGTAGTAACTTTATTGTCTCTGTTAGCATCCGCAGCTACCCACTTATAAGGGCTGTTCAAAGGTTTCTTACCAAGAATGTGGTTAGAAAGTTGAACGATATCTTGAGTAGATACACCATTGAGTGGATTGATGTTTTTATTTGGATAAATAGAGTAGTTACCACCGGCTTTCAGTTTAAAGGTGAAGTTACCCTGATCATCCGTTGTTGCCATAGAAGCCTGACCAATGCCAGGTGCTACTGATACCTGACCGATACCCGTACCATTTAGGTTCTGGATTTTACCGGACACATTGGAGATGATACCACCTGTACAGATGTTGTTACCATCCTGAATATTGACAATTGTAGTACAGAATTCAGTATTACCAGCTTCGTCAGTTACTGTCAATGTTACCAGATTGTCTCCAAGTTCGTTACATGTGAATGTATTAGGTGATAGTGAATAGACCAGCTTGTTGGCAGGTGTACAGTTGTCATAGCTACCTTTGGTTACCATTTCAGGTGTGATGGAGATCATACCTGCACTTGGCATTACCGGAATAGCAAGCGGAACACATACCGGAGTAGGTTTCTTACCATCTTTAACAGTTACATCAAATGAACAAGTAGAGAAATTACCACATTTGTCAGACACTTTGAACGTAACAGAGTGTGTTCCGTTAGGGTATTTTCCACTGGCATTAGCACCATTACCTACGTAGTTTATAGAACCATCCTTGTAGTAATCAACGCTGTAAGTGATAACCGGGTCAGGAGTACAGTCTTTCCATTTCAAAGTATCGATCTGTACAAAAGCTGGACCGCAGTCAGGCTCATAGCTTGAGAAAACTACATTAGTAGGGCATGTAAGCACCGGCTTTACTTTGTCAATGATTTTGATGGTCTGACAATAGTGGAAGTAACCATCACCGTCATCTCTGAACTTAAGATCAGCACCAGGCAGAACGATTCCAAGATCAGTGTGTGATGCATTCTTGTCATATTTACACCAGTTGATTACTGTCCAGCATCTTACGATTTTGTAACAAGCATCAGGTACTACGTTGAATATGTGATCTTCCTTGTTAACTGCAACAAGCTCGCAGTCACCGTTATGCCATGGCTCACCAAGATTGGCAAGGTCATTGAAGCTAACGCAATCTTCTATGGTAAGATCTTTAGGGAAGATAACATCTAGCGGAGTAACATCATTGAAGTAGATTCTTTGAATACATGTTGAAGTATTGCCAAAAGCATCCGTAGCCGACCATTGTCTTCTGATGAAACCATCCTGACAGTTGTTAGGCTGGTCAAGGTCTGTCCAATTGACAGTAAGGCCACATTTCTGTGTATTATCAGTAACATTCGGTCTTAGAGCAAGCGGTGTACCGTAAGTAAAGTTCAGGCTTACCTTGTTGATTTTTCCACCTCCTAGAGGAGCATTATCCGTAACAGTAAGAACCCAGTCTTTGAATGAACCATTTCCGAGGTCAATAGAGTTAAGTAGTTCGCCATCGAAGTTGGCAAGTAATCCTGCATTTGGTTTTACCACACCACTGATAGCCGGGCTACCGCCTGTACAGTCTAGTGTCTTGCCTTCATCATCAAATGTACCGTTGATATCTGCCTGTAGCTGACCACAATTGCCACCCTGGAACAAAGTAACCGTAGTACCGTGCGGGCTCTTTAGCTTAATAGTAAGCTGATCGATATAACTGTGTGACACATCAACTGCTACATTAAGGTCAGTAACAACTGCGTCAACAGGAATACCTGAAATATTAACAGGAACATCGTAAGATTTAGCAAAAACATCACTAATTGAAGTATTAGGTGTTACAGACTTAGAGTAACTCTTAGGAGCTTCAGGTGCATAGTCGCTTCCGCACTGTACTGTAATGTCCTTAGGACACCAAAGCACAGGCTTGATTTTGTCAAAAACGGTAGCTTCAACCATACAGTCATTGTAATTGCCCGCTGCATCAAAAACTCTCAAAATAACCTGAACCGGACCATTATTGATATCGCAACAATAGAAAGGTACAGTCTTATCAAATGCAGTTTCGTTGTTAAATCCGCATTTAGGATTGTTCATCCTTCTTGCCAGGAATGTCACCTTGCTGCATCCGTCATAACTACCATCATCAAATGTTTCGGCATTTACAAGCGTTACAGAGTCGGTAAGTGACACATTGAAATGCGACTCACATGCTACTACCGGTGGCACTTCATCCTTAACTTCGTACTCAATATAGCAGAATGATACATTGCCACATGCATCGGTCACATTGTAATAAACATAGTAGTAACCTGTTGGCAAAGTAAGTGTTGCACCATTGGTAGGTGAAGAGTAAAGGATTCCCTTGTCATCATAAGTATAAGTAGCGAAAGTAAGCTGATTGTAGTTTGAGCAATTATCCGATACCTGAATGGCCGGAAATTCAATTGTAGAAGCGCAACCCTGATAACCAGGACCTGCCTGTGAACCAAGTACTTTGATTTTGTGAACGTCAAAATTGCAATTCACCTGAGGGCCTTCTTTGTCAACAACCTTGATAACCTGGATACCAGTAGCCATTGGAGGTGTACCTCCGCACCAGTCCATCACAGTCCATGTTCTAAGAATCTTATAGCTGCCAGGGCAATTATTCTGAACAAGGTCCTGATATGAAACAAGATAACCACAAGATGCATCCTTCAGGTCAAACCCATCAAGCGTAGGATAACCTGTATTTGAAGGATCGGTGTTTGCATTAGAGCACTCAAGTGCAGGCAATGTTACATCATCATAATCCTTTGGGAAAAGTACATTTGTGATAGGACTTCTTGTAAGGTTGATGAATTGTACGCAAGAAGATTTGTTGCCATAAATATCTTCTGCAGTAGTAGTAACAGTAACAATAGCAGTAAAAGGCAGAGATCCGCATGCAAGGTCAACCTTGGTGTGAGATCTGGTAACCTTTACTGTTCCTCCGCAATTGTCAGCAACTGTCGGAGCTGTAATATCCAATATCTGATCGAGAGGCATAGCACATGGTAAGGTGTAATCTTTACAGTTTGTAAATACCGGAGGTAGTTTGTCTTCAATAGAAATACTTCCCCAGCAGATGTTGCCTGAAGCCGGGTGAATAACCCTTACAGTCAATGTCTGACCAATATAAGCACTGGTCACTACCGGATTAGTAGGGATCACTTTGTTGTTTTTATCCAAGATTTCAACAATTTTTGCTCCCGGGCAATCAGCCGGATGCTTAAGGATGTCGTTAGGCGTAATCAATGCTTCACAGCTTTCATTAAGCGAAACCTGCAAGCCCTGAATACAATTGAGCTGGCACTGAGCAGACACCATCTGGGTCACGAACAGAGCCGCCAGTAGCAACAAAGTACCTTTGAAGTTTTGTGTAAGTAAATGGAGAATTGAAGGCACTGACCTTCGGTTGTTTTGATTTACGATTTGAAATCGGTTTCTCATGGGAATACAGTTTTTGTTAAAGAATTTTTTAGGATTTTGATATGTTTCTCTATGTGTACAGGAAATTAAAAAACATTTTTACGGTGTTTTGGTCACGGTTTTTACGGTCAGTAGTAACATTCAATTCATAGTCAAATTTTTTAATTCGGCAATTTTCGCAATTGTAAATGTTTCAGATATAGGATTTATTTTTTTGGTTTCTCGATGTTTGTTTATTGTTGATTTTTGTTAAAGTTGTTGGTGCCCTTAAGCTTTATTTTAAGGGCTACCAACACCCAAATCCCAAAAACCGTCAATAAAAATGACCTGATGTTATTCGTGCATGAGTATCATCTTGCGAGTGATAGGTTTTTTGCCTGCCACCTGAAGCTGATAGTAATACATACCCGAAATGTTGTTCAGATCATCTGATGTTACTTTTATTAAATGCCTGCCCTGTGCGAACCGGCCTTCTATTTTCTTTATCGTGTTGCCAAGCATGTCAAATATTTCTACCTGCACCTGCGAGGCATCTTGTAGCACAAATGGAATACTTGTTTCGAACTCGAACGGGTTAGGCATATTCTGCTCCAGTTCGTATTTTGCAGTTTCATTCACTCCATTGAATTTGAATGACACACCAAGTACATCATCATATTTATCATAAGCCTCAGCTGCAAGGAAATCAGAACCTACCGATAGTGCATTGCTAAGCATAACGTTGGTTTTGGCCTTTAGAACTATTTCGAACAAAACATCGTCAGGACCAAATTTGTCTTGTATAGGTTCTACCCAGCTTATGGCTATCAAACCTTCTCCTGCTTTTGACATACCCATGGCAGATTCATCCATGTTTTTCAAAGCTCCAGGCAATATCGTTTGTATTTCTAATTGCTGAGCGTCGTACTCAAGTGTGTACTGAAATCCCTGAACAGACTTAAAATCAGCAGCTCTGACAGGAATTTTGTATTCGTAGCCTGCAGCCAACTTCATGTCATCAGTCGTCAGTTCAAGGGTTTCTGCAGCATTTCTTACCTGCGGGTCACCGGCAATATTATTTGGTGTTACCGAAAGATTAAGGTCACCTACTTTAATACCTACCCAGTCAGTATTAGGTTTGTTGCTCTGCAGATTGTCATACGTTATAACCTCCGGAATGGTCTGTTCGAAAGGATTACCAGGGTTGTTAAATTTCTGGTTAGCATCCACGAACCTCCATGACTTATTGTTCGGAAACTTGTCGTCTATCTGCAAAATTGCTCTTCTTAGCGCCAGCAGATCGGCCGTTGTTACTTTTCCATTGTTGTTGATATCAGCTGCTATAATCTTATAAGGCGAATCAAGCGACTGAACACCCAGTATGTGCTTAGACATTGCCAGTACATCCTGTGTCGAAACACCGGCCAGAATATGTGTATTCTTAGTAGCAGCCACAAAGTAGTTTGACTTTTTCTGCAGGTCTAAGAATTCATATTCGCCTTTATCATTAGTTATTGCTTCTACTTCATTGTTGAGCAGAACGGTTACACCTTTCATTCTTTCACCAAGTACGCTGCTTACTTTGCCCGTTATCTTTGCTACTAATGCACAATAGCCGATATTGTCCTGAATATTCACCGTGGTGACACAGAAATTAGAATTGCCCGATGCATCAGTTGCTACCAAGGTCACATTATTGTCGCCTACACTGTTGCAGTCAAACTTGGTTGGTGACAATTCAAGTTTAATGGCTGACTTTGGAGTGCAGTTATCAGTAGTACCTATTTCTATCATGCCTACTGTAAGCTCTGCAATACCATCAGAGTTAAGCGGGATGGTTAATCCCTTGATACATGCAGGTACCGGTGGTTCGTCGTCCACTACAGTTATTTTCATTGTACCTGAAGTAGCATTACCACATCCATCATAAGCTGTGAATGTCACAATATGTACACCTGAAGGATATGTGCCGCTTGCATTGGCATTCTTTTTTGATGCATAGCCTGAATTGTTGACTATGCTTATGCTTGTGCTACAGTCGGTAGCAGTTGCTTCAGGCAATACTACATTGGCAACGCAGGTAGTGGTAGAAGTGGTACCTACGGTAATATCTGCCGGCAAGCTAAGTACCGGTGCAATACCATCACTTACTTCTATCACTTGAGTGCTCTCCCAGATACCGGCACCCGGAATGTTCGGATTGAACTCACACCAGTTGCGTACTACCCATTTTCTCACTACTTTAAAGCAAGCCGGCGGAGCTGTATTGAAAAACTGGTCGGTGTAACTCACATCCAGTTGCTCGCAATCATCATTCTCAAATGAAGGCCAGCCGGTGATATCCGGCGTAACATCTGCACCGCACTGAGTGGTTGCATAATCTGCAGGCCAGGTAATTACGAGTGGGGTCTGGTCAACGAGGGTTATCTTTTGTGTACAATATTTCGAATTGTTGTATTTGTCAGTGGCTGTCCATGTTCTTACAACATTGCCCTGATTGCAACTATTTAGGCTAATAACATCAGTATAGTTAATAACAGACAGCGAACAATTATCGGTTGCAGAAGCCTGCCCGGTCACATTCAGGTCACCCGCATTCTGAGTACATGAGATGGTCAGATCAGAAGGGCAAGTAATGGTTGGCTTTACCGGATCAGATATAAAAACCTGTACATGGCAGGTATTAGACAAATTGTTTGTGTCAAATACTCTAAGCTGCACATCTACCGGAGTAGGAGAAATATCATTGCAAGTAAATGTAAGAGAAGAAGCATAAGGATCGTTACCGCGTCTTACTTCTATTTTCTGGATACCACAATTATCAAAACTACCGTCATCAAATAATGTAGCATTCGCAGTCACCAAACCATCATCATCCATAGCGATAGCAAGGTCTTTCTTACATACTGCTACAGGAATGGAGCTATCTATAACCGTAACATTCATCGTTACGGTAGAAGTATTGCCACATCCGTCTGTGGCAACATAATTGACCGGATGCACACCAACAGGTACATTCTTGAAAGGTCCATAGCCTTGACCAAACTGCCACTTAGGCGTAATCGTAAAACTCGAACAGTTATCAGTAGCCGTAGTCTTTGGTAGATCAACAATACCTGTACATGAACTGCTTTGCGTACCAATGGTCATGTCGGCAGGCAATACGATGACAGGTGCATCTTTATCTTCCCTTCTGATGACCTGTACATATATTTTGAAGGTGTCAACACAGTAATCAACTACTGTCCAGGTTCGGAGTATAGAATAACTTCCGTTGACACAAGTATTATAAACATTGTCAGAATGCTGTACGAACAATTCGCATGCAGCACCATTAGTGATTGAAAATCCGTTAATGGTAGGAACACCGGTTTTTTTCAAATCATTCGGGTCATCAGCACAATCCAGTTTTGGCGCACTGACACCATCATGGTTAGGCGGAAAAACGATGTCCTCAATTTTAGCTCTTTTCAAGCTGATTACCTGCAGAGCTGTGGCGAAGTTACCGGAAGTATCCGTTACTGACCAGGTACGAAATATTTGACCGGTTATTTCCTGGCCATTGATGATTGTTTTACATGACATATCAATATATGCATCGGTATAACTTAGCTTGTCTGAGCCAATGCTACCGCAATTGTCAGTCACAGTCGGGTAGCCCAACAGATCTGGCGATGTGGGGTCAGAACAAAATATGGCTAGATTGACGGGAATAATTTGAGGTTTGATCTGGTCTATGAGACTAAGGCTTGATGAACAATAATTACCATTAGACTGGTCAGTAACCTTAACAGTGAATGTTTTACCCAACTCATTGCACGTGAGTGTATTTGGGTAAATATTTCCGTCTTTATCCTTTATTTCTATTGAAATATTCGTACTACAACCAGGTACCGGATATTGCGTCAGCAGCAAATCAGGTGTTATCTGAGCAATGCCTCCCTCATTGAGCGCTACCTGCACTTGCTGAATGCAGTTTAAGTTGCACTGGGCATGAAGCTTATTGGCTGAAATACTCAGCAATATACCGAAGATAAATAATAGTGGTTGGTTCGGGTTAAATATCCTTCTCCACTGCACGAGGATTGGCACATTTCTCAAGTCGTGCTGGAAAGCATCGGCTAGTTTAAGCGGATAATTTTTCATGGGACGAATTTTGGTTTTTGGATTATAGTCTTTTCTTACTGGCTAACTTAACATGTGTAGGTTCTGGTTGCTTCTCTCTAATGACAATTACATTAAAGCCGAAAGTCTCAGATGTTACAATGTGCAGGAATGTCAGGATACAACGAATGTTGTGGTTTGCAGTAGAAAGCGAGTCGTCCTGAAGGAAGGGAATTAAATATTCCCTGGGTTTGTTTTACGGTTTTGGGACAGTCTCACGTATGTTCTTAATATACTTGGTAGTGTTTTCGGTTTTTACTTGTGATATTTTTATTATGCAAAAAGTATGCTAATTTTTAATATATTGAAAAAAAATATGTTTTTTGATAAAAAATTTTGGCAGCTTCCTTTCTTTCATATCCGGGAAGCTGCCAGAATATTGGATTACTTAGCCGGCATAGGCGGATTGGCTTCCATCATTTTCTTTTCTTCTTCCTGCGCATCCATTTTTTTCTTTCCGGCAAATTCGAAACCTACAGAAAACTCATGAGCACCCGAATGATAGCGTTGTGTCTGTTGGAATGAAACATCATAGTTGTAGTACAGACTCAGTGCCCCGAATTTAGCCCCGAGCAACAGACCTACCAAGGTTTCGCGGTCTATTACTCGCAATGTACCACCTGCCATTAGGGTATTTTT